>NC_011312.1:2708388-3016776 GCF_000196495.1 Aliivibrio salmonicida LFI1238
TGGTTTCACACAAATTTGCTTAGAAGCGCTGTAAATAACAGTGTCACCAGGTTTACCTACTACACGTTTAATATAGTCGATATTTGGTTGTGGTGGATATTTAAAAACAACAATATCACCACGTTCTGGTTTCCCCACATCTACAAGTTGTGTACGCCAAACAGGATCTTTAATTCCATAAGAGAATTTTTCGACCAAGATAAAATCACCGACTAAAAGCGTCGGCATCATCGAACCGGATGGGATCTGGAACGGCTCATAAATAAATGAGCGCAACACTAAAACAAGGCCAATCACTGGAAAAATAGAAACAGCTTGTTCTATCCATGCTGGTTGAGGAGCGACTTTTACAAGTGTTGCATCATCAACTTGTCCATTCGCTTGCTCACGGGCGGCTGCAATTTTTTGTTTGCGCTTTGGTGCCAAGACGAATTTATCAATAGTCCAAATAACACCAGTAAACAGTGTTACTAAAACTAAAATCAGTGAAAAAGTGTTAGCCATTACATTCCCTTAAGTTATTAAGTGTTGCATAACAAAGAAAGCGAAGACCATTGATCATCGCTTTCTTTGAGCTGTAATAAAGTTTAATTTACTTCACTCTGAATAATCAGAAGTAATAAATTAATCTTTACCTACATGAAGAATCGCAAGGAAAGCTTCTTGAGGTAATTCAACATTACCAATCTGCTTCATGCGTTTCTTACCGTCTTTTTGCTTCTTCAACAGTTTTTTCTTACGGCTAATATCACCACCGTAACATTTTGCGATTACATTTTTACGTAATTGCTTAACCGTTGAACGTGCAATAATATGCCCGCCGATTGCTGCTTGAATTGCAATATCAAACATTTGGCGAGGGATGAATTCTTTCATCTTCTCAACCAGCAAACGACCACGACCTTGTGCATTATCATGGTGAGTAATGATAGCAAGAGCATCGACTCTTTCAGCATTAATCAATACGTCAACACGAACCATGTTAGAAAGTTCATAACGTTGGAAGTTGTAATCTAATGATGCATAACCACGAGAGGTTGACTTCAAACGGTCGAAGAAATCTAACACCACTTCAGACATTGGAATATCATAAGTTAATGCCACTTGGTTGCCATGATAAATCATATCAACTTGAGTACCACGCTTTTCAATACATAGGCTAATTACATTGCCTAAGTATTCCGCTGGCACCAAAATATTACAACGCGCAATTGGTTCACGTATTTCGTCTAAGTCGTTCACTGCTGGCAGTTTTGCTGGACTATCTACATACAGTAAATCACCATTATTCAACACAACTTCGTACACTACCGTTGGTGCAGTTGTAATAAGGTCAAGATCGTATTCACGCTCTAAACGCTCTTGAATGATTTCCATGTGTAGCATACCAAGGAAGCCACAACGGAAACCAAAACCAAGTGCTGAAGAACTTTCTGGTTCATAGAAAAGAGACGCATCATTTAAGCTTAATTTACCCAATGCATCACGGAAGTTTTCATAATCATCCGATGATATAGGGAATAAACCAGCATATACCTGTGGTTTTACTTTTTGGAAACCAGGTAAGCGCTCTTCACAGCCACCTTTAGCGTGAGTTAATGTATCACCCACTGGTGCGCCTAAAATATCTTTAATACCACAAACAACCCAGCCTACTTCACCTGTGTTTAATCCATCAGTATCCACTTGTTTTGGAGTGAAGATACCAATGCGGTCAACATTCCATGCTTGGCCAGTGCTCATTACTTTAATTTTGTCATTTTTCTTCAATGAGCCATGTTTAACTCGAACTAAAGAAACAACACCTAAGTAATTATCAAACCATGAGTCAATGATCAACGCTTGGGTTGGACCTTCTGGATTGCCTTCCGGTGCTGGAATGCATTTAACAATCGTTTCAAGAACGGCATCAACACCTAACCCAGTCTTTGCTGAACAACGTGTCGCTTCCATCGCTTCAATACCAACGATGTCTTCAATTTCTTCTGCTACACGATCAGGATCAGCCGCTGGTAAGTCAATCTTATTCAAGATTGGAACGACTTCTAAATCCATTTCAAGAGCGGTATAACAGTTTGCTAGAGTTTGAGCTTCTACACCCTGACCTGCATCAACCACTAATAATGCGCCTTCACAAGCCGCAAGTGAACGTGATACTTCGTATGAGAAATCAACGTGTCCAGGTGTATCGATAAAGTTTAGTTGATAAGTTTCACCATCGTTCGCCGTGTAGTTTAGAGTTACACTCTGGGCTTTAATAGTGATACCACGTTCACGTTCTAGATCCATTGAATCAAGAACTTGTGCTGCCATTTCACGGTCTGACAGGCCACCACAAACTTGGATAAGGCGGTCAGATAGTGTTGATTTACCGTGATCGATATGGGCAATAATAGAAAAATTACGAATATGCTTCATGAATGACGTGACAAACTCAATTAGTTAATGGGATTGGATCGTGAGATCAAGTAACGGGATTCTACCCAATTTCCTCGCAAGTCGCTATCTTATCCTGCGGCATTTACTGAGATAGTGTCAGAAATTGACTCGCCAAGGACTCTAATTAGACTAACTTGTTGTTCTGTTTTCTGTTCAATACGATGAGAAAGGGTTTTCGCAATAAAATACCCTCCCCACGATGAAAGTCCAGCAATTACAATTGTTGTCACCTCTCCGATACCAATTAAAGGAGAAATTAACCATTCAGAGATTAAGGCGCCAAATAAAAGAAAAAACAGAGGTACAAGATAAACAATAGCAGCGGATTGAAGTAAGTTTTTCTCTGGTAAACCAATTTCAACCATTTGCCCAATCGTTAATTTTTTATCCGTATGAAAAGCCCAATGATGTACTTTTCCAGGAAGGACCTTAGAGACAATACCTGTCCCACAAGAATCTTGTGACGCACAATGATTACAACTTGTTTTTTGTTGGCAACCAACAACAACAATATCATCTTGAACATCAAGAACCGTTGCTAATGCAGTCATCATATTCTTACTTCTCCTTAACGTTGACGTCTGAAGAATCAAATACGACAGAGTTGGCAATACGCTTTGCTGTTACGGTAGGGATATCCCCAACAACACTAATTTCATATTCACCTTTGATATAACTGTGCAGCGAACGACGGCCTTGTGTCACCAGTTGCTCTTTGTGACTTAGCTTATCCGCTTCAGAAATATAGACCGAAAAATTAAACAAGCCATCAGAAAACATTTTACTTTCTACTGAACGTTGATTCATAGATAAACGATAGCGATTAAAATTAATCTTTTTAAACCCTTGCGGTATCCAATTAACCGACCACATTGCCGCTTCATTCGTTGCCGCTGGTATTTTTAGCACCTTAGGAAGCTCAACAGTCCCTAGGCGTTTTTTCATAAATTCAGTAATTTGATCGTTGACGGTGTACGAAACAACTCGATACTGCTCAATAATATCACCGTCTCGGCTAACAAGATCGGTTCTTAAAGGC
Organism: Aliivibrio salmonicida LFI1238; assembly: GCF_000196495.1. Lineage (NCBI taxonomy): Bacteria > Pseudomonadati > Pseudomonadota > Gammaproteobacteria > Vibrionales > Vibrionaceae > Aliivibrio > Aliivibrio salmonicida. Next base: position 2,711,867 of record NC_011312.1, read on the forward strand.
AACTTACTTCTTTCATCGATCCAAACTACGTAGGAATAACGAGCGCCATCTTTTGAAACGATTCTAATCACTTGCGTTGGAGACCCAGCTTCTCTCGCTCTGCCCATAGAAATAAAATCGTAATACTGATTAAGCTCAGCCACATTTTTATGTAATAGCGGAATAATAGGCGCAACAATGGCTTCAGATTGAATTGAGAAAGGTTTACTTCCTTGTTCCAAATAACTGATTTCATCATTACGGCGGATCACCTCTCGCATTGAACCACTTAAATAGACGAGGTGAGATAACGTCATATCTTTAGTATGAGAATGGCGGTACATGAAAGGTTCAATACTGTTTTTCTTCACTAAAATGTAAGAAAGTTCGTAATTTAAACTATGGCTAGCCTCATCCATCTGATGCAACAAGGCCTCCGCAGAAGGTTTATCTTCTGCCGAGGCCATTATTGGAAAGATGCTGACCAAGGCAATTAGGCTGATCAGGATTCTTTTCATTTATTCTGCCAACGTCGAATTTTGCTCTAACAGTTCTCTATCAACAGAACCATCATGTGCATTTAAACGAAGCTGTAATTCATAATCTTGCAGCATTGCATTAATACGTTTGCGTTGCTCCATGACATCGGCTTCATTCGATGATTTAGGTACCAGAGAGTCTCGAGTTAAACTGACTGGCTCAGCTGAACCACTAAAAGGTATGGTATCAAGAACCTGTATATCACCGCTTGTTGGGATCCCGTTAGGATCGTCATTGTTGTATTGTTGTACACCAACAATAACCACTAATGAAAAACACGCCGCCATTGCTACTTGGCTAAATTGAGTTAACCAACTTGGCATTGTTTTCTTTGCCTCTGAAGGCGTTGGTTGTGATGGAATAAACGCCGTCACATTATCATTCATTTGATGAGCGGCCTCATCTTCAAGAGCAAGAGCGACATTAGCAGCAATATTCCATTCTTTGCTACTTGGTGCGTCCCCTCTCATTACATCACCAATTAAGTGATAGTTTGCCCATGTTTCTGCATTGCTTGTTTCTGATAACGAAGCGATAAACGCATTGTCCATTTCTTCATTATCAATAAAAGCAGAAATTTTTGCTTTATCAGTCATTGTCTTCACCGTTTGACCGTTGGAAATCATTAACGCTGCATTAGCGGTTGAATTTTCTTCTCGACGACTTCACGAGCTCGGAAAATACGAGAACGAACCGTACCAACCGGACACTCCATTATCGCAGCAATATCTTCATAACTTAGCCCTTCTAGCTCTCGTAATGTTATTGCTGTTTTTAAATCTTCAGGTAACGCATCGATCGTCGAAAATACAATTTGTCGTAACTCTTCAGACAACGATAAATTCTCAGGGTTCGTAATTTCTTTTAATGCACTCGCCCCTTCATAATATTCGGCATCTTCGGCATCAACATCAAATGCTGGAGGCCTTCTTCCCTGAGCAACTAAATAATTTTTTGCTGTATTGACCGCTATCCGATAAAGCCAAGTATAAAACGCACTATCACCTCGGAACGTTGGTAACGCTCGGTAGGCCTTAATGAACGCTTCTTGAGCTACATCAGGAACATCACCACTATTTTTTACGTAACGAGCGACAAGATTACAGACTTTATTTTGGTACTTAATCACCAAATGATTAAAAGCTTGCTTGTCGCCTCTTTGAACTCGCTCAATCAATACCTGATCGGTTAACTGCTCACTCATTGGAGCGGGTACTCCCATGTTATTATTCTTAAATGCGCATTAAGTTTATATAACGTAATAGCTTCAATCTGCTATACCACGATTAACTTGAGCACTATGTATGAGTTTCTAAATGTTAGAAAGTTCCTTTATTATGACATTTTTTACACATTTAATATATTAAGAGCACCTAACTCCCTACCGATTCTTGGCTTCACAGCAATAAAATACGATAACTTCCTCCTAATTTTATTCTTGATAATTAAGATTCCACTCAAAATGTGACGCAACCGGATAGATTCTGGTAAAATGCTCTGATAATCACAGGATAATGATGAATATATGAACATAACCAATGAACACAGTTGTGACGTCTTAGTCATAGGTAGTGGTGCTGCTGGTCTTTCACTTGCACTTAGAGTCGCACCACATGGAAAGGTGATCGTTTTAAGTAAGGGCCCACGTAATGAAGGGTCTACCTACTACGCTCAAGGTGGCATTGCTGCCGTATTTGATGAAAGTGATACTATAGAATCTCATGTCGATGACACCTTAATTGCAGGCGCTCATATTTGCGATAAAGACGTTGTTACCTTCATTGCAGAAAATGCTAAGCATTGTGTTCAATGGTTAATTGATGGCGGTGTTCCTTTTGATCATGATGATGAAAAAGAAACCGACATATCTCACCCGAGGTTCCATTTAACTCGAGAAGGTGGCCATAGTCATCGTCGCATTCTTCACGCGGCAGATGCAACGGGTAAAGCAATGCAAACGTCGTTGCAAGATAACGTCGTTAATCACCCTAACATTACAATTTTTGAACGTCATAACGCATTAGATTTAATTACTGAAGACAAAATAGGCGGTGACATTGATAAAGTCGTCGGTGCTTATATTTGGAACCGTGACGCTGAACATGTCGAAACCGTTCGTGCCAAATTTGTGGTTATAGCCACTGGTGGTGCTTCTAAAGTTTATCAATATACGTCGAATCCTGACGTCTCTTCTGGTGATGGCATTGCAATGGCTTGGCGTGCGGGGTGCCGTGTCGCGAATTTAGAATTTAATCAATTTCATCCAACGTGCCTATTTCATCCAGATGCCCGTAATTTTTTAATGTCTGAAGCATTACGTGGTGAAGGCGCTTACTTACGTCGTCCTGATGGATCTCGTTTCATGTTGGATTTCGATGAGCGTGCTGAACTCGCTCCTCGTGATGTAGTTGCCCGAGCTATCGATTTTGAAATGAAACGTTTAGGTGCAGATTGCATGTATTTAGACATTAGCCACAAGCCAGAAGATTTCATTCATCATCATTTCCCTACCATTAATGAAAAATTGCTTTCGTTTGGTATTGATATGACAAAAGAACCCATTCCTATCGTTCCAGCGGCACACTATACCTGTGGTGGCGTAATGGTTGATAAGCAGGGCCAAACAGACATTGATGGCTTGTTTGCTATCGGTGAAGTAAGTTATACCGGACTTCATGGTGCCAATCGCCTAGCATCTAATTCATTATTAGAATGTGTTGTTTATGCTTGGTCTGCCGCTGAATGCATAATTAAAGAAATGGATAAGCGAGAGCTTCCGCCATCATTGCCAGCATGGGATGAAAGCCAAGTTGAATGTTCAGATGAAGAAGTCGTGATTCAACATAACTGGCATGAATTACGCTTGTTTATGTGGGATTACATGGGAATTGTACGTACCGACAAACGTTTAGAACGAGCGCTTCGTCGCATCCAATTGCTAAAGCAAGAAACGCATGATTATTACAGTAACTTCCGAGTCTCTAATAACCTCATTGAATTACGTAACTTACTCGATGTCTCTGAACTCATGATTCGTTGTGCTATGGAGCGAAAAGAAAGTTGTGGCTTACATTACACCCTTGATTATCCTGAAGCCTTAGAAGAATCAGGCCCAACGATTTTAATACCAACGCGTGATTAATATCTAAGTAAAACGATCAATAAAAGCCCTATATAGAATCTTATCTATGTAGGGCTTTTTAATTTTATCGCATTACTAAAAAATAGATTTACCAGATAATTACCTGTGCCGCATCATGATAGATAGCTCATTAAAAAAAGAAGATCGACAACTGTCTTTTAATAAATACATCGTACGATGGTCATATAAGTTATGGCATTTAATAATGATTAACGACCGACTGACCCATAGAGAATGACTGACAATCCAATCTCGATCATCATCCGACTCTTTATTAACAAAGTTATACATACCTTGTTGAGTAAGTAACGCATGGTAAGCCAATTTACTCTGTTGATAGAGGAAATAAAAAAGAAAAGGAATAAGAGGAAAAGGGATTATATTTAACAATAATACCGCCCACCCTATACAGAAAAAACTGCCATAAAGACAAAGATAGGCGATATATGAAAAGGTAAGGTTTACCCTAACGGAGTTTGCTGTGATTATGCGCAACAATTTTATCTATCATAGAAGCATGAGCTAAATTATCACTGCGGCCATGTCCCATGATCCAAGTAAATAAATCTGGGTCATCACTTTCAAGTAAAGAAACGAAACCTTGTTGCTCAGCTTCTGTTAGTTCTTCAAAGCATTCATCAAAAAATGGCATGATAACCACATCTAATTCCAACATGCCACGACGGCAAGCCCACTTAACTCGAGCTTTTTCTTCGACACTGTACATACAGTTCCCTAACTAAAATAGAAATAACTGGTCTGATTTTATCAGTCAATCCCGATGACAACCATGATCAAAAGTAACAAGATGAAGAAGATGAGACATCAAACTGATGTTTCTTTTACTGACATTTAAAATCTAGGCATTTACTATAAAGAGAATTACTCAACAAAATAAGAATTTAATGATGAGCACATTGTTTCCAAAACTATCAATTAAAAAAGAAGACACATTACCTGCGCTTGCTATTTCAGAGCTTAATGATTGGGCTTTGATCACAATGATCGGTAATGATAAAAAGTCCTACCTTCAGGGACAAGTAACCGCTGATGTAGTAACTCTCCCACAGGATGACATTACCTTTGGTGGCCATTGTGATGCAAAAGGTAAATTATGGAGTATTTTCCAACTGTTCAACCATAACGATGGTTATGCTTTATTTCAGCGAAGAAGTGCCATTGAAACAGAACTCACTGAAATAAAAAAATACTCTGTATTTTCTAAAGTTGATATCGCGGTTGGTGATGACGTTTTATTGGGGATTAGCGGTAAAAAGGCAACAGATTGGGTAAACAAACACACAACAACTGACGCGAATGTTCGTGCTTGCGAGCTTGGAACGTTTGCTAAAATAAGTGAAACTCAATGGTTACTCGTCACCACACCAGAACACAAAAAAAATATAATAAACCAAGAAAGTAACACGGTGCTATGTGACGAATCATTATGGTCATTACACACAATTCAACATGGTTTACCTCAGCTAGATAATGCATTAAGTAACGCTCACATTCCACAAGCCATGAATTTACAAGCTGTCGGTGGTATCAGCTTTGCTAAAGGTTGCTACACAGGACAAGAAACCGTTGCTCGAGCAAAATATCGAGGCATTAATAAACGAGCAATGTACCTATTATCAGGTCAATCCAATTCAATACCTGTCGCAGGTGATGCAATTGAACGTAGTGTGGGTGAAAACTGGCGAAAAGGAGGCACTATCGTATCGGCTTACCGTTTTGAAGATGGTTATACGTTAGCACTTGCTATTTTACCTAACGACCTAGAGGAAGGTACCCAGTTCAAACTCCAAGATTCAATTTGGAACAAAGGCAATCAACCTTACTCATTAGATGAAGAGTAAATTAAATCACTCATACTTTGCGTTTCAATAATGAGTATTTAATACATAGTTACATTGCTACTTTGAAGTAACCTGCATAAATCAAGACACAAGAATGAATTGTTATTTATTTATTGTGAATAAGTAGCAATTTAATTGCAAGTTAGTTATCTTATCTGTGTTCTTTTATTACAAAAGAATACATAAATTGTTTAACTCCAAACAATTTATTCCAACGGCCTATAAATGTTGGAAATGCATCTGTGACTGTTTGCCCGAAAAACATTTCGGGCTTTTTTTTGACATTATTTTGTTAGCAGTTGTTAATTCTGAATATAGATCAAATTTCAATACATTAACTTGACCATTTTGCGCTTACCATCACCATATTCTAACTCTGTAATACTCATGTCATCTTTACTGTCTTATAATTTAGGCCTAGCACGAGATTTAATTAGTATTAATCACCTAAGGATAACGTGATGCGATTTTTTAAGCACTATGCACCAAGCATGATTGCTAAACATATTAGTCGACTATTTAACGGACGGATTCATATTCATGGCATTGGCGAATTTAGATTTGAAGAGGGCCGCTTGATTGTCCCAACTCAAGCAGAGCGTGTGCATTATCGTATGATAAAAGAAATAAATGTTGAGGTTAATCGCTTGAGAATGGCCTATTAATACAGAATCATTAAACGTAAAAAATCAAGAATTGAACACTAAAAAAGGTAGCCATGAGCTACCTTTTTACTGTCTACTTAATGGGATTATTTTGCTATTTTTGGTAAATGCCCCGATAATCCTAATGCTCTTTTTAAACATTCATCTTTTACTGGTGTAAGTTCATTCGTTAATGACATACCAATACCTCTAACCAGTTTTTTTAGTGGATTAGAGCCTGAGAATAACTCTTTAAAACCTTGCATAGACGCTATCATTTGAGCAGCTTCCGTTTTTCTCCATCGCTCAAAACTCCGTAAATTGGTTTTTAAACCAATATCTTTGTTCTCTTGTTGCAACGTCATAATCGTTTCAGCTAATGCCGCTGCATCTGCTAATCCTAAATTGACACCTTGCCCTGCGAGTGGGTGAATCGTATGAGCGGCATCTCCGACTAATACAGCACGCTCTCGGACAAAGTCTTTTGCATAGCGCATTTTTAATGGAAAAGCTTGTCGCTCTCCTTCAACCTTGCAAAGCCCCAATTGATTATCAAACGCCGCCGTTAATTGCTTATTAAACTCATCGCTAGGCATTGATACTAAATTTTCAGCATGTAATGGATCAAGTGACCATACAATAGAGCTTAGATTGGGCTCACTTAACGGAAGGAAAGCAAGTGGGCCTTCAGATCTAAAAATTTGACGAGCTGCTTTATGGTGATCATCAACAGTTCGAACATTGGCTACCAGTGCACTGTGTCCATAATCCCAATGTGTAAGAGGAATATCTAATTGATTACGTAACCATGAATTAGCCCCATCAGCACCAACAACCAACTTAGCCGTTATTCCTTTGCCTGATTCTAAATTAATCCATGCTTCACTTTCGCCAAACATAATACTCGCACAACGCTCAGGAGCGAATAACGTTACGTTATCTTGTTTCGTTATTTTATCGAGTAAAGAAAGTTGAATAACTCGGTTCTCAATAATATGGCCTAAATCTTGTTGGGCGATTTGTGTTGCATCAAAATCAATATGCGCAAAGCTGTCTTGTTCCCATACTTTCATTGAAGTATAAGCCGCCGCTCGTCTTGAGATAATGCCTTCCCAAGCACCAACATTCGTTAAAATATTTTCACTTGCACGACTAATCGCTGAAACACGAACATCAGGTAAAGCAGTTAATTCCGCATCAGGTAAGTGACTTTCTATAATTGCGATTCTTAAACCGCTTTTTTCTAGAGCAGCAGCAACAGTCAAGCCAACCATGCCCCCCCCAATAATCGCAATATCTACACTTTGCATCATAATTATCTATTCACTCGACCCATTGCACGTAATGTTAGGGGTTTTAAAAAAGAACGGAAAATATCAACCGCGTATAAGCTCATATTTCTTCCTACTACCATAGGAAAAACATTATTCGCAAAAATAGAGATTAAACCCGCTGTCATTGTTATGGTTTGTTTTTGATCTGATTGACGTCGTTGCTGATAACGAGAAAGAACAGAATAATCACCGACATCAACATTATCTCTAAAAGCATCAGAAATACATTCAGCCAACGAAAAAACATCTCGAATACCCAAATTAAACCCTTGCCCTGCAATAGGATGCAATGTTTGAGCTGCATTACCAATAGCCGCAAAACGGTGTGACACGTGCTGAGTTTGATGACGTAACCACAATGGATAATGCGCTCGTTTTCCTGCTTTTTTCATTACCCCTAAACGCCAGCCAAACGCGATCTGTAAGTGTGCTAAAAAAGCCTTATCATCAAAAGACGAAATACGTTCTGCTTCTTCTGGGCTTACACACCATACCAGTGAACTACGCCCTTGAGACATTGGAAGTAAGGCGAGTGGCCCATTCTCAGTAAAACGTTCAAATGCCTTACCTTGTGGGTGGCACTCTGTTGTTACATTCGCAATAATGGCTACTTGCTCAAAATTATACTCTTGAGCTTCAATCTGCATACTCTTACACGTTTGAGACTCTGCACCATCAGCCGCAACCACTAATGACGTTGAAATAGCATCTCCGTTTGATAAGTGAATTATCGATGACGCTAATAAACGTTCAATATTAACCACAGTGACTGGACAAATAAAATTAATGTTATCGGTCGCTAACAGTTTTTGATGATAAAAACGGCCAACGTCGGCTAACTCAACAACGTAACCTAAGCTGTCAATATTAAGCTCTGCAGAAGTAAGCTCTGTTATCCCTGCATGATGACGATCTGACACATGAATATGATAAATAGGCGTCGCTACTGGTTCTATTTCAGACCATAACGACACATCTTTCAATAATTGAGTGGTTCCGCTCGACAGTGCAATACTACGAGAATCATACCCAGGATGCTTATATATATTGGGTTCAAAAGCCTCTATAACGGCAATAGATAATGCACCTTTGGTCATTTGTTGTAGTGCCAACGCTAGAGTAGCTCCAGCCATTGCTCCACCAACAATAACAACATCATAATGTGTCATATCTTCACTCATTAGTGGACAGCTTTAGACGCATCTTTATGAATACGTTGACCCAATTCTAAGTGAATAGTTAATACACAAACATGCACATGTTCTAACACTTGTTCAAATAAACTCTCTTGCTCTTCAATATCATCATCTTCGTCGATCCCTAGACGCGCAATTTCTTCTAGATCAACTAAAGCTTCTTTTAATGCTTCTGATGCTTTATCCATTTTCAGATCAACTAAACCAAGTCCTGAAATAAAATGATTCACCCACTCACTTAGTCCATCAGCTCGGTTCATTAGTCCTTCTTTATCATTGGGAATTAACATTGAGAGAGCCAATTCGCTTCCCGTTAACTCTGCAACGGTAAATTGGAAAACGGCACTTCCGATCTGAATGGCACTGTCAGGCCATCCTAACCCATCATTAGTGTAATCATACATTAAAGGCTTCCATGCATTATCATCTAAAGGCAATCCACCACTTATCATACCAACTAGCAGGCCGTGTAATTCTGCGGGCGTTACCGCTAATCCACTGTCTTTAAGGGCTGACTCTACAGTCAGGAATTCTGGCATTTTAATTTCGCTCATTAGAAGCTCTCTAAATTTATGATTAGTACCCCATGCTACCACTTCAAGCAAATTCAGAAAACTCACGATCACTTTCAATTGAGTATCTTTTCATCATATTGTTGTTTTATTAAGAATATAGTTAACCGCTGTCAACAAAGAGAAGGGAAATGCTTGAATCTTATTAATGCATTTCTTATAGTTTCATATAATTATCACTGAAGATAAAATAAATCAGTGTTATCCCCTAGTTTAACGATGAGTAATGTATTGATGACAAGCCAAGCTGTCCAAGTCCAAATATTAGGACGTGCCATTAAGGTGAACTGCCCTGCTGGTCAAGAAGCAGCTTTAAAAGAGGCGGCTAAAGATTTAAATAACCGAGTAAATGAATTATCGGAACGCACTAAAGTAACGAATACAGAACAATTATTAACGATCACATCGCTAAATATCTGTTATGAGTTACATATGTCTAAAAATGAAGCAAGTAAACACTCATCTGATGTTTACCAGCGCATGGGACTGCTTGCTAGTGCATTAGAAGCTGCAATTTCTTTAGCAAAGCCTAGTAAAACGGAAGAAAGTACGGCAGAATAGTCTCATCGCTAAGGATAGCAAAAGAATTAAATTTACCCTGGAGTGTTTGTGGTCGGATCTATGTCCCTGAGCCGATAAGCACAAATTAGGGTTAGTATTTGTTTGCTATTGAGCATGCTCGGCTTGTACTGAGAAGCCTACGGTAAACTTTGCTGATCCGCCTTGAACCTAGGGTTCAAGGGCTACGTTTCACTACGGCACTTTGGGGTATTCCATGCAATCTCCTCGACACCTTCGACAAGACATCCGTCAACGTCGTAAAAACCTCTCTCAGCAATATCAACATCAAGCCGCTTACGATCTCGTACAGCAATGCTCCACTGATCTTTCAATACAAAAAGCTCAATCTATTGCTATTTACCTTTCAGCTGATGGCGAAATAGGTACTCACTTATTAATTGAGTGGCTATGGGAGCAAGGAAAAAACGTTTTCTTACCGGTAATCCATCCTTTTTCTAAAGGCTACCTACTATTTCTTGAATATGACCGCACGACACCTCTTATCGTAAATAAATACCAAATACGAGAACCCAAGTTAGATAAAACTAAAGTCATTCCTATCTCTGAATTGGATCTTATCTTAACTCCTCTAGTTGCTTTTGATCACACAGGAAACCGGTTAGGTATGGGGGGCGGTTATTACGACCGTACACTTAAGAACTGGCATCAATATCAACAAGGTCCTATGCCTATAGGTATTGCTCACTCTTGCCAACAAGTCGATATTTTACCTGTTGAATCTTGGGATGTTCCTCTTCCTCGTATCATTACCTCTGATAAAATATGGAAATGGTAAAAAACAACCGAAAACGTTTGCTTTAAGTATCTTCACATCACTTTTTTACTCTTTCTAGACTTATTTTTTCTGACGAAGAAAAATCTGTACGTTATAATCACGCCGCTTTCATATTGAACACTATTATTTCATTAGGAGAATGTCATGACTCAAGACGAGATGAAAAAAGCAGCCGGTTGGGCAGCGTTAGAATACGTAGAAGTTGGCAGCATTGTTGGTGTAGGTACAGGATCAACAGTAAATCATTTCATCGACGCACTTGCGACAATGAAAGATGACATTAAAGGTGCGGTATCAAGTTCAGTTGCTTCAACAGAAAAACTAAAAGAACTCGGTATTGAAGTTTTTGATTGTAACGATGTTGCTGGTCTTGATGTTTATGTCGATGGCGCGGATGAAATCAATGGTCTGAACGAGATGATTAAAGGTGGTGGTGCAGCCCTTACTCGTGAAAAAATCGTTGCTGCAATTTCTGATAAGTTTATTTGTATTGTTGATAACACAAAACAAGTCGACATATTAGGTGAGTTTCCTCTTCCTGTTGAAGTCATTCCAATGGCACGCTCTTATGTTGCTCGTGAACTGGTTAAGTTAGGTGGTGATCCTGCCTACCGTGAAGGCGTTGTTACTGATAATGGTAATATGATCTTAGACGTTCACAACATGAAAATCACCAATGCGAAAGAGCTTGAAGATAAAATTAATGCCCTTCCTGGTGTTGTGACGGTTGGTTTATTTGCTCACCGTGGCGCCGATGTTTTATTGGTTGGCGCTCCTGATGGCGTAAAAAAATTCGTTTAATACGATGATTCCCCTTCTTATCTCTGTAAATTGAGAGATAAAAATGTCATTTGATTACAAACGGTGCTCATTAGCACCGTTTTTTATTAACTAACCTGAATTCTGGATAAGGCTGAACTAATTGCCCACCTAACGATCAGATCTTTCGACCAAGAATTATTTGAACGTATTTTAAAAGGTGGGCAAGATGAATAAATTAGTTGATATATTTTGTGATGTCGATGATTTTTGTTATCAATTCTTATCTCAATGGGAAAAATACCTTGTTGAGGCTAGTGAGAGAAAAAGAAAACGTCAGTCAGTAATGTCTACTAGTGAATGTATGACTATTGTCATCGCTTTTCATCAATCAAATCATAGAGATTTCAAGAACTTCTATATCGGGTTAGTTCATCAATATTGGAAAGGATACTTTCCAAATTTACTTAGCTACACTCGATTTGTGAGCAAAATGCCTAGCCTAATCGCCCCAATGTGTGCCTATTTTCAATCTATCAAAGGTAAGCCGACTGGCATTGCTTTTGTTGACTCCACGAGTCTTAAAGTATGCCATAACATTCGAATTCCTCGCCATAAAGTCTTTGATGGTGTTGCGAAAAGAGGAAAAGGTACCATGGGATGGTTTTTCGGCTTCAAACTTCATTTATTGATTAACCATCTTGGAGAAATTATTTCGCTGAAAATCACAGCTGGCAATGTAAATGATAGGACTCCTGTACCTGATTTATGCAAAGAACTCTCGGGGAAATTGTACGCTGATAAAGGGTACATAGGTAAAAAGTTGAGTGAGAGCTTAAAGAACTCTGATGTCGATTTAGTGACTACCTCGCGAAAAAACATGAAAGCAAAAGAGATAAGTGCTTTTGATAAGGCTATGTTATCAAAGAGATACATTATCGAAACGATAAATGACCAATTGAAGAATATCTCTCAAATTGAACATAGCCGTCATCGTAGCGTGACTGGTTTCATGCTAAATGTAATTTCAGGCGTTGTGGCTTATTGTTTAAAAAAACAAAAGCCACGAATTAAGCTATCAGAATGTGAATTTGAACTAATCCTCGCTTAAAGCATGTTTTATCCAGAATTCAGGTTAACTATTCCGTAATTTTCTTACCCAAACTGGTTATTTTTTGATACTTTATAATCATCAATAAATAATCACTTCCCTAATCATTATTGATTTTGTTTTTAAGGATAAGAACGACCATGGCAAAAGTATCTCTGGAAAAAGAAAAAATTAAAATTCTTCTTTTAGAAGGATTGCACCCATCTTGTGTTGAAGTTTTTCAAGCTGACGGCTATACAAACATTGAATACCATAAAGGTTCATTGTCAGAAGAAGAGCTTCTTGAAGCAGTAAAAGATGTCCACTTCATAGGTTTACGATCACGAACTCAACTAACCCAAGAAGTGTTTGATGCTGCTAATAAATTAGTTGCCGTTGGTTGTTTCTGTATTGGTACGAACCAAGTAAACCTAACCGCAGCAGCAAAACGCGGTATTCCTGTCTTTAATGCCCCGTTCTCTAATACACGTAGTGTGGCTGAACTAGTATTGGGGCAAATCCTATTACTGCTTCGCGGTATTCCAGAAAAGAATGCACAAGCTCACCGTGGTATCTGGAAAAAAAGTGCTGACTCTTCTTTTGAAGCCAGAGGCAAACGTTTGGGTATCATAGGTTACGGACATATCGGCACACAATTGGGGATCTTAGCTGAAAACCTAGGCATGCGTGTTTACTATTATGATATTGAAAATAAATTATCATTAGGTAACGCCACTCAAATTCAAACCATGAGTGAACTATTAAACAAGTGTGATGTTATTACCCTTCATGTACCTGAAACCGCAGGCACAAAAGACATGATGGGTGCAGAAGAGTTCGCAAGAATGAAACCAGGGGCAATCTTTATCAATGCTGCTCGTGGTACCGTCGTAAAAATACCCGACTTATGTGCAGCGCTTGAATCTGGCCATCTAGGTGGTGCCGCTATTGACGTATTCCCAGTAGAACCTAAAACAAATGCAGACCCATTTGAATCACCATTGCAAAAGTTTGATAATGTTATCCTAACACCTCATGTCGGAGGCTCAACTCAAGAAGCTCAAGAAAACATTGGGGTAGAAGTCGCAGGTAAACTTACAAAATACTCAGATAATGGTTCAACACTGTCATCAGTGAACTTCCCAGAAGTCTCTCTACCTCTACATACTGGCACGTCTCGTTTACTTCATATTCATGAGAACCGCCCAGGCATTCTGACTAAAATTAACAGTATTTTTGCGGATAAAGGGATTAATATCGCGGCACAATACCTACAAACCTCATCAGAAATGGGCTATGTCGTTATTGATGTTGAAGCCGCTCGTTCAGAAGAAGCATTAACGAAGCTAAAAGATATTGAAGGTACTATCCGAGCCCGTATCCTTCACTAATAAATCATACGCTAATAACATCGTACAAAAAAAAGGGTTACGCTTAGTAACCCTTTTTATTTCAATGTATTTTTCTAAACACTATTATAGATATAACGTCGCTTATTCTTTTAAACGATAAACAACCGAAACACTGTCAGAGATAACCATTTGTGTATCTTGGTAGCTTTCAGCTGTATTTGCAGAACTGTCCATACGCATCGCTTTCATCATTACAGGTTGGCTATAATTATTATGATAAGAAATCTTCCAGACGCCTTTCACTGATGTACCAAAACCTTTCGCCAAAGAAGCGGCTTTATTATTTGCATCTTTAATTGCTTCTAAACGCGCAGCTTCAATATATTCTTTTTCTTTGCTTGTTTTAAGTTCAATGTGATTAATTCGATTAATTCCATCACCTAAAGCTTTATCTAAATACCCATTCAGTTTATTTAAATCCATCACCGTAACAGTAATGTTGCGAATCGCTTTATAACCAACTAATTCAGGTTTCTGCCCTTTCGGGTAACGATATTCGGGTGTTAAACGAATATTGCCACTATTAATATTCTCTCGCTTAACACCTTGTACTTCTAAACGAGCTAAAAATCCGATCACTGCCTTGTCAGCAGCTTGCTTCGCTTTTTCTGCTGTTGCTTTACTTTCTACCACATCAACAGAAAACTGAGCCATATCAGGAACAACCAGTACCTTACCCTCTCCAGACACTTCCAAATGAGGAAACTCTGGTGATTCAGCAAATGCAGCAGGGGAAATCAAAGCAGATAAACATAATGCACTAACAATTTTTTTCATTTTAATATCTCAATATAACGTCATGTATATATGACTCTTATTTATATAGAAAATTCCATTTCATATTCATTCTAGTCCACTCTAATCCAAAAGGATAATAGATAAGTAGCAGATAAAAAAAATGCTCCCCGAAGGAAGCATTTTCTACACTAAGACCATAAAGGCTAATCAGCTTTATTCAAATGAACATCCATTTGCGGGAATGGGATTTCAATTCCTTCGCTATCTAGACCTTCTTTAATCGCTTGAAGCGTATCAAAATAAACATCCCAGTAATCTGCAGTTTTACACCACGGACGAACCACAAAGTTTACTGATGAATCAGCTAAAGCAACAACACCAACCGTTGGTGCCGGTGTTTTAAGTACACGAGGATCAGCCTCAAGTACTTTTGTGATCACTTCTTTAGTTTTCTTAAGATCAGCACTATAAGAAACGCCAATAACATGATCAACACGACGTGTAGCATGACGAGAATAGTTAGTAATTGGGCTACCAATAACACCCCCATTCGGCACAACAATCATTTTATTATCTGGAGTAGTTAGGATCGTTTGGAAAATTTGGATAGACTCAACAGAACCAGCCACGCCGCCAATCTCAACGTAATCGCCAGATTTGAATGGACGAAAGGCAACAATCAATACACCAGCTGCAAAGTTTGATAACGAACCTTGAAGTGCAAGACCTACCGCTAAACCAGCCGCACCAATAACAGCAACAACAGAAGCCGTTTGAACACCTACTTTACCTAATGCTGCAATTAATACGATAATAAATAAAAGGTAACGAACTAATGTATGAGCAAAGTCAACGACTGCTTTGTCCATTTTTTTCTTTTCAAGAACTTTACTTACACTACCAGCGACTTTCTTAACGATAATATTACCGATAAAAAGAATAACTAGTGCCGAAATAATATTTACACCATAAGTAATAAAGAGTTCTGAATTATCTGTAAGCCAACGCTCTAAATTAGCAACGCCAGTTGTTGCTAAATCAGTAACTGCACCTTGATCTGCCATTTGATTTGTCCTTTATATAGTTCTCATGCGAATGAGAATGTAGTCATTATTTTGACGATTTATACCTATTCTAACACTATCGATAGTCAGTGTGGTGTTAAATCCTTTTAAATACCTATTTACATGCTTAATTAACGACCTAAACCAATGTTAAAAAATAGCTATTAATACAAGCACCTAGTTAATATAACTACTCAAGCCAAATTTAGAAACATTTTATTTACATAATTTGCCAATAAAATCAATTTCCATGCAATTATTTGAACTGTTCTTCTCGTTTAAACATCAGTTCTTTCTCTGATGATTCAGCTGACACAAAATAGTAACCATCTACCGCAAAACGTTTTAACTCTTCAATGGTTGCAATTCTATTTTCAATGATAAAACGAGCCATTAGGCCACGTGCTTTTTTTGCATAAAAACTAATTATTTTATACTGCCCATTTTTGCAATCTTTAAATATTGGAGTGATCACATCAGCATTTAATAACGCGGGTTTGACGGCTTTAAAATATTCATTTGATGCTAGATTGATAAGAGTCTTATCACCCTGTTCTTCAATCGCTGCATTTAGCTTTTCTGTTATTTTATTACCCCAAAATTGATAAAGATTCGCTCCTCTATCATTTGCTAATTTAGTCCCCATCTCTAAACGATACGGTTGCATCAGATCAAGTGGCTTTAATAATCCATACAGCCCTGAAAGCATGCGTAAATGCCGCTGCGCATAATCAAAATCATCATCACTAAAACTAGCAGCATCAAGCCCGGTATATACATCGCCTTTAAAAGCAAATAACGCTTGTCTAGAATTATCAGAAGTAAAGATAGGAGACCACTCTTCAAATCTAATCGCGTTAAGACTCGCAATTTTATCACTCACTTTCATTAATGAAGAAATATCAAGAGGCGTTAACTTTCGACATACATGAATTAATTCTTCCGAATCAGCAATGAAATCGGGTTGTGTCGATAAATCGGTTGCCAATGGGCTTTCGTAATCAAGGGTCTTAGCAGGAGAAACAACAATAAGCATGAGCGAGAAATTCCTTTATCTGATTTATATAAAGATAGTAACGATTCAGATACAAAAAAGCCACGCTAGGTAGCGTGGCTTTATCTATTTATTTGATGGGTAAAAGCAATTAATTAGTTTTTCTCTTTGTTATTATCCCAAATACCTTCTTCTAATTGAGAATGTAATTCAGGGTAATCTTTACTATCAAAGGTCGGTAATTTACCCTCACTAAGCTGCTTATTGTAATCTTTCGCCAGCTTGATAACGGTTCCTGACAATAATGAAATTGCGATTAAATTCACTATTGCCATCATCCCCATAGAAACATCAGCTAAAGCCCATACCGTAGGTAATGATGATAACGCCCCAAACATAACCATACCTAAAACCACGATACGGAAAATACCGATCCCGGCTTTATGATTGTGCTCCAAGAAAATCAAATTAGTCTCAGCGTACGAATAATTTGCAATGATAGAGGTAAAAGCAAAGAAGAAAATAGCAACCGCAATAAATATTCCGCCCCAATCCCCCACTTGGCTTGTTAATGCTAACTGAGTTAACTCAATACCAGTGACTTCGCCATGCGGTACATATTCACCCGACATTAAGATAATCGCGACAGTAGATGAACAGATAACAATCGTATCCATAAACACACCAAGCATTTGAACATAACCTTGTGAAGCAGGATGCGGCGGATAAGGTGTTGCAGAGGCTGCTGCATTAGGTGCAGACCCCATACCTGCTTCATTTGAGAATAGACCGCGCTTAATACCATTAATCATTGCTTGAGCAATTGCGTAACCTAAACCACCAGCAGCGGCTTCTTGAAGTCCAAAAGCACTCTTAAAGATCAGAGTAACCACTCCCGGTAGTTTTTCTATGTTTGTAACCATGATATATAAAGCAATCGCTAAGTACGCTAATGCCATCACAGGTACTATGATTTCAGCCGTTCGAGCAATGGTTCGAAAACCACCGAAAATAACAATCGCAGAAATAATCACAATACCAATACCGACATACAGAGGTTGCCACCCGAATGCATTCTGCATTGCACTGGCTATCGAGTTTGCTTGTACTGCATTAAATACCAAACCAAAAGCGATGATCAAAAAGACAGAAAACAATACGCCCATCCAGCGCATGCCCAATCCTTTTTCCATATAATAAGCAGGGCCACCACGATAGTTGCCTTCATCATCTTTGGTTTTATATAATTGTGCTAATGTACTTTCAGCAAATGACGTTGCCATACCCAACATAGCAATAAGCCACATCCAGAAAATAGCGCCTGGACCGCCGGCGGTTAAAGCGACGGCAACCCCTGCCATATTCCCCGTACCAACACGCGCAGCTAAGCTGGTGCATAGTGCTTGAAACGATGAAATACCAGAAGAATCAGATTTACGGCTGTTTTTTAAAACAGAAAACATATGCCCAAAATGACGAAATTGAATAAAGCCTAAACGAACCGTAAAATAGATCCCAATGGCGACTAATAAATACACGAGAACTGAACCCCATAACAGGTCATTCAGTAAGTTAATAATACTTGTCACGCTTACCTCTCAGCTAAGTTTGGTTATGACATAGCACACTTGATAAATTTAGTGGCTAAAAAATGACGAACTTTAAGCGTCTTCATCTATGTAGGAATTCGCATTCCTAAAGCACGCATAGAGTATGAAAACGTAAATTTAATTTCACTTTATATAAATATTTACGCATTACTTAAAGCTCGCGAGCCGAATAATGCTCAGTATTTACTGAAAAATCAATAGGAACAGTCCTCTATTTATTCGTATCAGTATTAAATACAAATCAAAACAACAAAAAATACAACGAAAATAAACAACCAAACCGGTGCGGCTACATACAAGAAATGCCTTAAGTCCAATATTATCAATAATGAATTTCTTATTGATCTAATAAAAACAGTCGTCTAGACCCAATCATTAGATGGCAAGATAACATCGCCATTTTTTATATTCAGACTCACTTTCACAGCTAAATCAAGACAACGCAGAGTAAATAAATCAGATTTATTTAACAAAAGACAAACATTAAACGGTTCTCGTCAACTACACTATATTTGTAACTAAACTATAATTTTTAAATATTCACGATTAAGTTTACGTTTCAGTGATCCCCTTCTCATAAAATATTCATCAAAAAGAAACAAATGCGAAACAGTTCAAGTTCATGATCCCATGGGATGTGATACTAAATACCTTGTTAAATAAATGGTGTTACTAATTGTATTTTTTGACTAATTTATAAAACGGAGTGCTTATGGACGGGTACACGCTAAACGAAATATTGGCAACAAAATCATCAACAACAAATAAGAAAAAACAACCAAAACGTTTATGGCGTGAAATAGAGGAACTTCAAGATCGACGTCAGCTGTTGCACGAACTGCAAGAGCTTGATCCCTTTTTTAGCGGCAGTATTGACGATTGTATTTTAAAATAGCCAATAAAAAAGGAGAGCACTAACGCTCTCCTTTTTATCAATCTAAGCTCTTACCTGTTCCGCTAATTGAACATAGCGTCTATGCACTCTTTCACCAAACACAGGATCGTCTTCCTCCACCCATCCCTTTTCTAAATTACGCCAATCAATCTCAGTTAACTGCGCCTTTAAAAAAGGAAATACCTCTTTTTCTTCTAGTTCAAGATGTCGGCGAATGCGTTTCGTAAATGCAAGTAAGTGCTCTCTAAAAATATCTTTCGGGACAATCGCATCCTGTAAAATCATTTCAAGTGTTATTGAAAAATCAACAGTATCTGCAGAAAGCGTATTGTGTTCATGCAATAAATTGGTCAGTGCTTTATTCTCGCCATACTTATCAATAAAATATTGATAGATCCTATCTTCTTTTGGATGATGATTTTTTTCAGCAAAAGACGATAGATAATCAACGCTTTCACGTATTACATTATAATTGACTGTCTTTTCTTCCTCTAACCGATTCAGTTTTTTATCCAACAACTGAATAATTCGGTTAATGTAACCATGATCTTTATAAATACTATCTATAAGCATCCTGTCCTCCCTTACTCTGTCAGGTGATTACCTTTTGAGTCTAACGTATTATTAAAGGAGCACCGCTTTTCAGTTCAACTTTTAACCACTAGTCCAATGTAATTGAACTCCAGTTGATTTCGGATAAGTTTTTCTCTCGCAGCAATTCATTTGTTTTAGAAAAGTGCTGACAACCAAAAAAACCTCTTCTTGCCGATAAAGGGGAAGGATGAGGAGCCACTAAAATAGAGTGCTTCATTGCATCAATATTAATGCCTTTTTTTTGAGCATGAGCCCCCCATAGTAAGAAAATAATCCCTTCTTTTTTTTCATTTAATTGCTCAATGATGCTGTCAGTAAACGTTTCCCATCCTAACTTTGCATGAGAATGAGCTTGTGATTCTTCAACGGTTAATACCGTATTAAGTAACAAGACCCCTTGCTCAGCCCAACTTTCTAAATAACCATGTGTTGGTGGAATAAAACCCTCAATATCTTCTGCTAATTCTTTATACATATTGCGCAGAGAAGGCGGGATCTTAACTCCTGGTAATACAGAAAAAGACAGCCCATGCGCCTGCCCTTCTCCGTGATAGGGATCTTGACCTAGAATGACAACGGTAACGTTATTAAATGGCGTCAATGAAAAAGCAGTAAACACATCCTCTTCTTTGGGGAATATTTTTTTTCCTTGAGAACGTGCTTCGTTTATATACGTCATCATTTCTTGATAATACGGTTTTTCTTTTTCCGTTTCTAAAATGTCATTCCAAGATGTGTTCATTTATTTTTTCTCACTGAGTTCTTTAAGTTGAGCGATTTCATCCTTCCAAATATCAGGGTTTATCGTCTCTAATACTAAAGGAATGCCATTAAAACGATCATCTTGCATAATGTACTTAAAGCAATCCCATCCAATCGTGCCTTCACCTAAAGATTGATGGCGATCGACACGACTGCCTAGCTCAATTTTGGCGTCATTGATGTGCATACCACGCAAGTATTGAAAACCAACAATACGTTCAAATTCAGAAAAAGTATGCTCGCAAGCCTCTTTAGATCTTAAGTCATAACCAGCGGCGAATGTATGGCATGTATCAAGGCATATACCGACACGAGACTTATCTTCAACTTGACTGATAATCTGAGCTAAATGTTCAAATTTCCATCCAAGATTCGTTCCTTGGCCAGCCGTATTCTCAATCACAGCAATCACATTCGGCACGGCTTGATGCGCGAGATTAATGGATTCAGAAATAAGGGTAAGACACTCATCTTCTGAGATCTTCTTTAAATGGCTGCCTGGATGAAAATTGAGCAAAGTGAGCCCTAATTGTTCACAACGCTCCATTTCATCAATAAATGCCGCGCGAGATTTCTCTAGCTTTTCTTCTTCTGGCGCACCAAGATTAATTAAATAAGAGTCATGCGGTAATATTTGAGAAGGTTCAAATCCAAAACGCTTACAATTTGCTTTAAAATCAGAGATGATCTTTTTTGTTAACGGCTTAGCTACCCATTGGCGCTGATTTTTAGTAAATAATGCAAACGCTGTAGCCCCCATTTGATATGCACGTTTTGGCGCTTGATCAACACCACCGGCCGCAGACACATGTGCCCCAATATATTTCATCTCTGTCTTTCCTTTCAAAATTAACTTCGGTCCATTATTACGGTAAATGCTTTATTTGTCAGTACTTCTCTGCTTTCTTGGACGGAAAACAGAGAATATCAAAATAATATAAAAATCCAATTTTGTAGTAAGTTTACTACAAAATAAGCTCATACCAATAAAGTAGTAAGCTGAAATTTTCGTGCCACAAGCTAGCTATATGGTGTTTTATTGATTTAGGATAAGATTTTAAAGATGAATTAATTGTCACTTTTTGTTGTTTTTTGACCTATATCAATATACAAAGTAAGGGTATCATGTATATAATGTGACCCATAAGATATTTACAAAATAACCACAAAGTGGACTAGGAGAAAGTAAAATGATCACAGGTATCCAAATTACTAAAGCTGCAAATGACGATCTTCTTAACTCTATCTGGCTACTAGATAGCGAGAAAAATGAAGCACGTTGTGTTGTTGCAACTTCAGGCTTTGAAGCTGACCAAGTTATTGCAACAAGCGCACTGGGCGAATACGAAAGCCGTGACGTTGCTATTGAAAAAGCACCAAAAGTTGAAGGTGGCCAACATCTAAATGTTAACGTTCTGCAACGTGATACATTACAAGACGCAGTTAAGCACCCAGAGAAATACCCACAGTTAACTATCCGTGTATCGGGTTATGCTGTACGTTTTAATTCTCTAACAACAGAGCAACAACAAGACGTTATCGCACGTACTTTTACAGAAACTCTATAATCTAGACTTTCCTAAATAAAAAACGGCACTCATTGCTCATGAGTGCCGTTTTTCTATATAAAAGCCTCTTCAATACTGACTAATTAGTTAGCATTTAAGAGGCTTTTTATTAATGGCATATCCATTCATATGCCATTACCGTATCGCTTTCGCCTTTATTGAACTTTACGCAATACTTCTTTTAGATCATCAAAGTTATTAGCAAGATCTTCAGACAATAACTCCATTGCATTATGTTTCGCTAATGGCGCTGGAAGATCAAGATCTCCGCCTAAAATATCATCGACAACTTCTTTAAACTTAGCGGGATGGGCTGTACATAAAAATAAGCCAATCTCACCCTCAGCTAATTGCTCATTCAAAATACGATAAGCTATCGCACCATGAGGTTCACATAAGTAGCCTTCTGCATGCATTTCTTTTAATGTTTCTGCACTCTGAGCATCAGTGACTGCACCTTTACCTAGCGTTTCAAGCCCCCAGCCTAAACGTTGGCAAAGCTCTTCAATACGAGGCCAGTTATTTGGTTGGCTCACATCCATGGCATTTGAAATTGTAGGAATCGTTGTTTTTGGTTCCCATTGCCCCGTTTCAAGATAACGTGGCACCGTATCATTTACATTTGTCGCAGCAATAAAGCGTTTAACAGGTAAGCCTAAAGACTTAGCTAATAAACCCGCTGTTAAGTTACCAAAATTACCACTTGGTACTGAAATAACGACATCATCACGCTTTTCTTTTGGTAGCTGAGAAACGGCTTCAAAGTAATAACAAATTTGAGCCATTAAACGACTAATATTAATTGAGTTAGCTGAGTTTAATCCAATTTCTTTACGTAAATCGGCATCATCAAAAGATTGCTTAACCAATGCCTGACAATCATCAAAGTCACCATCAACGGCAACGGTATGAATATTGCCACCCAGAGTACAAAATAGCTTTTCTTGTAATGGGCTTATTTTACCTTTCGGATATAAGATCACGACATTAATATTATCCATACCATAAAAGGCATGAGCAACAGCAGCTCCAGTATCACCAGATGTCGCGGTTAGAATCGTAATTTTATCATTCCCTTCTGTCACTGCGGCTAAAGACTGAGCCATAAAACGGCCACCAAAATCTTTAAACGCTAATGTTGGACCGTGAAATAATTCTAGTGCATAAACGCCATCTTTAACTGCGTGAATAGGTGCGGGAAATTGAAATGCATTCTCAACCATATTTCTAACAGTATCTTGTGGCAATTCATCACCAATAAACGCAGATAAAATCTTAGTACTACGGGAAATAAAATCGTCGGCCAGAAGTGTATCTATATCATCAAACGTAGGCAGTTCAGATGGAAAAAACAGTCCTTGATTACGACCTAAACCTTGGCGAACGGCTTGGCCAAAAGAGACTTTCTCATCGTTTTCTTTTATGTTGTACAACTTCATAATTTACTTCCTGTTACTTGTGAACCTTGCTTGTCTAAACGACAAACATGGACAAATCCTTCGTCATTTTGAACGTAATTATCTTGCAACCAACGAGATACTCTTTCAGCAATATCTTTATCTTTACAAATACTAAATAGAGTTGGTCCTGACCCAGAAATTCCTGTTGTTAATGCACCTGCAGAAGCGGCATAAGCGCGAGCTTGAGCAAAATTAGGTAATAAGCGTTCACGGTAAGGTTCAGCCACCACATCTTTGATCATTTTCGCGGCTAGCTCTGGTTGCTTTGAATAACACGCATGAATAAAGCCTGCGAGATTTCGACCATGAGCAATGACATCTTGACGACGATATTGAGAAGGTAGAATTTCACGAGCTTCCGCCGTTGATACTTTAATACCCGGGTATGCCATCACCCAATACCATTCATCGAAACAAGGGACTTCTTGACTAATAATACCGAGTTCTTCAACCATTAATTGCAAACCACCAAGATAGCATGGCGCCACATTATCATAGTGAATCCCACCTGATATCTGTCCTTCCATCTCCCCCATTAGAGCAAGGAGCTCCATTTCAGTTAATGGTTTATCATGAAACTGATTTAATGCATCAAGTGCAGCAACAATAGAGCAAGCACTAGAGCCTAAACCAGAACCAATTGGCATGTTTTTTTCTAGTACCATATGAATAGGTTTTAACGTTACGTTTTTAGTTTCAAGCTCTCTTGCAAACACTTTCCAACAATCATAAACAATATTGTCTTGCGGATTTTCTGGCAATTTATCAACAAAACGACCTGATGTGGCAAGAGTGAAAGCGTCAGAACCGGATTCAACAAGAACTCTATCTCCTAATAGCGAACCATCAATAGGAGAAACCGCTGCACCAAGTACATCAAACCCAACACTTACATTACCAATCGATGCCGGAGCATAAACAACAACACTCATTTTATACTCCTAATTTCCAGCCAAGGGTGCGCATAAGATCAGAGAATACGCCAGCAGCAGTTACTTCTGTTCCTGCGCCATAGCCTCTTAATACCAATGGGATTGGTTGATAGTAACGACTGTAGAATGCCAATGCATTTTCACCGTCTTTAATCTTAAACATAGGATCATCACCATCTACGGCAGCAATTCGAACCTTACATTTCCCTTCTGAAATTTCACCGACATAACGTAATACTTTGCCTTCCTCTGCGGCTTTAGCTGACTCTTGAACAAAATATGCATCCGCTTCTGGAAGACGAGCCATGAATTCATCAATAGTTCCTGAGTCATCAAAGCCTGGTGGTAATGCTTGTTCAACCTCTACGTCATCTAATTCAATTTCAAGGCCAGATTCGCGAGCAAGAATAAGAAGTTTTCGAGCCACATCCATACCAGATAAATCATCTCGAGGATCGGGCTCAGTAAAGCCATTTTTTTTCGCTACATTCGTAGCGTCACTTAATGACATGCCTTCGTCTAGCTTGCCAAAAATATAAGACATAGAACCGGATAAAATACCATTAAACTTTACAAGCTCATCACCAGCAGCAATTAGGTTTTGTAGGTTTTCAATAACAGGTAAACCTGCACCAACCGTCGTCTCATACATAAACTTACGTCGCGTTGCACGTGCTGCATTACGTAACTGATGGTAATAGGCCATAGAATCGGTGTTCGATTTTTTATTCGGAGTAATAACGTGAAAACCTGCCGATAGAAAATCAACATATTGAGCAGCAATACCATGATCAGACGTACAATCAATAATCACAGGGTTAATAATATGGTTACGCTGAACCAATGAGATTAAACGAGCAAGACTAAACTCTTCGGTCGCATTACCCATTCGGTCACGCCATCCGTCCAGTGAAATCCCTTTGCTGTCCAATAATAGACCTCGACTATTTGCCAAGCCACAAACTCGAATTTCGATGCCTTTTTGAGACAGCTTTGGTTGTTGTCGTTTAATTTGTTCAACTAACTCACCACCAACACCACCAACACCTACGACAAAAACATCTAAGAAATGCTTACTATTGAAGAGATTCTCGTGACACGCTTTAATTGATTCAGACACTTTATCTTCAGGAATGACGGCTGAAATAGCTCGCTCAGAAGAGCCTTGAGCAATAGCAATGATATTAACGTTCACTTCTGTTAATGATGTAAAGAATTGAGAAGCCACACCTTTTGATGTTCTCATGCCATCACCAACTAGCGTTACGATAGCAACATCATTAATAAATTCAACGGGTTCTAATAAACCGTCTTTTAATTCTAATTCAAACGCTTCGCGTAATACTTGCTCTGCTTGTACTTTATCCTCAGCCTCAATACAAAAGCTGATACTGTACTCAGAAGAAGACTGAGTAATTAAGACAATAGAAATACCAGCCGTAGACATTGCACCAAATACACGGCTTGCCATACCAACCATGCCTTTCATGCCAGGGCCACTGACGTTAACCATCGTTAAATTACTTAATGTCGTTATCCCTTTAATGGCTAAATTATCTTCACCTGTATCTTGGCCAATAAGCGTGCCTGGACCTTGAGGGTTAAAACTGTTTTTAATTAGGCAAGGAATATGAAATTGAGCAATAGGTGCGATGGTTTTAGGATGCAAAACTGAAGCCCCAAAATACGACAATTCCATTGCTTCTTGATAGCTTAAAGACTTAAGTAGACGAGCATCATCAACTAATCGAGGGTCACAGTTATAAACACCATCAACATCAGTCCAAATCTCACAACACTCGGCACGAAGACAAGCGGCAAGCACCGCCGCTGAATAATCAGATCCGTTACGCCCTAAAGTAAGCAATTCACCTTTTTCATTCCCTGCAGTAAAACCAGGCATGATATTTACGTGCCCTTTAGGAAGAGGTTCATTTTTAAAATTCAGCGTCGAAATATCAACATCAACAGCACCTTCTAAAAAACTACCACGAGCATAAAGATATTTAACTGGGTCGATAAGGCTTGCTTGTTGCCCTTTAGCTTCAAGTACCGCCTTCATTGTAACGACTGAAATACGTTCGCCTTTACTGATGATTTTTGCATAGACATTATCAGGGCACATACCTAATAAACTAATACCATGCACATATTGGCGAAGTTGAGAAAGTGAATCTTTTAGCTTATTTTCAAGCGTTTTAAGATCGACTTGTGGAAGTGCGGTAGAAATACCATCAAACAACTGAATAAAAACAGCTTCTAATTCTGAAATTTGTAACTCAGCTTCTCCATTCGTTAATACGTTATCAACGACTGAAACTAACTTATTCGTTACCTTACCCGGTGCCGATAAAACAACAGAAACATCTTGCTGTTGCGCATTATTGGCAATGATATCTGCGGCACGTAAAAAACGATCTGAATCTGCTAATGACGAACCACCAAACTTTAATACTCGCATCTCTATCCTCCCTAAAAACGAGTGTTACTGCAGTATCCTTACTGCTTCTAGCATGATAAACGTTTCAGTAAATAATGAAAGAATGCAGTTAAGAATTAGTAACTAAATTGCAAAAAAAAGCCCGCTCTGATAATCAGTGCGGGCTTCTTTAAAATACTTATGCGTATCAGCCCACCCCAGCAACCATGGTGCCGGTAATTGTTGTGGTAATAATCATTGAGCTGATAATGAACATATAATAAAAACTCTAAAATAAATGTTTTCGATATACAATAACTACCTTACGTCCCTCTAACAAGTCAATGATAAATTTACTCATTTACATAACAAAAGAAGAATATATCGTTGCAAGCTATTGAATATAATCTATTAAACAAGCATTTAGTTTTTGCAATTAAATTAATAATTCTTTGCTTATCAAGACACCATTGAGATCTGCGTAGATATAATCCCCAGGTGGGATAACTTGAGTATTAACCGTAATTGACACTTGTTGCTCTCCAGCGCCTCGTTTTTCTGTTTTAAATGGTGATGTGCCCAATGCCTTGACTCCTAGTGGCATTGTTCTTATTTCACCGACATCACGAATAGCCCCATATACGATCACACCTTCCCACTGATTATTTACAGCAAGTAGTGCAACTTGATCGCCAAGAAGTGCTTTTTGGCACGAGCCATTGCCATCAATAAAGAGCACTTTCCCCTTACCATTTTGCTGCAATACTTCACGCACAAGTGAATTATCTTGATAGCAACGTACAGTGACAATCTCACCGTAAAAACACGCTCGACCACCAAAATCTTTAAATTCGACATCAATAAGTTGAACGCGGTCTTCAAATTGATCACAAATATCAGGCAATAAATCCATTTTATATTCTCCTTGTTTATTAAAACAAACCTGCTTAACAACATTAGCAAGTATTACATCTCCATAAATCGCATAGAAATTTACAATTTTACTATAAATATGTTCCTATATTTATTACTACACTCTAGTGGTATCGATTGCTATTGACCTAAATCAATAAAATGTATGGAAATAAAAATCGCTTATTGTTAGAGTGGTGTTAAGGGATTAAAATCTATCTTCTAATCAAGTTTTAGATACTAATTCAAAAAATTAGAGCTTTATCATGTTATTGATTATATATTCAATGACAACCAAGGATGGCGTGCCGTTTAGGTTTCTATTCTTCAATATATATTTTAGTCTACGATTGAAGAGTCTATTTCCTATTTGTAAATTTTTTATTATAGAATTAACACCGTTAATTCTACTTTTGACTTTAATCAGTTAGTTAGGTACCGCCCATGCAAACCCCTCAGATCCTAATCGTTGAAGATGAACACGTTACTCGTAATACACTAAAAAGCATTTTTGAAGCAGAAGGCTACAATGTATTCGAAGCAAGCGATGGTGAAGAAATGCACACTGTGCTTTCTGAACAACAGCTTAATCTTGTGATTATGGACATCAACCTTCCAGGAAAAAATGGCCTTCTTCTTGCTCGTGAACTTCGCGAACGTGGTGATATGGCTCTTATGTTCCTTACAGGTAGAGACAATGAAGTTGATAAGATTTTAGGATTAGAAATCGGTGCTGATGATTACATCACAAAACCATTTAATCCTCGCGAGCTGACTATTCGTGCACGTAACTTATTGACTCGTTCAATGAATCAAAGCACAGCCGTTGAAGATAAAAAACTGGTTGAGCGTTATACATTCAATGGTTGGACTGTTGAAATCAACAGCCGCTCTCTAGTTAGCCCAAGCGGTGAAAGCTACAAGCTTCCTCGCTCTGAATTCCGTGCCTTACTTCACTTCTGTGAAAACCCAGGTAAAATTCAGACTCGTGCTGACTTATTGAAAAAAATGACAGGCCGTGAGCTAAAACCTCATGATCGTACTGTTGATGTAACTATTCGTCGCATCCGTAAGCATTTTGAATCAGTAACAGATACTCCTGAGATTATCGCTACTATTCATGGTGAAGGTTACCGTTTTTGTGGTGATCTAGAAGAGTTATAATAGTTAACTCTTTCTGAAATAAAAATGCCCCGCTCTATTTAGATAGACGGGGCATTTTTGTATCCGGTATTAAATTAATACACAGTATCAACCGAAACATTAGTTTGAATTATCCATTCATCATTAACTTGAACAGCAATATCCAGCGGCTTACTTGCATCCAATACATGAAATGATTTCGCTGCTATTTCCCAAGAATGATTGTTATGAACGCGCACATCATATTCTTCTTCATCAATCACCCACGACTCTTCACCTTGACGAATAACCACCTCGACGATCTCAATATCAGGGTCTATAACCTGATTTGAAGTCAGTGTCAGTGCTAAATTCAGCTTACTTTCATCTTCTTCACTGCCAACACTTGGCATTTCGTCAATCCAAACCGCTGAGTTTAATTCTATTTTTGAATTCATTAACTCAACTTGGTTATCTTGTTGCCAATCGATGTTGTCTTCAGAAGTCATCTGACAACCAGCAAGTCCGATTATGACTGCGGTTACTATCATTATTCTTTTCATTATAGTTCCTTAATTTTGTCGCTGCTTTAACCAACTTTTTAGTACTTGAATATCATTTTCATATTCATTTTTAATTTCTTCAACCCAATCATCAATATTCTCCCACCACGCTGGTAAATCTGGAGACTGTGCTTTTTGGGCCACTTGTTGAATATGCTTTAAACCAATGGATCCCGCAGCCCCTTTCATTTTATGAGTCTCAAATACAATGCCATCTTGATCTCGTGCTGTCATGTTTGAATCAAGTATTTGAATATATTCTTTCATACTGCTTTCAAACATTTCGATGCTGGTATAAATAGGTTTTGTACCAACTATCTCGATGTACGACTCAAGCATTTCTAAATCGAGTAAAGTATCAATTAAATGCTCACTCTCAAGTTGTTCTGCCGTTTTAATTTGAGCCACTTTATTTTCTTTCTCTCTCTCTTTTTCATCGGAGATAGAGAACAGTTCAAGTACTTCAGTTAACGCTTTAACACTTAACGGTTTGCTGATGGCTTCATCCATACCTTTTTCAAAGTATTCGTCTTTTTCTTTTAATAAATTAGCCGTTAAAGCAACTAACGGTGGTAATTCCTCATATTTTTCTCTAAATATTTGAGCGACATCAAATCCAGTCATGTCAGGTAATTGAATATCTAATAACGCTAAATCATAGTTTGTGGGATCAAATTGATTGATTGCATCTTCACCACACATAGCCACATCGACGGTATGACCTAAACTTTCAAGCAACGAACGAGCGACGGTAATATTCAGTTCAATATCCTCAAGCATAAAAATTCGCAAAGATTTTGCACTTTTCATCTCAGGCATTGCTTCTTCTTCTTCAACATGATCAACCAAGGGGACGTTGATAGAGACAATAAACGTACTACCAAACCCGACATCACTGGTTACTGTAATGTCCCCTCCCATCAAGTTAATTAATTCTTTAGATACCGCTAAACCAATACCAGTCCCTACTGCATGTAAATTATCTTTGCCTTGTTTCACCTGATAATACATAGTAAACACATTTTCTAATTCAGACTCAGGGATCCCAATTCCTGAATCTTCCACTTCAAAAGTTATATCTGCATTGTCACCGTGTATATCGGCACTCACGGACATCACAACTCCGCCTTCTTTCGTGAATTTAGTCGCATTCCCGATTAAATTCCAAAGAACTTGTCGTAAACGAGTACTATCAACACAGATATGCGCGGGAAGGCTCGTTAGTCTTTCTAGATCAAAACGCAGCCCTTTTTGCTCTGCCATTAATCCTGATATATTTTCCATTTCAGTAACAAAACTAATAAAATCAAGAGGCTTAGGTAATAGTTCTAATCTACGGCGATCAAATTTATCCATATCAATAATATCGTTAAATATATTACCCAAAGTGATCGCACTGACATTAATAGTTCGCATATAATTATGTTGTTCATCATCAAGACGGGTATCAAGCAGCATACGACTTAATCCGACAATACCATTAAGTGGTGTTCGTAATTCATGACTGATTGTTGATATAAATGTTGTTTTGTCACGACTGGCTTTTTCTAGGGCCTCTTCGTAACTTTTACGATCCGTTATGTTTCGTCCAAAACCAACCAAACCTAAGTGACGACCATCTTTACTATAAAAAGGGATTTTGCTTAATTCAAAACACGCTTTTCTGCCATCAGGATAATCAAGCCACTGTTCATACGTTAATGCTTGGTTCTCTTTAAGAACTTGTCTATCGGTATCAATGACTTTAGTCGCGACTTCAATGCTATAAACATCTTTAGGTGATAATCCAATCAGTTCTTTTTCAGATTTACCGATGAGATCCTCCATGGCTTTATTACAGCCAGAGAAAAAACCTAATTCATTACGGTAATAAATTATATCGGGGGAAGTATCAAGGTAAGATCGCAATAACGCAGTTTGCTCAGCTAATTCTAATTGTGCTTTTTCTCGATGAAAGACCTCATTTTCCAAATCCCCCATCGCTTCTTGGCGAGCCTCTTCTGCTTTTTCTCGCTCTTCTATTTCTTGATTCAGTTTTTTGACGTTACCTTTTAATTTTTTATTTAAATCAAGATCACGAGTTCTCATTTCTTCTAATTTACCAACCAATTTAGATAAGCGTTGACGAGAATCTTCTAAGTGTTCAACGACTACTGATAAAAAGAAAACAGCCCAAGGAGTGATCAGTAAACCAAAAAAAACAGATCGTACAATGTCTAAATCATTAACTTCACCACTCAAGACGAGAGTCACTCCAACTTGAACAATGACAGCTAAAGCAACAAGAGCGATGGCAAGTAAGAGACTAAAACGGACGATCCCAAGCCTAACCATAAGATCGACATAAAACTGCGCAAGAATTTTTAACTGCTTCATAGATACACCCTGATAATATTCAATATGAATAATATCAGGGTTCATTCTATTTGAGTTATTTTTTCAACACTGGGATCGTGTATTTGAAAGGCGTGTTAATCAAAGAACCTTGCGCTCCATCTTTATTAAGAGCCATACCTACATTAGTTAGCCCTAACCAGCGAGGCTCACACCACATTGGTGAAAGTAAAGTTGGCCTTCTTGCTGTCGCTGATACACGATGATAAATAATATCAGGAGGAGTTAAACGAATGATTTCAGAAGCAACATCAATATAATCTTCCATTGTTGGCGCTTCTATTTTACCAGCACGCCATGCTTTAGCCATCGTACTTCCCTCTACGATATGCAGCGGGTGTAATTTTATTCCATCAGTTCCGGTTTCTAATACTTTATTAAGTGTTTCAAGATTGTCTTCTCTCGTATCACCAGGCAACCCTATAATAAGGTGAGTACAAATCTTAATTCCTAACAATCTAGCTTTACGCGTAATCGTGTCATAGCAAGCAAAATCATTGCCCACGATTGATGCGCTTTAAGGTTTTATCATTAGCCGTCTGAAGTCCAAGTTCAAGCCAAACCTCATATCCGTCATCAACATACCCTTTCAGTAATTCTAATACCGCATCAGGTACACAATCAGGCCGCGTACCAACACACAAACCAACAATATTGGCGGAATTCAGCGCTTCTTCATACATATTTTTTAGTACTTGGACCTCTGCAAATGTATTTGTATAAGCTTGAAAGTAGGCAAGATACTTTTTCGCACGCTTAACTTCTCCCGCTCTATCTGCTAGCTGCTCATGAATCGCTTTAAACTGCTCTTGTTCATCAGAAAATGAGGCGACGTTACAAAAGGTACACCCCCCTTTTCCAATCGTTCCATCTCTATTAGGGCAACTAAAACCACCATGGAGTGTCAGTTTATGTACCTTTTCGCCATAACGACGCTGTAAATCTTGTCCGAATGTATTTGCTAGTTCATGAAGTTGCATTGCGGTAACCAATAATAAATCAAAGACTTAGTTCATAAATAAAAAGAAGTCTCAGTTCTATTTATGAAAGTTACTAACTCGATTGTAAAAAAAGACCGTAAATAATAACGAAAAAAATCATACGCTATTCTAATTTATATCAACAAAAGGTGCATAAAGTAGCGATTAAACGCAAAAAAAGGCCATTTATTATAAATACTTATGCATTTAGTGTGAAAAAAGTAAACATTACGTGCAACTTTAGTTGGTATTTAATATGACAAAAATGTAGGATAGTTAAATAGTTTAATTTGCCACCAATAGATTATTGGGGCTTTTCGATAGTGGTATCTACCCTCAGACAACAAATACAACGGATAAAAATGTATTTGATAGATATCACAATGGATTGGGTTAGTTTGCACGTCATATTAAGTGATGCCAGCAAACACCAGAATGGATTCAAACTTGCTACCTCTTGAGACTAACTCACAGCAAGTTCGATTGAAGATTAGCAAAGGACTAGACAGAAACTTACGTAGAAAAGTTGTGTCTGTATAATACTGGAAGGATGTATCTATGGTAGATAGAGAGCAAAGTGCACAGGGCATGTATACTCCGGAATTGGAGCATGATGCATGTGGTATCGGTTTTGTCGCTCACCTTAAAAACCGTAAATCTCATGATGTGGTAACTCAAGCACTTGATATGCTAGCCCGTATGGAGCACCGTGGTGGCCAAGGCTGTGATCCATGCAGTGGTGATGGCGCAGGTATTTTATTACAAAAACCTCATGAGTTTTTATTAGAAGAAGCCGTTAAACTTAGTATTAAAATACCTTCTTTTGATAAATACGGTATTGGCGTTGTTCTTTTTCCAAAAGATGAATACAAACGTCAACAATGTAGAGATATTTTAGAGCGTAACGCTCAACGTCTTGATTTGGAAATTCTTGGATATCGTATATTACCTGTCGATAACTCGATGCTAGGTAATGATCCTCTAAGTACCGAACCTCAATTTGAACACGTCTTTATTTCTGGTGGTCCATCAATGGATCCCGCAGAATTAGAACGTAAATTGTATGTTCTTCGTAACTATACAGTTCGTGTTTGTTTAGAAAGTATTTCCAACATCGGTGATGATTTCTACATTAACTCATTATCATACAAAACCTTAGTATACAAAGGCCAGTTAACTACAGAGCAAGTACCTCAATATTTCTTAGATTTACAAAACCCATCAATGGTCACTGCTTTAGCTCTAGTCCATTCTCGCTTTTCAACCAATACATTTCCTCGTTGGCGCCTAGCTCAACCATTCCGTTACATTGCTCATAATGGTGAAATCAATACTGTTCGTGGTAATTTGAACTGGATGAAAGCCCGTGAAGCGATCATTGAATCAGATCTCTTTAGCCAACAAGAAATGGACATGCTACTTCCTATTTGTCAGGAAGGCAGTTCAGATTCATCTAACTTTGATATGGCATTAGAATTACTTGTTCTTTCTGGTCGTAGCTTGCCACATGCATTAATGATGATGATCCCTGAAGCATGGCAAGAAAATAAAAACATGGACCCGACTCGTCGTGCATTTTATCAATATCACGCCAACGTAATGGAACCATGGGATGGCCCCGCTTCTGTTTGTTTTACCGATGGCGTTCAAGTAGGTGCAACGCTTGACCGTAATGGTCTTCGCCCTTCTCGCTATACAGTAACAAAAGATGACTTCCTTGTTATGGCATCTGAATCTGGCGTAGTAAAAATAGCCCCAGAAAATATTGAGTTCCGTGGTCGCTTACAACCAGGCCGTATTTTTGTTGCTGACTTAGAGCAAGGTCGCATTATTTCTGATGAAGAAGTAAAAGATGGCATTGCAAACTCACAACCTTATGAAAAATGGGTTGAAGAAAACCTGCTTAGTTTGAAAAAACTGCCTGAAGCAACGAACCAATACAGCCAACCTTCTCCAGAACGTCTACTGAATCGTCAACAGGCGTTTGGTGTTACCTCTGAAGAAGTTAATGAAATTATTCTACCATTAGCGAAAACGGCTTATGAGCCATTAACTGCAATGGGTGCAGATTGGCCATTAGCGATTCTTTCGCATCAATCTCAGCATTTATCTAACTACTTTAAGCAATT
Organism: Aliivibrio salmonicida LFI1238; assembly: GCF_000196495.1. Lineage (NCBI taxonomy): Bacteria > Pseudomonadati > Pseudomonadota > Gammaproteobacteria > Vibrionales > Vibrionaceae > Aliivibrio > Aliivibrio salmonicida. The sequence continues at coordinate 2,746,890 of NC_011312.1, forward strand.
ATTTGCACAAGTAACTAACCCACCGATCGACCCGATCCGTGAGCGTATGGTTATGTCACTTAATACTTACCTAGGTAAAGATCAAAACTTACTTGCTGAAACCCCTGAGCATTGTCAAAAAGTAGAACTTGAATCCCCTGTTTTGTCGAATTCTGAATTAGAAAAATTGCGTGCGATTGATAATGAACACCTACAAGCAAAGACACTTGATATCGTATTCCAAGCAAGTGAAGAGCCGGGTAAATTAGAACGTGCACTAAAACGCATCTGCCAATACGCTGAAGATGCGGTAAATGATGGTTATTCTATTATTCTACTGACTGACCGCGCTGTAAACTCTAACCATGCTGCGATTCCAGCAATGCTTGCTGTGGGCGCCGTTCATCACCACTTAATTCGTAAAGGATTACGAGCTAAATGTGACATCGTTATAGAAACGGGGGATGCACGTGAAACACACCACTTTGCAACACTCGTTGGTTATGGTGCGAATGCAGTTAACCCATACTTAGTCATTGAAACGATTGTTGAACTTCAACGCGTTAAGAAACTCGATCCAACACTTCATCCAAAAGAGCTATTTGATAATTACCGTAAAGGGGTTAATGGCGGTCTGCTTAAGATCTTCTCAAAAATGGGAATTTCAACATTACAGTCATACCATGGTGCTCAAATATTTGAAGCATTAGGCATTAGTAAATCCGTTGTTGACAAGTACTTCACAGGTACTGTTTCTCGTATTCAAGGCCTTACTATTGATGATATAGCAAAAGAAGTGCTTATCCGTCACCGTATTGGCTACTCTACTCGAGAAATCCCAGTTCAAGTACTTGATGTTGGTGGTGTTTACCAATGGAAACAACGTGGTGAGAAGCATTTATTCAATCCAGAAACCATCTCACTACTGCAAGAATCAACACGTAATAAAGATTACGAACAATTTAAGAAATATACCCAAGCTATTGATGACCAAGGTGACAATGCAGCAACACTGCGTAGCCAATTAGCCTTTATTAAAAACCCAGCGGGCTCTATTCCTTTAGAGGAAGTGGAACCAATAGAGAATATTCTTAAACGTTTTGCAACTGGCGCTATGTCGTTCGGTTCTATCTCACACGAAGCACATTCAACACTTGCTGTTGCAATGAACCGTATCGGTGCGAAATCTAACTCAGGTGAAGGTGGTGAAGACCCGATTCGCTTTGAGAAAAAAGAAAATGGTGACTGGGAGCGCTCTGCAATCAAACAAGTTGCATCTGGTCGATTTGGTGTTACCTCTTACTACCTGACCAACGCCGATGAATTGCAAATTAAGATGGCTCAAGGTGCAAAACCAGGAGAAGGCGGACAGTTGCCTGGAGATAAAGTCGACGATTGGATTGGGGCAACTCGCCACTCAACTCCAGGCGTTGGACTTATTTCACCACCGCCACATCATGATATTTATTCAATCGAAGATTTAGCACAACTTATCTACGATCTTAAAAATGCAAACCGTAAAGGCCGTGTTAACGTTAAGTTAGTGTCTGAAGCAGGTGTTGGTACTATCGCCTCTGGTGTTGCTAAAGCAAAAGCTGACGTAGTACTTATTGCAGGCTTTGATGGTGGTACTGGTGCATCTCCTATGTCCTCTATTCGTCACACAGGCTTACCGTGGGAATTAGGTCTAGCTGAAACACACCAAACATTACTGAAGAATGGTTTACGTAACCGTATCGTTGTTCAGTCTGATGGCCAAATGAAAACACCTCGAGATCTTGCGGTAGCAACACTTCTTGGCGCCGAAGAGTGGGGTGTAGCGACGGCGGCTCTTGTTGTTGAAGGTTGTATCATGATGCGTAAGTGTCATAAAAACACTTGCCCTGTTGGTATTGCAACACAGAATAAAACATTACGTGAGCGTTTTGATGGTCGCGTAGAAGACGTTGTTACTTTCTTCCAATATATGGCTGAAGGCCTTCGCGAAGTTATGGCTGAACTTGGTTTCCGCTCTATTGAAGACATGGTTGGTCAATCTCACAAACTTAAGGTTCGTGACGATATTGGTCATTGGAAATATAAAAACTTAGATTTATCACCAGTACTTCACGTAGAACAACCTCGTGCTGAAGATGGTATTTTCAATCAAATAAAACAACAGCATAATCTTGAAGATGTATTGGACCGCAAACTTATAAAACTTGCAAAACCAGCACTCGAAGAAGGTAAATCAGTTAATGCAGAGTTTGATATTCTAAATACTGACCGAAGTGTCGGAACGATGCTTTCAAATGAAATATCTAAAGTCTATAAAGACCAAGGATTACCGCAACCAATGAATGTGAAATTTAATGGTTCCGCGGGGCAAAGTTTAGGAGCATTCTTAGCGAAAGGCGTCAAATTTGAAGTAGAAGGTGACGCAAATGACTACTGGGGCAAAGGGTTATCAGGAGGTACACTCGTACTTTATCCAGACACAAGATCAAGTATTGTAGCTGAAGATAACATTGTTGTTGGTAACGTTTGTTTCTATGGTGCCACCTCTGGCGAGTCTTACATTCGAGGAATGGCAGGCGAGCGTTTCTGCGTTCGAAACTCTGGGGCAAGAGTTGTTGTGGAAGGTGTTGGTGACCATGGTTGTGAATACATGACGGGTGGTGTCGCGATTATCCTTGGCTCAACCGGCCGCAACTTTGCCGCTGGAATGAGTGGTGGTGTAGCGTATGTTTGGGATAAGTCAGGAGACTTTGAATCAAAGTTAAACCAAGAACTTGTTGACCTAGACCCAATCGAACAAGAAGATAAAGATCTTTTACATAAAATGCTAACTAAGCATGTTGAATTCACTGGAAGTGAAGTAGCAAAGTCTTTCTTAAGTAATTTTGAAGTAAATTTAGCCTCTCTGGCTAAAGTTATGCCGCGAGACTATAAAGCGGTACTTCAAAAGCGTAAGACTGAAGCACAACACGCACAAATGGAAGAAGTGGAGGCAGTATAATGGGCAAGCCTACAGGTTTTTTAGAAAATGGTCGTGAGTTACCAAAAAAATTAGAACCAATTGTTCGAATTCAAGATAATAAAGAATTTGTCTTAAACGAAGAATTTGGCGATAAAATCAATACGCAAGCATCTCGCTGTATGGATTGTGGTGTTCCGTTTTGTCATAACGGATGCCCTATTGGGAACATCATTCCGGAATTTAACGATGCCGTATATCGCGATAGCTGGGAAGAAGCTTGGCATATTCTAAGCTCAACAAATAACTTTCCTGAATTTACAGGCCGTGTATGCCCTGCTCCTTGTGAAAGTGCATGTGTATTAGGGATCAATCAAGATCCAATCACAATCTGTAATATTGAAAAAACAATCGTTGAGACTGCGTATCGTGAAGGATACGCACAACCTAAAAAGCCTCGTTCCCGTACAGGAAAAACTGTCGCGATTATTGGTTCAGGTCCTGCCGGCTTAGCTGCTGCAGAGCAAATCAATAGTGCAGGCCATTCAGTCACTGTTTTTGAACGAGATGAGAAAGTTGGTGGCTTATTACGTTTCGGTATTCCTGATTTCAAACTAGGAATGGATATCATTGATCGAAAGATCAATTTAATGGCCGAAGCCGGTATTAAGTTTGAAGTAAATGCACATATTGGCGTTTCAATTAATGCTCAACAACTGCGCCAAGATTTTGATGTTGTATTACTGACTGGTGGTTCAACAGTACCAAGGGATCTTCCTATTCCTGGTCGTGAATTAAATGGGGTTCATTTTGCAATGGAATTCCTAGGTCAAAACAATCGCCGAGCGAACAATATGGATCTTAAAACAAAAGAGATCCATGCAAAAGATAAACATGTTGTCGTTATCGGTGGTGGCGATACAGGATCAGATTGCGTAGGTACTTCTAACCGTCATGGTGCAGCAAGCATTACTCAAGTTGAGATAATGCCTATTCCACCAGAAAAGCGCCCAGCGAATATGCCTTGGCCTCAATACCCAATGATCATGAAAACAACGACTTCCCACGAAGAAGGCTGTGAGCGTCATTGGAACATTTTAACTAAAGAGTTTATCTCTGATGATGAGGGTAATGTCACCGGCCTCCGTATTGCTGATATCGTTTGGCAAGATGCCAAACCTGGAGAGCGACCTGGTTTTAACGAAGTAGCAAATAGTGAGCGAGTTATACCATGTGATCAAGCTTTCTTAGCTATGGGATTTTTACACCCAGAACCTACGGGTGTTCTAGCTCAATTAGATATTAAACTTGATGATCGTGGCAACGTTGCTACCAATGGTTTTTCTACTAACCAAAAAGGTGTTTTTGCTGCAGGTGATATGCGTACAGGGCAATCATTAATTGTACGTTGTATTAATGAAGGTCGTGAATGTGCGCGTGAAGTTGACGCTTATCTTATGGGGAATACAAACTTAGAAGCGAAAGCAGGCTCTCTAATGCTATCAGCATCATAATCTTTCGCAATTAAATTCAGGTTCCTTCCAAACCTTTGGCCAACATTTTGATGCTGGCCTTTTTTATAGTAAATTCAATAAACAAAAATTCAACAATTCACGGGCTTGTTTTATACTTACTTAACATTTCTAATATCTATAACTAAAATAGAAGTTTATTATTTATGAAAAGATCACTCATTCCTATATTTATAATACTTACTTTATCAGCTTGTAGCCAAAGGAGCGACGTAGTCATGGATAAATCAACAAAGCCATGTGGTGACAAACCAAATTGCGTCTCAACGCTAGAAAATAGAGAAAGCTTTTCCGCAGCTCCATTTATATTAACCAACACAGCAAATATTAAAAATATATCTAATGTTGCTCAACATTTAAAAGGAGCTAAAGTTGTAAATATAGACAATGATTACATTCATATTGAATGCACTAGTTTACTTTTTCGCTTCGTAGATGACTTAGAATTACGAATTTCAGGGAATACTCTAATTGTACGTTCAGAATCACGTACAGGATATTCTGATTTTGATGTAAATAAAAAGCGTGTTGAGAAATTAAGATCTCTTTTATTAAAACAGGGGCTAATTACTCAATAAATAAACCCATTTTAATTTCACTATTTCTATTTTATACAGACGTTAAAAAGCCCTAATCTTACGATTAGGGCTTTTTAAATAGTGGCGGAGTGGACGGGACTCGAACCCGCGACCCCCGGCGTGACAGGCCGGTATTCTAACCAACTGAACTACCACTCCGTAGTGTCTATTCAGCATTATGCTATTACTTAAATAAAACGTGTCAGCGTTTTATTCTTTGTCTTCATCTTCTAAAAAAGATAAAAACTTAATTCAAGCCTGGCGATGTCCTACTCTCACATGGGGAGACCCCACACTACCATCGGCGCTATTACGTTTCACTTCTGAGTTCGGCATGGGATCAGGTGGGTCCATAACGCTATGGTCGCCAAGCAAATTCTTTCTATCTACCTCAATAAGAGATAAATAATAATCTGGAAAGCTGGTTATGCGTTCTTAATCACATTCAATCTGTTTCTTGCTATCTTAAATCCGTTCAAAACCCCTTGGGTGTTGTATGGTTAAGCCTCACGGGCAATTAGTACAGGTTAGCTCAATGCCTCGCAGCACTTACACACCCTGCCTATCAACGTCGTAGTCTTCAACAACCCTTTAGGATACTTAAAGTATCAGGGATGACTCATCTCAAGGCTCGCTTCACGCTTAGATGCTTTCAGCGTTTATCGATCCCGAACTTAGCTACCGGGCAATGCTACTGGCGTAACAACCCGAACACCAGAGGTTCGTCCACTCCGGTCCTCTCGTACTAGGAGCAGCCCCTTTCAATCATCCAACGCCCACGGCAGATAGGGACCGAACTGTCTCACGACGTTCTAAACCCAGCTCGCGTACCACTTTAAATGGCGAACAGCCATACCCTTGGGACCGACTTCAGCCCCAGGATGTGATGAGCCGACATCGAGGTGCCAAACACCGCCGTCGATATGAACTCTTGGGCGGTATCAGCCTGTTATCCCCGGAGTACCTTTTATCCGTTGAGCGATGGCCCTTCCATTCAGAACCACCGGATCACTATGACCTACTTTCGTACCTGCTCGAATTGTCATTCTCGCAGTCAAGCGGGCTTATGCCATTGCACTAACCACACGATGTCCAACCGTGTTTAGCCCACCTTCGTGCTCCTCCGTTACTCTTTGGGAGGAGACCGCCCCAGTCAAACTACCCACCAGGCACTGTCCGCAACCCCGATAAGGGGCCAACGTTAGAACATCAAGCATACAAGGGTGGTATTTCAAGATTGCCTCCACAAATACTAGCGTACTTGCTTCAAAGGCTCCCACCTATCCTACACATGTAGGGTCAATGTTCAGTGCCAAGCTGTAGTAAAGGTTCACGGGGTCTTTCCGTCTAGCCGCGGGTACACTGCATCTTCACAGCGATTTCAATTTCACTGAGTCTCGGGTGGAGACAGCGTGGCCATCATTACGCCATTCGTGCAGGTCGGAACTTACCCGACAAGGAATTTCGCTACCTTAGGACCGTTATAGTTACGGCCGCCGTTTACTTGGGCTTCGATCAAGAGCTTCGACCGAAGTCTAACCCCATCAATTAACCTTCAAGCACCGGGCAGGCGTCACACCGTATACGTCATCTTACGATTTAGCACAGTGCTATGTTTTTAATAAACAGTTGCAGCCACCTGGTATCTGCGACTCCCGGCAGCTTAGAGAGCAAGTCTCATCACCGCTAGGAGCGTACCTTCTCCCGAAGTTACGGTACCATTTTGCCTAGTTCCTTCACCCGAGTTCTCTCAAGCGCCTTAGTATTCTCTACTCGACCACCTGTGTCGGTTTGGGGTACGATTTCTTATAACCTGAAGCTTAGAGGCTTTTCCTGGAAGCATGGCATCAATAGCTTCACACCCGTAGGTGCTCGACATCGTGTCTCAGCCTAACAAGAGTCCGGATTTACCTAAACTCTTAGCCTACGCACTTGAACTTGGACGACCGTCGCCAAGCCTACCTAGCCTTCTCCGTCCCCCCATCGCAATTATAAGAAGTACGGGAATATTAACCCGTTTCCCATCGACTACGCCTTTCGGCCTCGCCTTAGGGGTCGACTTACCCTGCCCCGATTAACGTTGGACAGGAACCCTTGGTCTTCCGGCGAGGGGGTTTTTCACCCCCTTTATCGTTACTCATGTCAGCATTCGCACTTCTGATACCTCCAGCATGCCTTACAGCACACCTTCAACGGCTTACAGAACGCTCCCCTACCCAGCACAATAAATTGCACTGCCGCAGCTTCGGTGTATAGCTTAGCCCCGTTACATCTTCCGCGCAGGCCGACTCGACCAGTGAGCTATTACGCTTTCTTTAAATGATGGCTGCTTCTAAGCCAACATCCTGGCTGTCTGAGCCTTCCCACATCGTTTCCCACTTAGCTATAACTTTGGGACCTTAGCTGGCGGTCTGGGTTGTTTCCCTCTTCACGACGGACGTTAGCACCCGCCGTGTGTCTCCCGGATATTACTTACTGGTATTCGGAGTTTGCAAAGGGTTGGTAAGTCGGGATGACCCCCTAGCCTTAACAGTGCTCTACCCCCAGTAGTATTCGTCCGAGGCTCTACCTAAATAGATTTCGGGGAGAACCAGCTATCTCCAAGTTTGATTGGCCTTTCACCCCTAGCCACAAGTCATCCGCTAATTTTTCAACATTAGTCGGTTCGGTCCTCCAGTTGATGTTACTCAACCTTCAACCTGCCCATGGCTAGATCACTTGGTTTCGGGTCTATATCCAGAGACTGAACGCCCAGTTAAGACTCGGTTTCCCTACGGCTCCCCTAAACGGTTAACCTTGCCACTGAATATAAGTCGCTGACCCATTATACAAAAGGTACGCAGTCACATAACAAGTATGCTCCTACTGCTTGTACGTACACGGTTTCAGGTTCTATTTCACTCCCCTCACAGGGGTTCTTTTCGCCTTTCCCTCACGGTACTGGTTCACTATCGGTCAGTCAGTAGTATTTAGCCTTGGAGGATGGTCCCCCCATATTCAGACAGGATATCACGTGTCCCGCCTTACTCGTTTTCACTGATGATGAGATGTCGGTTACAGGGCTATCACCTTGTATCGCGCCACTTTCCAGAGGCTTCACCTGTCTCATTAACAACTTAAGGGCTAACCCAATTTCGCTCGCCGCTACTTTCGGGATCTCGGTTGATTTCTCTTCCTCGGGGTACTTAGATGTTTCAGTTCTCCCGGTTTGCTTCGCTGCGCTATGTATTCACGCAGCGATACTAGCTTATGCTAGTGGGTTTCCCCATTCAGAAATCCCAGACTCAAAAGGTTTTTACTACCTAATCTGGGCTTATCGCAAGTTAATACGTCTTTCATCGCCTCTGACTGCCAAGGCATCCACCGTGTACGCTTAGTCACTTAACCATACAACCCCAAGAGGTTTCGTATGGCATAAACAACCAAGGTTGAACTCTTCATTGAGAGTTCTGGTTTTTCGCCGGATTCAAAATACAAGAACACTTGAATGTGTTTTTAATTTGTTTATCTAAAGATAAACAAAAGATATTAAGAACTTTTAAATTTTGATTTATCTAACTCGTAAGTTAGTTAAATCAGTCAGCTTTCCAAATTGTTAAAGAGCTTAAAGCAAAAAGCTTTAATCAATAATCGAAATCATTAATTAAAGCTCTGTCACTTCAACTTATTAAAACCTAATCAATCTGTGTGAACACTCATAAATCGCAATCTATCGTTAAGGAGGTGATCCAGCCCCAGGTTCCCCTAGGGCTACCTTGTTACGACTTCACCCCAGTCATGAACCACAAAGTGGTGAGCGTCCTCCCCGAAAGGTTAAACTACCCACTTCTTTTGCAGCCCACTCCCATGGTGTGACGGGCGGTGTGTACAAGGCCCGGGAACGTATTCACCGTGACATTCTGATTCACGATTACTAGCGATTCCGACTTCACGGAGTCGAGTTGCAGACTCCGATCCGGACTACGACGCACTTTTTGGGATTCGCTCACTATCGCTAGCTTGCAGCCCTCTGTATGCGCCATTGTAGCACGTGTGTAGCCCTACTCGTAAGGGCCATGATGACTTGACGTCGTCCCCACCTTCCTCCGGTTTATCACCGGCAGTCTCCCTGGAGTTCCCACCATTACGTGCTGGCAAACAAGGATAAGGGTTGCGCTCGTTGCGGGACTTAACCCAACATTTCACAACACGAGCTGACGACAGCCATGCAGCACCTGTCTTACAGTTCCCGAAGGCACTAAGCTATCTCTAGCGAATTCTGTAGATGTCAAGAGTAGGTAAGGTTCTTCGCGTTGCATCGAATTAAACCACATGCTCCACCGCTTGTGCGGGCCCCCGTCAATTCATTTGAGTTTTAATCTTGCGACCGTACTCCCCAGGCGGTCTACTTAACGCGTTAGCTCCGAAAGCCACGGCTCAAGGCCACAACCTCCAAGTAGACATCGTTTACGGCGTGGACTACCAGGGTATCTAATCCTGTTTGCTCCCCACGCTTTCGCATCTGAGTGTCAGTGTCTGTCCAGGGGGCCGCCTTCGCCACTGGTATTCCTTCAGATCTCTACGCATTTCACCGCTACACCTGAAATTCTACCCCCCTCTACAGCACTCTAGTTCACCAGTTTCAAATGCGGTTCCGAGGTTGAGCCCCGGGCTTTCACATCTGACTTAATGAACCACCTGCATGCGCTTTACGCCCAGTAATTCCGATTAACGCTCGCACCCTCCGTATTACCGCGGCTGCTGGCACGGAGTTAGCCGGTGCTTCTTCTGTCGCTAACGTCAAGATGTACAGCTATTAACTGCACACCCTTCCTCACGACTGAAAGTACTTTACAACCCGAAGGCCTTCTTCATACACGCGGCATGGCTGCATCAGGCTTTCGCCCATTGTGCAATATTCCCCACTGCTGCCTCCCGTAGGAGTCTGGACCGTGTCTCAGTTCCAGTGTGGCTGATCATCCTCTCAGACCAGCTAGAGATCGTCGCCTTGGTGAGCTCTTACCCCACCAACTAGCTAATCTCACCTGGGCTAATCTTGACGCGAGAGGTCCGAAGATCCCCCTCTTTGGTCCGAAGACATTATGCGGTATTAGCTATCGTTTCCAATAGTTATCCCCCACATCAAGGCATATTCCCAGGCATTACTCACCCGTCCGCCGCTCGTCAGCGAATTAGCAAGCTAATTCCTGTTACCGCTCGACTTGCATGTGTTAGGCCTGCCGCCAGCGTTCAATCTGAGCCATGATCAAACTCTTCAATTAAAGTTTTTTGGTTGCTCTGTCTTCTTAGTTAAAAGAGGGCAGAAACAAAACCGGCTCAATGATTTTTACTGATTTCTTACATAAAAGTAATTTTGTGTAGTCACTCAGTTCATTGATTATTTTTGTTTGAATTCACTTCGAAAAGTAAAAGCAAACTAGTAATTATCAACTCACAAGTGCCCACACAGATTAATAGGTTTCAAATTGTTAAAGAGCTTACCAACATTTGCTGAACTTGTGATTTAAATCACTGTTCTGCGTTGGTGGAGTCGAAGTATATGCCGATGCGCATTTCATGCAAGTCTTTTATTAAAAAAAACAATCAACCGAACAATAAACAAGCATTGCGTATATAAAGACATCAATAATCTCACTTTATCCTCTTTTATCTCAAGAAAACTCTTATTCCACCACCTTAAATAGCTATGTTACAATTCAGTTCTATTCGAACGTTACTGAGATAAACAAATGAAAATCGGTATTATTGGTGCAATGGAACAAGAAGTTGCCATTCTAAAAGAACAAATTAATGGCTTAGCGACAACAATCAAAGCTGGTTGTACTTTTCATACAGGCACATTGAATGGTGCTGAAGTCGTTTTACTTCAATCAGGCATTGGTAAAGTAGCGGCAGCCGTAGGGACAACTCTTCTTATCTCAGATCATAATGTAGATGTTGTTCTTAATACTGGCTCTGCTGGTGGGTTTGATTCTTCATTGAATCTTGGTGATGTCGTTATTTCTACAGAAGTTCGTCATCATGATGCTGATGTAACTGCATTTGGTTACGAGATGGGACAGATGGCACAACAACCAGCTGCTTTTAAAGCAGATGAAAAACTAATGGCAGTCGCAGAAAAAGCATTGACTCAAATGGAAGATAAGCATGCTGTACGTGGTTTAATCTGTACTGGTGATGCTTTTGTATGTACGCCTGAGCGCCAAGCATTTATTCGCTCTCATTTTCCTTCTGTTATCGCTGTTGAAATGGAAGCGTCAGCCATTGCTCAAACTTGTCATCAATTTAGTGTTCCATTTGTTGTCGTTCGTGCAATATCTGATGTGGCAGATAAAGAATCACCAATGAGTTTTGAAGAATTCTTGCCTCTTGCTGCAGAAAGTTCATCAGAAATGGTGATGAAGATGGTTACTTTATTAAAGTAATAACATAATAATGGAGTTAACGATTAGTTTGCTCCATTGTCCCTCTATATATAGTTAATACATATATGCTTGATAAACTGTCTTTCTTCATCGCCGATTATTCCCTATTAGTTTTATGGGGCGCATTGTTATTTCATTTATTTTTGCCGATACCTGTTCACGCCCACCCAATGACTATTTGGCGAAAGTTTGCAGAACTATTGTCTACAAAAGTGAATACAGCTCGATCCTATCAACAACGATTTATTTCAGGCGCTCTTGCCTGGTGCTTAATGATTATCCCTTCATTTATTGTTTGTATTGCTGCATTACCTATCGTTTGGAATCTTCCCTTATTCAATCTAGGATTACTCTTAATTTCTTTAGAATGGCGAGGGGTTGAAAAACTCTGTAAAGAAACTATTCAAGCGATTAATAAAAATAATAAAAAAGAAGCAAAAGAAGCCTTACTTCCTTGGGTAAATCGAGATGTAGAACCTCTATCTATTTTAGGTTTAGGGAAAGCCAGCGCCGAAACCATTATTTTAGGTTATGCCAGAACGGTTATTGGTGTTTTATTCTGGTATGGCATCGCAGGTGGGATTGGTGCTTTCATTTATCGCTTATCTTTAGAGTTAGCCAGAGCTTGGTCTCCATCAAGAGATTCATTTCGTCCATTTGGGATCCCCGCTTTAACCATTCAAGCGTTCCTTGATTTTATTCCTTTAAAACTTTTTAGCTTATTATGTCTTTTAGGTGAAAAATGCGGATTAACCCTTCAACGCCTCAAACAACAACAAAAAAGTTGGGCAAATAAAAATAACGCTTGGTTATTAATTATCATTGGCAGTAAATTTGAATTATCTATGGGAGGACCCGTAATTTATCAAGGAAAGAAAATAAGTCGTCCAAAGCTAGGAGGGAAAATTGTACCTTCTGCGATTCATTTAGCTCAAATCCATCGTTTTTTAAGCTGGAGAATCGCCATTTGGATAATTCTTCAAAGCGTCATCATGGTTATGCTTAAACAAGGGCTATAACCTTACTTCAACAACATCATGCAGTAAGTCATAGAGGACAAGATGTTAATCTATACAATTGATATGTTCGGTACCGCCATTTTTGCAATTTCAGGAGTGTTATTAGCTGGGCGGTTAAAAATGGACCCTTTTGGGGTTACCGTTTTGGCAAGTGTTACCGCTATTGGTGGTGGTACGATTCGTGATATGGCTCTAGGTGCAACCCCCGTTTTCTGGATTACCGACACAAATTATTTGTTGGTCATTTTTATTACTTGTATCTTAACTATGCTTATCATTAGAAAACCAAAGCGACTTCCTTGGTATGTTTTACCAGTATCGGATGCGATTGGTCTCGCCGTTTTTGTCGGTATTGGTGTAGAAAAAGCACTTAAATATAATGCAGATCCCATGGTCGCAGTTATTATGGGCGTTATTACCGGTTGTGGTGGTGGGATTATTCGCGATGTTCTTGCCCGTGAAGTTCCGATGGTATTGAGGAGCGAAGTTTATGCCACCGCTTGTATCTTAGGTGGAATAGTTCATACCTCAGCCTTAGAGTTTAATGTTCCCTCATCCACCGCAATGCTATGTGGTGTTGCGACAACTCTTGTTATTCGTCTAGCCGCTATTCGTTGGCATTTATCTTTACCTACCTTTGCGCTAAACAAATAATCAATCCCTAGATAGGCAGTATGTTTGCTGCCTATCTATTCTATTCATGATTAAGCCTGTTTATTTATTGAACTTTTATTAAAAAAAGGTGACCAAGCTTTAACTATAACCTCCGCTCATGGCAGTAAAGCGAAAAACAAGCTAAACTTCTATGTTGTTATTTGTATTCAATATTTACTACTTAATCGAATGATATTATCTAAATTAACTCGTATTCCCGTGATTCATCGCATTCTTATCGGTCTCTGCAGTGCAGGAGTCGTTGCAGCGATTGCAACTATTCCAGGCTCTGTGGCTCCTGATTCTGGCTTTTATAAATTAAACGTTGGTCAAACTTACCCCACAGAAATCCGTCAAGAAGCCCTGATCTCTCATGAACAATCAGGTAAAAACCAACAACTGATTTGGGAAACTTACACAGTAAAATCAGGTGAAAGTGCCTCTGTATTATTCAACCGAGTCGGATTAAGCGCCCGTCAATTATATAATCTAACCAGTAGCGACAAAGAAATAGAAACACAACTGACTCGCTTACGACCTGGTGATAAACTTAAATTTGGTTTTAATCAAAATCAAGAAATCATCCAACTGATCCGTCCAATAAGTCAATTTGAAACCTACCGTATTAGTAAAGTAGGCGATGGTTACTTAGGGTTACTTGAAAAACAAGAAATTGAAACTCAACTGAATTATACCAAAGCAACGATTACTTCCAATTTCTGGAATGCTTCTATTACTGCAGGGTTAAACCCGAATCAGATAATGGAACTAGCGGGGATTTTTGGTTGGGATATTGATTTTGCATTAGATATTCGTGCTGGTGATACCTTCACTGTACTTTATGAAGAGAAGTACAGTAAAGGTGAATATGCAGGTAAAGGAAATATTATAGCGACCACTTTCACTAACCGTGGCGACACGTTTACCGCAATTCGTAATGATAAAAATGGAAATTTTTACGAACCTAATGGTCGAGCGATGAAAAAAGCATTTTTACGCTCTCCAATTAATTTTCGTTATGTTAGTTCTAATTTTAATCCACGTCGTCTTCATCCAGTAACAGGACAAAGAACCGCACATCGAGGGACTGATTATGTTGCCCCTGTAGGAACGCCTATTTGGGCTGCCGGTGATGGTGTCGTAGATAAATCAGGATATAACCAGTTTAATGGTAACTATGTATTCATTCGTCATAGTAATACTTACATTACAAAATATTTACACATGACTAAACGCTATGTAAAAGCAGGACAGCGAGTAAAACAAGGTGATACCGTAGGTACGCTTGGTGGAACTGGCCGAGTGACCGGCCCTCACTTACACTATGAATTTTTAGTCAATGGCGTTCATAAAGACTCAAGAACCGTTTCTTTACCCCAATCTAAATCGCTAACAGGTAAAGATAAAAAAGAGTTTGAAGTTGTCGCAAAACAGCGATTAAAAGAGTTAAACCAATACAGTCAATTTATTGTAGGTACTCATCCGGTACTCACTCACTAATATCAATAATAAAGCTCTAGTTATAAAGACTAGGGCTTTTTCTTTCACTAATATCTTTAACCACTCCTACGTTATCTCTTCCTAGCATTAATAAGCATGGTGTCAGTACTAATGTCAGCACCGTAGCAAAAGCAAGTCCACCAGCTACAGCAGTCGCTAACTGAGACCACCACTGAGTACTTGGTGCACCAAATTCAACCTTTTGATTAAGTAAATCAATATTCATTTCAAGCACCATTGGCATTAGACCTAAAATCGTCGTTACCGTTGTTAATAATACTGGTCGTAAACGCTGAACTCCGGTTTGGAGTATGGCATCGACTTTCTCAATACCTTCTTTACGCAATGTATTATAGGTATCAATCAGGACTATATTATTATTAACCACGATGCCAGCAAGAGAAATCACCCCAATACCTGACATAATGATACCAAACGGTCGTTGAAAAATAAGTAACCCGGCAAACACTCCGACGGTTGAAAATAAAACCGCACTTAATATAAGGAAAGCTTGATAAAAGCTATTAAACTGCGTGACTAAAATAATGGCCATTACTGCTAATGCAATAAGAAATGCATTTTGAAGGAAAACAGCTGAATTATTTTGCTCCTCATTTTGACCTCTAAGTTTAAATACAACTCCTTTAGGAAAATTTAACTCTTCTAAACCACGCTCAATATTTGGTAATTCAATACTTAAATTATAACCATCACTCATATCAGCCTTTACTGTCAATACTCGGTGTCCATCAATTCGATGAATCGTATCTTGCTTGTGAGTAGGAATAATTCGAGCAAAATTGGTTATAGGAATTAAACCATGACTGGTTTTTACCCTTAGCTCATCAAAACGTCCAATATCTCGGTGCTCTTTAGGAAATCGTACTAATATATCAACTTGTTCATTATTATCATCAGGTAAGTAATCACCAATTTTCAATCCATTAGTGACAAATTGTACGGTATTACCAACCAATGTTGCATCAGCACCAAAGCGTGCCGCATCGTCTCTACGGATATCGATTTTCCAATCAATTCCTTGTTTATTCGAAGTATCACTAACATTCGTAAAAGCAGGATTGGCATCTATCCAGTTTCTTGCTTTTCTAACCGATTGATTCAATGCTTCACCATCACGAGAACTCAATTCAATAACTAAATCATGCTCACTTGGTGGGCCTGCATTGGGTGTACTAAATTCTAATTCTATCCCCGCAATATTTTCTGTTTTATCTCTTAAATCTTCAATAATCTCTTTCACTGATCGACGATATTGCCAATCTATAGGTGTTATTTGAATTTGGCCTATCTCATCATCCCCCCCTGTACGAGTATAAATACTATCTAACTCCTTCATTCCTAATATTTCATTTTGTACTTCCACCATGATCTTATCTTTTTCATTGATAGATAAATCACCATGAGATCTAACTTTGACGGTTAAAAACGGAGGGTCTACCTCTGGGAAAAACACCACCCCCAATCCCGCTTTAGCGTAAGTAAAGCCAATGCCAATAGAGAAAACAACAGCCAAACAAAGTATTTTAAATGGATGCTTCAAAGCAATCGATAATGTATTGAAATACAATTTAGTTATGCCAGTAGCCTGACTGTAATCACCATTACTTAATGCTTGTAATTTATGCCTTTTTTCAGGGAGGACTTGCTGGGGTTTACCAAATAAACTGCCTAAAACAGGAACAAATAATAAAGCCATAAATAAAGAGGCAGTTAATGTCGCCATTAGAGTTAATGGCAAGTATTTCATAAACTCACCAGTCGTATCTGGCCAGAATAATAAAGGAGCAAATGCCGCAAGAGTGGTTGCAGTAGAGGCTATAATTGGCCACGCCATTCTTTGCGCAGCTTCTCTATAAGCGATGACTCGATGAGCCCCTTCTTGCATTCTCCTATCAGCATATTCAGTCACAACAATGGCTCCATCAACTAACATGCCTACCGCCATAATTAATGAAAATAGAACCACAATGTTCACGGTTAATCCTGCGAGGGAAAGCATTAATAAGCCAGTAAGAAAAGAGCCGGGGATAGAGATCCCAACCAAAAGTGCGGTTCTCGCGCCCAATACAGCAATGATCACAATAACAACCAACAATATCGCCGATAAAATATTATTTTGCAGATCATTAAGCATGATCTTCACGTCTTTTGACTCATCCCAAGTGTATTTAATTAAAAGATTATTTGGCCACGTCTCTAACTCTTGGGCTCCCAATAAAACCGCTTTTACGATCTCGACGGTTTCAATAATATTCTCACCTGAGCGTTTCTTTATATCTAAAACAATGGCTTTTTCACCATTCAATCGTGCATAACTGTTTGGATCTCTAAACGCCTTACGAACTGTCGCAATATCACCAAACGTCACTACTTGCTTACCATCGACCTTAATTGGTAACTCTAAAACATCTTTTAATGACTCAAAAACGGAAGGTACTTTGATAGAGAATCGTCCATAGCCTGTATCCACAAATCCAGCGGCAACCACTCGGTTGTTCAAAGCAATCAAATTATAAATAGCAGCTTGATCTAAGCCATAACTTTCAAGTAAAAGAGGATCAACAATAATTTCAACAACATCATCTCGATCCCCTGCAATATCAACCTCTAATATCTGCTTATAGCTTTCTAGTTTATCTCTTAGTTGACGGGCAATTTGTATTGTTGTTCTCTCTGGTACCGTGCCATATAACACAACGGATAAAACGGCTTGCTCTGCGGCTAAAGTCACCTCATTAACAGTTGGCTCATCGCTCTCTTCTGGCAAATTAGGCTTAACAAGATCAACCGCATCTTTTACGTCATTCAGCGCTTTATCTAAATCCGTTCCTACGGAGAACTCTAACGTCACTGAACCGTGACCTTCACCCGCCACCGACGTCATTTCTTTAATCCCTTCAATGGATCGTAATTCTTGCTCCATCGGCCGAACAAGTAAACGCTCAGAATCTTCTGGAGAAATTCCTTGATGACTCATTGAAACGTAAATAATAGGAATGGTGATATCGGGGTTCGATTCTTTGGGGATAACTATGTATGTCAACGCACCAGAAATAAGCAGTAAAGTAAGTAACATTAACATCGTCCGAGAACGACTTAATGCCGCATTAATAATTGCTAGCATAGTATTCCCTTACTTTCTTCTCGCATGAATAAAATCACCATCGCGAACAAATCCTTGTCCAACCGTAATGATTTCAACTAATTCGCCTAACCCTGTCAACCACACTCCATCATCTTCTGCTTTTACTAATTGAATGGGAATAAATTTCACCTGATCAGTGCTTTCTTGACTGCCCATCGATTGGACTACCGTTTTAACGCCGAGATCTCCATTTTCATTAAGCGAAAGCATGGCTGGTGTAATTTTAATGGCCGGTTGAAGATCTAAATCGATCTCAACTTCAGTGCTTATTCCTGCGGGTAATCGATCTCCTATATTGGGAATTTCGATTTCAACAGGAAACGTATTTGTCGAAATCGAAGAAACCCTCGATATATAACGAACGCGCCCTTCAATTGAAGAGTCATTAATAAAACTCACCCTTGTTTTTTGATTTACATTCAATTGAATAATGTGTCTTTCACTCACATTTACTTCGATCACTAGTGGATCAAGCACCACCACTTTTGCAACTGGATCTCCTCGACTCACAAAATCGCCAACTTCCACAAACAAATGTTCAACAATCCCATCAAATGGCGCAACTATCGTGGTATTTTTTAATATTAATTCTGCATTTCTAACTCTGGCTTTCGCTTCGGCTAATGAAGCTTGAGATTGACTAAAAGCGACCTCACCTTGTAATCCTTTGCGTCGTAACTCTTTCGAGGCTTTAAATTCTTTCATTCGAACAGAATAAATGGCTTTAACTTGACTAAGTTGCAAATCAAGATCGGCCATATCAAGACGAGCTATTGGCTGTTCTTTTTTTACTTGAGCCCCTTTTTTAACTAGAATTTCTTCAATTTGAGCCGCAACTTGAGCCCCAAGCGTCGTTTCACGATCAGGAGCTGTGCGCCCATATAAAGAAATAGTACGGTTCGTTGGCGTTGATGAAAAAATTTCAACAACAACATTAGCAAGAGGAATAGTGAGCGTATTTAGTGTTTGTTTTCTCGTAGATTCTTCAGCTTGAGAAGGTCCACTTAATACCCAGAATAATAAACAACAAAATAAAATGGACGAAATAATCCAAGGGCGATGAACGAGGTATGAAAAAAAAGCAGATGTGAATTTACCCATAGCAACAATCCTTAGTGCTTAGGAATAGGTAAACAGTAATACATCCTGATTTACTGTAAGTTATGTCGTTTTACAAAGCAGAGAATAAGGTAAACGAAAAAATATTCATTTACCTATATTATAGTAAATCTTAAACGCTAAATGATGCACCACAACCACAAGTTGTCGTTGCATTAGGGTTATTAATGAAAAAACGAGAGCCTTCTAGGCCTTCAGTATAATCAACAATACCACCAATTAAGTATTGTAAACTCATTGGATCAACAACAAGTGTTACACCATCATTTACAAGGGTCATATCGCCTTCATTTACTTCTTCATCAAAAGTAAATCCGTATTGGAAACCGCTACAACCACCACCTGTAATATAAACACGCAGTTTTAGATTTGGATTTTCTTCTTCTGCAATTAACGTTTTAACTTTTGCTGCTGCAACATCAGAAAACGTTAACGGCACAGATACATCACTCATTTAAACCTCTCAAGATTGGTTTCCAATTCTATTTTAATTCTGATTATCTAATACCTGACTGTTTCATTCAAGTATTCAATACAAACATCCTCTTCAACCGCGCTAAGTCAATGCTCACACAACACGATTATTTACTTATAAGATGGGGATTAATACGATCAACTCAAGCATTCTAATTCAATTTAGGTACAATAACGTCCAACTGATCCACTTGATTACTATGAGGATATAAGTAATGACCAAATCAGCAGAATTATTCGCAAAAGCGCAAGAGAAAATCCCTGGTGGCGTAAACTCACCCGTTCGTGCTTTTGCTGGCGTTGGTGGTTCACCAATTTTTATTGAGCGTGCCGATGGCCCATTAATTTTTGATGCCGATGGTAAAGCTTATATTGATTATGTAGGTTCTTGGGGTCCAATGATCCTTGGTCACAATCATGCTGCGATCCGTGAAGCGGTTATCTCTGCGGCACAACGCGGACTGAGTTTCGGAGCTCCAACTGAAACTGAAATTAACATGGCTGAATTAGTATCAGAATTAGTTCCATCGATGGAACAAGTTCGCATGGTAAGTTCTGGTACTGAAGCAACGATGAGTGCGATTCGCCTTGCTCGTGGCTACACTGGTCGTGACAAAATCATGAAGTTTGAAGGTTGCTATCACGGTCATGCTGATAGTTTGCTTGTAAAAGCGGGTTCAGGCGCATTAACTCTTGGCCAACCAAGCTCTCCAGGCGTTCCTGCTGATTTTGCTAAATATACATTAACAGCCACCTTTAATAATTTAGATTCTGTTCGTGAACTTTTTGCTGCAAATAAAGGCGAGATTTCTTGTATTATCGTGGAACCTGTTGCAGGCAACATGAATTGCATTCCGCCAGTTGAAGGGTTTCATGAAGGTCTTCGTGAAATTTGTGATGCTGAAGGCGCTCTATTAATTTTTGATGAAGTGATGACGGGTTTCCGTGTTGCTGAAAATTGTGCTCAAGGCTATTACAACATTAAGCCTGACTTAACTTGTTTAGGTAAAGTTATCGGTGGCGGCATGCCTGTAGGCGCATTTGGTGGCCGCAAAGATATAATGCAATACATTGCACCTACGGGTCCTGTATATCAAGCAGGTACGCTTTCTGGCAACCCCGTAGCGATGGCAGCAGGTTTTGCTTGCTTGAAAGTTCTTACTGAAGAAGGCAATGAAAAAAGACTTGCCACAACAACAAAACAACTTGCTTTAGGCTTTAAAGAATTAGCAAATAAACACGGGCTCCCGATGGTTGTTAACTATGTTGGTGGAATGTTTGGCTTCTTCTTTACAGACCAAGAGACAATCACAACTTACGAAGATGTGACTAAATGTGATATCGAACGATTCAAACGTTTCTTTAATCTAATGTTAGCACACGGTGTTTACCTTGCCCCTTCTGCATTTGAAGCTGGCTTTACTTCTTTAGCACACGGTCCAAAAGAAATCGAAGCAACATTAGAAGCCGCTGATCGTTGTTTTGCTAAAATAGCGGCCGAATCAAAATAAATGTAATCAATTAACCGATAAATGGTCTTCTTAATCAAAGAAGACCATTTTTATTGCCAAAAATAAATGACTAGTACTCCTAGCCCAATAATAATTAACGGCAATATTGGTATTTTTCTTTTTTTATTACTACTGCACGTCTCTTTACCACAACAGCCCATCGTTACTCTCCATTATTCTTGCTAAGATTAACAAGTATCTATATAACTTAACTTACATTCATCATTTATAAATCGCTACCGCATCATAAGGGAATAATGTGTCTCATTTCAATAAACTAAATTCTAGTCATTGGGTTTTAGTCACCGCTTTACTTGTTGCAAGTTATGCGTGCTTTCTATTAATAGAACCCTATTTAAACCCGATCATTCTTGCCTTTATTATGTCTCTCTTATTTGCACCTTTACATAATAAAATTAGCGAAAAACTACCAAAAAGCCCAAATAGTGCGGCTATTTTATCTTGTACCGCGTTAACTTTTATTATCGCTATTCCCCTCTTTTTTGTCTTTGTTGCCATTGTTCAGCAAGGGGCTACTTTTTCTAAAGACGCTTATCATTGGATAACCGAAGGCGGCATTCAAACTTTATTTCAACACCCTATTGTCTCTCAAATATTGGCTTTTATTAATAAACACTTGCCTTTTGATGCCATAGATCCAAATGAAATCACACAAAAAGTAGCGCAATTAGCTTCTCAAGTTGGAACTAAAGTTGTCGGTGTTAGTGCTCAGATCCTTGGCGATGCAACGAATGTCTTAGTAAATTTCTTCTTAATGCTATTTGTTCTGTTCTTCCTACTGCGCGATCAAGATAAAATAATCTCGGCATTTCGTCATGTACTTCCTCTTTCTAGAAGCCAAGAAGACCGTTTACTTGATGAAATTGAAGAAGTATCAAAATCCGCTATTCTTGGTTCGTTTTTGACCGCAATAGCACAAGGTCTTGCTGGTGGCTTTGCTATGTGGCTAGCTGGCTTCCCAGGTTTATTCTGGGGAACGATGATGGGATTTGCCTCATTTATTCCAGTCGTAGGAACCGCACTTATTTGGATTCCGGCAACCATTTATTTACTGCTAACCAATCAATGGGAATGGGCGATTTTCTTAACCGTTTGGGGAGTACTTGTTGTTGGTTCAATTGATAACATTGTGCGACCATTATTAATGCAAGGAAATTCAGGAATGAACACTCTGCTTATTTTCTTCTCACTATTAGGCGGCATTCATTTATATGGTTTAATCGGTTTAATCTATGGCCCATTGATTTTCGCACTGACTTTTGTTCTATTTAATATGTACGAAACTGAATTCAAAGGCTTCTTAGACCAGCAAGATAAGAACTAACGCCCTCAAAGCAACCACATTAAGGCTGTATTACCTAGCTAAGGTTAAACAGCCTCTTACTTTTCTTTTCCTTACCCTTCCTTTGTGGGACAATCTCGCCAGTTTTTGTATTCTTTCGAGGCCATTATGTCTTACTCTGCTCCAAGTCAAATAACTCAGCGTCAACTTGCCTATTTTGAAGGTAAACACGTACTCATTGCTGGTGAGCTTAATGATAATTTCCCTCTTGAGCTAGATAAGCATTGTGCTTCTACATCTATCTTTACGACCAATTATGGTTACTACAAACAATTTTCAGAAAACCCAAAAATTAACTGTTATTTCGGAACCGAATTAATAGAAGAAAGCCATGCAGACATGATTTTACTGTATTGGCCAAAAGCAAAAGCTGAAGCTGAGTACTTACTCACTATGCTATTAGCCAAACTAGGAAAAGACACCGAGATCATCGTTGTTGGTGAAAACCGCAGCGGAGTAAAAAGCGTAGAGAAAATGTTCGCGAATTTTGGACCAATGAACAAACTGGATTCAGCTCGACGTTGCAGCTTTTATTGGGGTCAATGTACAGAAACGGCGCCAAGCTTTAACTTACAAGATTGGTTTAAAGAATATCAAGTTCAATTTAAAGAACACACGATTGAAGTAAGAAGCTTACCTGGTGTATTTAGCCATGGTGAATTTGATAAAGGTTCAGAGTTACTGCTTCAAACTCTGCCAAGTTTACGTGGTCATGTTTTAGATTTTGGTTGTGGTGCCGGCGTGTTAGGTTCTGTAATGAAAACCATTAATCCGAAAATCCACTTAGATATGGTTGATATTAGTGCGTTCGCAATTGCTTCTTCCATTGAGACATTAAAAGCCAATGGATTAGAAGGGAATGTATTTGCAAGTGACGTATATTCTGACACGAAACAAAACTACCAATTTATCGTCAGCAATCCACCTTTTCATGCTGGGCTAAAAACACATTATTCTTCAACCGAAGAGTTGCTTCAAAAAGCACCGCAAAATTTAACTCATAGCGGTCAAATGATTTTTGTCGCTAATAGCTTTCTACAATATCCACCAATTGTTGAAAAAGTATTTGGTCATTGCAACACATTAGCAAAGAATAATAAATTCAGAATTTATTCCGCACAAAAGTAATTATCGTATACCGCCGCACTTTGAGACTCTGTTGCTTGATTTTTAACGTAATTTACGTATAAGAGGCAGCAGAGTTCCTCGTTATTAATAAACTTCATATTTTCATTGATACGTCAATCGTGTCAATTTCGCAGAACGGATAACAGTGCATATTAGGCCTTCAAATGGATAAAAAACAACACTTTAAACGTCTTCAAAATACGTTAATGATTGCATTTCTTGTTTTAAGTATTACTCCTCTTTCTGTTATTGCTATATTTTTTCTACACTCACATAGCCAAGATCTCGCAACTCAAAGTACGGCGCATCTTGTTTCATTAAGAGACAATAAAGAGCAGCAAGTAAGTAACTACGTCAAAGCTCGTAAATCAGAAGTGCTTGGCTTTGCTCGTTCCGAGTTAGCTAATGCTAGTGGTGGGCGTTTCTATGGTTTAATTAGTGCCTTTCCTCGTCTTGGTAATACGATTGAAGATGCGAGGAGCAATGCTCAAATTCGATACATTGGCGGCTCTGGTAATAAAATACGAACCAGTATTCTTCCTGAATCCGATTCTTATATTGGCAGTGAACGCTATAGTCTACTTCATAAACGATACCACTGGGCATACCTTGAATTATTAAAGCGATCTGATTTCACTGACATTCTTTTAGTCGATATCGATGGTAATGTCGTTTATTCCCAGAAAAAAGAAGATAACTACGGTACTAATTTAATTACGGGAAAATACCACGACACACCACTTGGAAAAACCTACAGTAAAATTCGGTCTATGATGGAAAAACCAGAAAATAAAGACGATATTCCTGTCGTATTTTCTGACTTTTCTATTATGAATGGAGAAAATGTCTCTTGGTTTGCGGCACCAATTGTACAGCAAGGTTATTTGCACAGCTTCGTCTTGTTTAAACTGCCAAACAACGGTCTAAGCCTACTATTAAAAAATGGACAACAAGATTCATCATCGATAAAAAGCTATCTTGTTGGTGATAATTCTCTTTCTTTAATTAGTGGTATCAGTACCGATAAAAATACGTCTGAAAATATTATTCAAGCATTAAGCGGGAAAACTGACGTAGGTAGCTTTACTGATAAAAGTAATAATAGTGTACTTTCTGCTTTTACCGTGGTTCACATTGATGACAAAGTATGGGGACTCTCTGTTGAATTACCAGAAAAAGAAGCCTTCTCTCGTATCAAACAATTAGAACAAATTTTTGTTATCGCGATGATCTTAGCCATTGTGTGTGTTGTTATTGCTTCCCATTTCTTATCAAATTCAATTACTGCACCTTTATTGAGGTTAACGTGGGTAGCAGAGAGACTCTCGGCAGGCGATCTCGATCAAAAAATGATCAGCACCGATCGAAAAGATGAAATAGGACGATTAGCAGTCAGCTTTGCACGTATGCAGCGATCTATTCGTGAAAAAATTCAATTAATCAAAGCTCAAAATGAAGAATTAGAAACAAACCTTTCTATTATTCAACATAAAAACCAAGAATTAGAAGCGGCTGATAAACTCAAAGATGAATTCCTAGCCACCACATCTCATGAATTAAGAACACCATTACACGGTATGGTCGGTATTGCTGAAGCCCTTTATACCGGGGCTAATGGTCCAATCTCCGCTTCTCATCGTCATCAATTAGAAATTATAATTAATAGTGGCCAGCGCCTAACCAACTTAGTGAATGATCTTTTGGATTACCACAAAATGCGTCACGGCAATCTGGATATAAATCGCCACGTTGCCGACTTATCATCGGCAACAAGTTTGGTTTTAGAGTTATCGCATCATTTGCTGGGCAACAAACCAATAAGAATAATCAATCAAGTAGATAAGTCTTTACCTTCTGTCTATGCTGATGAACAACGATTAGAACAAGTACTTTATAATTTAATCGGTAATGCGATTAAATATACTTCAGAAGGAAAAATTGTTATTTCAGCAAGTGTTGTCGATCAATTCTTACGAGTTCAAGTTGTCGATACTGGTCATGGTATTCCTGCTGATGAATTAGAGCATATTTTTGAACCCTTAATTCAAGCAGGGCATGATTCTAATCGCTATCGCCAAGGATCAGGGCTTGGTTTGTCAATCAGTCGTCAATTAATAGAATTAATGGGTGGATCGCTGTACGTAAGCAGCCAACCAATGGTTGGCGCGACCTTTAGCTTTACTTTACCTTTAGCATCTAAAGATCAAATTCAACAACATAAATCCCTAACAAAAGAAGATATTGCTCATTATCAAACACCAGAAAAACTAGAATATAACTTAGACGATTTAGATGAAACTCAACCAGAAAATCCGAATGGTCCTTTACTTCTTGTTGCTGATGATGAGCCCGTTAATTTACAAGTGTTAAGTAGTTTCTTAAAACTGGAAGGCTATCGCGTAAAAACGGCCAATGATGGCCCTGAGACATTAAAACAGTTAGAAGAAGAAACCCCTGAATTAGTGCTACTAGATGTCATGATGCCAGGAATGAGTGGATATGAGGTATGCCAAGAGGTCAGAAAGCAATATAGCCACTCTCAATTGCCTATTATCATGCTCACGGCTTTAAACCAAACTCAAGATAGAGTGAGAGGTTTTGAATCAGGTGCTAATGACTATTTGAGTAAACCATTTAATAAACAAGAGCTGGCGGCAAGGATAAAAGCACATTTACAAGCAAGCCAAGCAGAAATAAGGCTAACAGAGAATGATCGCTTACAACAAGAGATCCGACATAGAGAAAAAGTAGAAGCCAGTTTATTAGAAACACAAACTCATATCTTAGGGCAACTAAACCATGCCCAAGAAGCCATTATTTGTGCTAAATCTGACGGTAAAATTCAATATGTTAACCATGCAGCAGCAAAACTTTTTTTACGTACAGAAGAGCAATTGTCACGATATTCAATTGATGAGTTAATTGCTAAACGCAGCTTAATTGAGGGTGATAAACATCATAGAGGTAATATCGATGTCTATATTGATGGTTCTATTGAACAAATTAATGCTGACTTAGTACACCTACCTCCCGCATCAGGCTTATCTCTAATGCTTATTGTTAGTCATAAAAATGAAGCCAGTGAGCAGCGTATATATGATTTAGAAAGCGCGGTAGAAGCATTGTCTGCGTTTGCTTTCGAAGGAGATAAGCAAAAGCTTAACTCTTTGTCTTCTATTGGTGGTGACATTGCACAATTGGCAATTAAAGCGAATGAAAATAAAGAAGATAAGGGAACAATTATGCGAGAACTCATTGTTGATGGCATGATATCTGCCCTATCTTATTGGGAAGAATCTACTGGGCATTCAAAGTTTACACTCGCAGAAGAAAGTGGATTATGGCGCGTATATCTTGATAGAAGCACATTGCAAACTCGTACGCTAGATAAGTATTTACGAGTTGAGTCTCTCCCTAAAACACCACGTTGGCGAACGGTAGTCAGTACATTGGAATATATTCTAGAACATTGTAACGAACATAACCAAGACAGAGAGAAGCTCATAAGAATAAAAGATAAGCTTCAAATTCTTATTTCATCAAATTAATCATCGCAAACCTCCGATTAAAAGCCTGCAATATATTGTAGGCTTTTTTATGCCTACACAATTTTTCTCAGCGAATTAAGATAAAAACTCACGACTTAAAAAGATAAAATTACGCTAAAAAATCGACAAATAAGTTGTAAATAATATATTTGTCATAAGAATGAGAAGCCACTCACAACAAACACGCGGTGATAATTTTAGCGGTAAAATTAATGACAGAGATCACACGTGACACTTATCACCATCTCTCCAATGAGGACACAAAACCCTTTAAATAAAGAGCCAAAAAGTAAGCAAGCACTAACCATTCGTTTTATAGAACGATGTAAACAAGAGGCTCGTCACATTAGAATAATTGTGCGAAATTCACTCGTAAAAAACAAAAATGACGTTTTTGACGTGAGAAAAGCTGATTTTGCCGTTTTTAACGGTAATCTCAATTGACGTTTTAGTCAGAAAACGTTTTTCTATACATGCCCAAGGCATACAGACCACTCAACAACCATTTAGGATGTTCTGGAAAAATTGGAATTTGAGGTATGCCTTAATGTGTATTTAGCAAATTGTTAAATATGTATAATCGTGAAACTAAAGCAAAGAGTAAGGAACAGCTATGCTTGCCAATATTAAAAAAACTACATTAGCTGCTGCAGTATTAGCAGCAACAACTGGTTTTGCTGCTACAGATGCAGCAGCTCGCAGTGAGCTAACAATAGTACCTGATTTCTACCCTACAATGATTCAAAACTTTAACCCATACCTTGCCACTAACCTTCGTACAACAACTGATTTTGTTTACGAGCCATTAGTTATCTTTAATGAAATGCATGGTAATGAACCAGTAATGCGTCTTGCAGAAGACTTCCGTATGTCAGACGACCTAATGAGTGTTACTTTTGACATTCGTAAAGGCGTTAAATGGTCTGATGGCGAAAAATTTACTGCTGATGATGTTATCTACTCTTATCAACTACTGAAGGACAAGCCAGAACTTGACCAACGTGGTATCAATAAGTGGATTACTAAAGTTGAACGTTTGAATGAATACCAAGTTAAATTCACTTTGTCTGAAGCTAACTCAAACGTACCTTACGAAATTTCATTAGTTCCAGTTGTTGCTGAGCACATTTGGTCAAAAGTTGAAAACCCAACAACGTTTACTAATGAAAATCCAGTTGGTACTGGTCCGTTCACTGAAATCGATACATTTACACCTCAACTTTACATTCAGTGTCGTAACCCTAATTACTGGGATAATGCGAACCTAGATGTTGATTGTTTACGTGTTCCTCAAATTGCGAATAATGACCAGCTACTTGGTAAAATCGTAAACTCTGAGCTAGATTGGACTTCATCGTTCATTCCTGACATCGACCGTACTTACGCATCAGCAAGTCCAAATCACCAATACTGGTACCCGCCATCAGGTACTCAAGCGTTGATGGTTAACTTCAAAAACCCAGATGCAGCTAAAAACGAAGCGTTAACAAACGTTGAATTCCGTCGCGCTATGGGTATGGCTCTTGACCGTCAAACTATCATCGACATCGCATTCTACGGTGGCGGTACAGTGAATGATTTCGCATCAGGTCTTGGTTATGCATTTGAAGCATGGTCTGACGAAACAATTCATAATAAATACAAAAAATTCAACACATACAACGTTGAAGGTGCCAAGAAGCAATTAGCTGACGCTGGATTTAAAGATGTAAATGGCGATGGCTATGTTGATACTCCATCAGGTAAACCATTTGAGCTTCTAATCCAATCACCAAATGGCTGGACTGATTTTAATAACACAGTACAACTTGCGGTTGAACAACTAGATGAAGTTGGCATTAAAACAAAAGCTCGTACTCCTGAGTTTGCTGTTTATAACCAAGCGATGCTAGAAGGCACATATGATGTAGCTTTCACTAACTACTTCCACGGTGCCGATCCACACCTTTACTGGAACAGTGCATACAACTCAGCACTACAAGAAGGCGATGGTATGCCTCGTTTCGCAATGCACTACTTGATAGCTTCTACAAAACAGCAGACAAAGAAGAGCAAATTGAAATCGCTCATGGTATTCAGAAGATCATCGCTGAAAACCAAGTAACACTACCAATCTTGTCTGGTGCTTACATGTACCAATACAACACACAACGCTTCACTGGCTGGTGGAACGAGAAGAATCCTAAGGGCCGTCCAAACATCTGGGCTGGTATTCCTGAACGTCTTCTACATGTTCTTGACCTAAAACCTGTTAAGTAATATGTGACAACTTTTGCGGTGCATCTCTTGTGCACCGCCTATTCCCCCTTCCCTATTAGCTAAAGGATTGGCGCTCGTCGTCAGGGGATTTTGCGTCCTGATTTCCAGATCAGGCAAATAATAATCTGGATGAGTAAGGTGTGAATTATGGGATTTTTTCTAAGACGTTTATCGTTCTATTTTATTGCGTTGGTCGTTGCTGCAACGATTAACTTTATTATACCGCGAGCAATGCCAGGTGACCCAGTTACCATGATGTTCGCGAATGCGACTACTCAGGTAACTCCTGAGCGTATAGAAGCTATGAAACAACTACTTGGTTTTGTTGATGGGCCTCTTTATCAGCAATACTTTATCTATATTAAAAATATCCTAACTTGGGAATTAGGTACTTCAATTAAATTCTACCCTCTAAGTGTAAATACACTATTAGGTGGTGCATTTGGTTGGTCTCTTTTCTTGGCGGGTACTGCGGTTGTTCTATCTTTCTCTCTAGGTTCTATATTAGGTATTTTTGCGGCTTGGAAACGAGGCAGCGCTTATGACACATTTATCTCTCCTGGGATGTTGGTTATCCAAGCGGTACCACAAGTAGTTATTGCGATGCTTGCCATGTTTACTTTTGCCGTGGGATTAAAATGGTTCCCCACAGGTTATGCATATACACCAGGTAATATTCCCGACTGGACTAGCTGGGCATTTATTAAAGATGTCGCTTACCACGCTATTCTTCCTTTGTTGTGTGCATCAATAGTTCAAATTGGTGGCTTCCTGATAAACATGCGTAACAACATGATTAATCTGCTTGGTGAAGACTACATCACCATGGCAAAAGGCAAGGGATTGAGTGAAAACAGAGTGGTATTTAACTACGCTGCTCGTAACGCAATGCTACCAAGCGTTACTGCTTTATCAATGTCTTTAGGTATGGCTATTGGCGGTCAACTTATTGTTGAAATCATTTTTAACTACCCGGGTCTTGGCTCTGTATTATTCAACGCCATTAATTCTCGAGATTACCAAGTACTTCAAGGTCAGCTATTAATCATGACTCTGTTTATGCTCTTCTTTAACCTTCTTGCAGACATGTTATACGTTGTTCTAGACCCTCGCTTACGCAAGGGAGGAAAATAATAATGAAAAACTTAATTAAACTTCTTACTGGTAACTCTAAGTCACTGTTTGGTTTAGGTATCTTATTCACGTTTATCTTCGTCGCTGTATTTGCTCCATTTTTGAGTGACCACGCACCAGATAAACGAACAGGTAATCCACATGAATACCCAAGCTTTGTTGTCAATGCGGCTGAAAACAATCCTGATGGATGGGTTTCAGAAAATTTAGCCACTGACCGTCGTTCTTTATTAATGTCTAAAAAAGCAGATCACGTAATGGGAACAACACGTATGGGACGTGATGTTTGGTCTCAGCTTGCTCATGGCGCTCGTGTATCACTGGCGGTTGGTTTTGGTGCTGGTTTCGTGGTGTGTTTCTTAGCAACCGTAATTGGTATCTCTGCGGGTTATTTCGGCGGCAAAGTCGATGATATCTTAACCGCAGCAATGAACATCATGCTGGTTATTCCACAATATCCATTACTGTTCGTTCTTGCTGCATTCATCGGTGAAGCGGGCCCCGTAACCATTACTTTGATTATTGGGTGTACGTCCTGGGCATGGGGCGCACGTGTTATTCGAGCTCAAACCTTATCAATACGTGAAAAAGAATTTGTTAGAGCGGCAGAGGTTTTAGGTGAATCTTCATTGCGCATCATTTTTGTTGAAATTCTTCCAAACCTTATTTCAATTGTAGGCGCAAGTTTCATTGGTTCAGTAATGTACGCCATCATGATGGAAGCAACGATTTCATTCTTAGGTCTTGGTGATCCAAGTACCATTAGCTGGGGCATCATGCTGTACAACGTACAAACATCATCATCTATCCTAATTGGCGCATGGTGGGAGTTGATTGCACCTTGTATGGCTCTGACACTTCTCGCTGTCGGTCTTGCAATGCTTAACTTCGCCGTTGATGAAATCGCTAACCCACAACTTCGTTCTCACAAAGGAATGAAACGTTGGAAAAAACTAGCCGCTCAAGATACAAACGAGCGTAAACCAGACCTAGGTAAACCAGTATTAAATTGGAACAGGGAAGATTGATATGACTGACCCGCAAATTTCTATCCGCAATCTGTGTGTGGATTACATTACTGAATCAGGTGATGTACGTGCTGTAAACAATGTGAGTTTTGACATTGGTAAAGGTGAAGTCTTTGGTTTAGCAGGTGAATCTGGTTGTGGAAAATCAACTATTGCATTCTCTTTAATGCGCTTGCATAAGCCACCAGCATTTATCACTGGTGGTGAAGTAATATTCGATGGCCGTGATATTTTAAAATACAGCGATAAACAAATGCAGGCATTCCGTTGGAGTGAAATGTCCATGGTATTCCAAAGTGCCATGAACGCATTGAACCCTGTATTAACAATCGAAGAGCAATTTTGTGACGTAATTATGCGCCACACAACGATGACTCGTGCACAAGCGATTGTTCGTGCTCAAGGTTTGTTAGAAATTGTTGATATTCACCCAAACCGTTTAACGGATTACCCTCACCAGTTTTCTGGTGGTATGCGTCAACGCTTGATGATTGCTATTGCATTAGCACTTAATCCTAAAATGATCATCATGGACGAACCAACAACCGCACTTGATGTTGTCGTTCAACGTGAAATTCTACAGAAAATTTACGCGCTTAAAGAAGAGTTTGGTTTTTCTATTCTATTCATTACGCACGAACTATCGTTAATGGTTGAGTTTTCTGATCGCATTGAGATCATGTACTCAGGTGAGTTAATTGAAGTTGCCTCTTCAAAGGAGATCTTAACCTCACCTTACCACCCATATACGAAAGGGTTGGGGAGTTCATTTCCACCACTAACGGGGCCAAAAACTAAGTTAACAGGTATCCCAGGAAACCCATTAAATTTACTTGAGATCCCACAAGGCTGCCGCTTCCAATCACGTTGTGACCGCGTACACGATACATGTCGTTCAGTACCGACACAATTACGTCAGATTGAAATTGGCCACTTATCTAATTGTCATCTATACGGTGATCCAATTAGACAAGCAAAAGCATAATAACGGATTATCTGGAGTAAATTATGAGCAAACCACTTGGCAAACTATTAGTTGAAGGTAAAAATCTAGTAAAAGATTTCCCTATCAGCAGTAACGCACTCAAACAACCAATGATGCGTGCAATTAATGACGTATCTTTCAAAATGTACAAAAGCCGTGGCTTATCTGTTGTTGGTGAATCTGGATCAGGTAAATCTACAACAGCAAAAATGATCGCAAAAATGTATGCGCCAACAGACGGTCTTATCGAGTATAAAGGCCGCGACATCCAGGATATCGTCAAGAAAAACGATCTAATGGCTTACCGTGAAGGCGTGCAAATGGTATGGCAAGACCCATTTGGA
Source organism: Aliivibrio salmonicida LFI1238 (assembly GCF_000196495.1). Lineage (NCBI taxonomy): Bacteria > Pseudomonadati > Pseudomonadota > Gammaproteobacteria > Vibrionales > Vibrionaceae > Aliivibrio > Aliivibrio salmonicida. The sequence continues at coordinate 2,779,592 of NC_011312.1, forward strand.
TCTCTAAACCCTACCCATAACATCTTTCACCATATTGCTCGACCACTGCTTATCCATAAGAAAATAGACCCTAGAAACAAACAAGAGTTACAAGAACGCGTTTTCGATCTTTTAGATCAGGTCGGCCTAAATCCACCAAAAGAAACATCAGAAAAATACCCACATCAACTTTCTGGTGGTCAACGTCAACGTGTGAATTTAGCTCGTAATATTGCAGTAGGTGCAGAAGTTGTTCTGGCTGATGAACCAACATCAATGCTTGATGTATCTATCCGTGCTGGTGTACTTAACCTGATGGAAGAAATGAAGTTTGAGAAAGAAATGTCTCTACTTTATATCACTCACGATATCGCGACAGCACGTTACATCGCGGAAGATCTCGCGGTAATGTACGTTGGGCATATGGTTGAATGGGGCGATACCGATGAGATCATCCATGATCCTCAACACCCATATACACAATTATTAGTTTCTGCTGTACCCGATCCAAGCAAGTCGATTCATACCAAACTGAAAGGAAATAAAGGGAAAATCCCTCTTTGGACTCCAGAATCAGTAGGTTGTCCTTTTGCTGGGCGTTGTACTCATGTAACTGAAAAATGTAAAGAACGTATGCCTGGCGTAACAAAACTGTCAGACAACCATTTTGTTCGTTGTTACTTGTTCGAAAATTAATTTCACACAAGTTAACCTCAAACAGCAGTAATTGGTATTTTGGAGAAATAGATGCAACTGTTAACAAACCACATTGGATATGAACATAATGGACCTAAATCAGCCGTATTATTAACTGATTCACCTCTTAATAAAGAGTTATTAGGCAACCTTATTTGTACTCAAACACAGCAGGTAAAACATCAGTTTTCTATTTCTTCATCACTCCAAATTGCTAAATGGCATCAAGGGTATTTTGCAGAGATTGATTTCTCAGACTTTAATCAACAAGGTAAGTTTATTCTCACGATTAATGACAGTAAATCACACCCTTTTACCATTGGTACTCATTTACTGATGAAAAACACGTTTTCTGATGTTTTACATTATTTTAAGTCTCAACGTTGTAGTGGTATTTTTGATAAACAAGATAAAAAAAAACCTATCATCAATAGCAAAGAAACCATTGATGTTCATGGTGGTTGGTATGACGCATCGGGTGATGTCAGTAAGTATTTAAGCCACTTATCTTACGCTAATTATTTAAACCCTCAGCAAATCCCAATGGTTGTATGGAATATGCTTAAAGGCTTAGAGTTAACTCAAAACCTATCGGATTTTGCTGCATTCTCTCGCACTCGTCTTACGGAAGAGGCGTTATTTGGTGCTGACTTCTTAGTTCGTATGCAAAGTCCGGAAGGTTTCTTCTATATGACGGTTTTTGATAAATGGAGTAAAGATATAACTCAACGAGATATCTGTGCTTATTCAACTCAAAATGGTCATAAGTCTGATGATTATCAAGCTGGTTTTCGTCAAGGTGGTGGTATATCCATTGCAGCTCTTGCGGCTGCTTCTCGTTTAAGTACTGAAGGTGAATTTACTCACGACGAGTATTTAAGCGCAGCAGTTAAAGGCTATTGGCACTTAAAAGAAAACAATCTCAATTACTTGAATAACGGTGAAGAAAATATTATTGATGAATATTGCGCTCTTCTTGCTGTTATCGAACTGTTCAAAACAACCCAAAATAACGCTTTCTTAATTGAAGCTCGTGTATGGGCTGAAAGATTATCTGCTCGCCAACTAAGTGATGAAAATCAAAATAATTTCTGGTCTGCAACTAAAAATGGAGAGCGTCCTTATTACCATGCGGCTGAAGCGGGTCTTCCTGCAATTGCGCTTTCTCAATACCTCGACATTGAAACGGATAATAGTCGCCGAGCAAAGACTCAACTGACAATAACTCAAGCCGTTCAATTTGAACTGACAATAACATCAGAAGTCAGTAACCCTTTTGGCTATCCTCGCCAATATGTAAAACCAGTAAATGATAATAAACGCAGTTCTTTTTTTGTCGCCCACGACAATGAATCGGGCTATTGGTGGCAAGGTGAAAATGCACGTTTAGGCTCTTTGGCAAGCATGAGTTACTTAGCTCTCCCTTATATCACCTCTAAAAATACGGTACAAAAACTCGAATGCTTTGCTCAACAAAATTTAAATTGGGTATTAGGTTTAAATCCTTATGACATGTGCATGTTAGATGGTCATGGACATAACAATCCAGATTACCTTCCTCATCTTGGGTTCTTTAATGCTAAAGGTGGTGTATGTAACGGGATTACTGGTGGATTTGAAGATGAAGACGATATTGCGTTTAATCCAGTCCCACACGGTGATGACATGTTACAAAACTGGCGTTGGGGAGAGCAATGGATCCCTCACGGTGCATGGTACCTACTGGCGATTTTATCTCAATATTCTTATCAATCAATGCAGGTAAATAATAATGACTGATCTGTATGTAGGTATTGATGGTGGCGGTACATCTTGTCGTGCTCGAATTCGCAATAAACAAGGCGAATTACTTGGTGAAGCTAGGAGTGGCAGTGCGAATATCTTACTTGGTATCAATGTCGCGATGGATTCAATTATCACCGCAATTACTCAAGCATCGTCACAACATCAACTAACAGAACTCGACTTTACACGTATGCATGTTGGTCTTGCTCTCGCGGGTGCAGAACAAAAATCGGCATGGTATGCATTCATGGAATTAGAACACCCGTTTGCATCTATGGTGTTAAATACTGATGCATATGGTGCCTGTCTCGGTGCTCATAATAGCGATAATGGTGCAATAATGATCGCAGGAACAGGGTCTTGTGGGATTTATATTAATGATGGAAAACAACATGTTGTCGGCGGAAGAGAATTCCCTATCTCAGACCAAGGTGGAGGGGCAATTATGGGATTGCGTTTAATTCAAAATACCCTTTTAGCTTATGATGGTATAAAACCTACGACAACTCTAACCGATCATGTTATTCATCATTTCAACCATGATATCGACAGTATCGTTGACTGGTCTAAACGCGCTCGACCATGTGATTATGGCCAGTTCTCTCCTGAGATTTTCTCTTTCGCACTACAAGGCGATACGTTAGCGATTGACCTGTTAAAACAAACAGCAACTGACATCGAGCTGTATTTAACGGCATTGCATAATAAAGGCGCAACAAGAATTGCATTAATGGGAAGTATTGGGGAACGCATTGTTGAATGGCTATCGCCTTCTATTCGCCAATATTTAGTACAACCACAATTTGATGCTATTGAAGGTGGCATCCTGATGGCAGGAAAAGCAGAACATAACCTGTTCTAGCATTATATTAAGGAAGATATGATGGATTATCGTGTAGATCTTGCTGTTTTGTCTGAAAAAGACAACCTAAGTCGTTTTGGTTTAACATTACATAATTTAAGTGATGTAGATCTTCATCATTGGCAGCTTCATTTCACCATTGATCGCTTCATCGCACCAAACAGCAACACCCAAGGAAAACTTGAGCAAGTCGGTAGTTTCTGCAAGTTAACTCCCGAAGAAAAACAAGTACTAAAAGCGAACAACCATTATTATATCGAATTTACGATTGCGACGGCCCCGTTCCGCTTTATTTCTGATGGGCTTGATGATGCGAGTATTTTTATTACTCAAGATGATAAAAACTATTTTTTAGATGTCTCTATTTCTCCTATCGTTTTAGCATCACCTTACTCAGAGAGAACTCAAATACCAAGAGTCGCTCCGGCTGAATTATCATTAATACCAAAACCGGAATCGGTTCAACGTCTTGATGGGCAATTTGTTTTAAGCAATAAAACGTCATTAGAAATTCAGACGCATTTAGCCAATGGTGCCTCACAATGGCTTATTGAGGAGCTCGCAGCAATAACATCTCAAGAGTTCGCCATCAAAAATACCGGTAATATTGTTTTTATGTCTAATCCAACATTGGATAAAGGCGCATACCAACTTACCGTTACAGAAAGTACCGTACAAATTAAAGCTGGCTCAAACGAAGGTTTTTCTCATGGGTGTGCCACCTTATTGCAGCTCGTAAGTGAACAAAATCAAACAATTCCATGTGTAAAAATAAGCGACCAACCTCGCTTTCATTACCGCGGAATGATGATCGATTGTGCAAGGCACTTCCACCCTCTTGAGAGAGTTAAACGACTTATCAATCAGTTAGCCCAGTATAAATTTAATGTTTTTCACTGGCACCTAACGGATGACGAAGGTTGGCGTGTTGAAATTAAAGCATTTCCAGAATTAACTGACATCGGCGCATGGCGCGGCCCTGAAGAAACTCTAGAACCTCAATATACCCACGTAGCAAAAAAACACGGCGGATTTTACTCACAAGAAGAAATCAAAGAGGTCATCGCTTATGCCGACATGCGTGGTATCACCGTTATTCCTGAAATTGATATTCCGGGACACTGCCGTGCAGCAATCAAAGCATTACCTCATTTATTGGTTGATAAAGACGATCATTCAAACTACCGCAGTATTCAGCATTACACCGATAATGTTTTATCTCCTGCGATTGAAGGTACTTACACCTTTATTGATACTGTACTTGAAGAAATTGCGGCGTTATTTCCAGCCCCTTACATTCACATAGGTGCAGATGAAGTACCTAAAGGTGTCTGGACTGACAGTGAAAAGTGTCAAGCATTAATGGCCAAACAAGGTTATCGCGATCCCGTTGAACTTCAAGGTCATCTACTTCGTCATGCTGAAACAAAATTAAAGCAGCTCGGTAAAAGAATGTTGGGATGGGAAGAGGCGCAACACGGAAATAAAGTCAGTAAAGACACGGTTATTTACTCTTGGTTAAGCGAAGAAGCGGCACTTAACTGTGCAAAACAAGGCTTTGATGTGGTACTTCAACCTGGACAAACGACTTACCTAGATATGGCTCAAGATTATGCTCCTGAAGAGCCAGGAGTAGATTGGGCTAATGTACTTCCTCTTGAAGATGCATATAACTATGAACCACTAGCAGAACTTGCTGATAACGACCCTATTCGTAAACGAATTCTTGGTATTCAATGCGCGCTTTGGTGTGAAATCATCAATAACCAAGAGCGTATGGATTACATGATTTTCCCACGCCTTTTAGCGATGTCTGAAGGGATGTAGACACAAAAACAACACAGAAACTGGACAGACTTTTTATCAAAGTTAAATGGACGATTACCAACCCTAACACGTCAGGGTATTAATTTCCGTCAACCATAAGTCACCCATTTATTAGTATTTTAGTTAAGGATAAAACAATGAAATACGGCTTTTTTGATAACGACAATCGCGAATATGTAATTACACGCCCTGACGTACCAGCTCCATGGACGAATTATTTAGGCACAGAAAAATTCTGTACCGTTATTTCTCATAATGCTGGCGGTTACTCTTTCTATAATTCTCCAGAGTACAATCGTGTTACTAAATTCCGTCCAAACGGTACTTTTGACCGTCCAGGGCACTATGTATACCTTCGTGATGATGAAACGGGTGATTACTGGTCAATCTCATGGCAGCCAGTAGCAAAAAGCTTAGATGAAGCAAGCTACGAAGTTCGCCACGGCCTTTCTTACTCTAAATTCAAATGTGATTACAATGGCATTGAAGCCACCAAAACCTTATTTGTTCCAAAGGGTGAAGATGCTGAAGTATGGGATGTGGTAATTAAGAATACCAGCGATAAGCCTCGTGTTATCTCTGCATTCTCTTTTGTTGAATTCTCATTCAGCCACATTCAATCAGATAACCAAAACCATCAAATGTCCTTGTATTCAGCTGGCACTTCTTATACTGAAGGCGTAATTGAATGTGATCTTTATTACAACACCAATGATTTTGAAGGTTTCTATTACCTAGCATCAACCTTTGATCCTGATTTATATGACGGCCAACGTGACACTTTCTTAGGTGCATATCGTGATGAAGCTAATCCAATCGCCGTTGAAAAAGGTCAGTGCTCTAACTCTGCACAAACCTGTTACAACCATTGTGGTTCACTTCATAAACAATTCACCATTCAACCAGGTGAAGAAGTTCGCTTTGCTTACGTACTTGGCCTAGGTAAAGGCAATGGCGATCGTCTACGTAAAAAATACCAAGATGTCGCAAATGTTGATGCTGCATTCCAAGAGATCAAAGATCATTGGAGCGAGCGTTGTGAAAAATTCCAAGTTAAATCACCAAACGAAGGTTTGGATACGATGATCAACACTTGGACACTGTATCAAGCAGAAACCTGTGTCGTGTGGTCACGTTTTGCTTCATTCATTGAAGTCGGCGGACGTACAGGCCTTGGCTACCGCGATACGGCTCAGGATGCAATCTCTGTCCCTCACTCTAATCCTGAAATGACACGTAAACGTATTGTCGATTTACTACGCGGCCAAGTGAAAGCGGGGTACGGTCTACACTTATTTGATCCTGATTGGTTTGATCCTGAAAAAGCAGACGTTGTTCCATCAAAGTCACCTACGGTTGTTCCTACCCCATCAGATGACGATAAGATCCACTGCATTGAAGATACCTGTTCTGATGACCATTTATGGATCGTTCCAACTATCATCAAATATGTAATGGAAACCGGTGAACACTCTTTCTTCGACGAAGTGATCCCATACGCTGATGGCGGTGACGCAACAGTTTATGAACACATGAAAGCGGCGTTAGATTTCTCTGCAGAATACGTTGGTCGTACTGGTATTTGTAAAGGTTTACGAGCTGACTGGAATGACTGTCTGAACTTAGGTGGTGGCGAATCATCAATGGTTTCATTCTTACATTTCTGGGCATTAGAAGAATTCTTAGATTTAGCTAAATTCCATAAAAATGATGCCGATATCTCTAAATACTCTGAAATGGCAGCTAACGTACGTGAAGCGTGTGAAACTCATCTTTGGGATGAAGAAGGCGGTTGGTACATTCGTGGTCTAACCAAAGATGGCGATAAAATTGGTACAGCACAGCAAACTGAAGGTCGTGTTCATCTTGAATCAAACACACTCGCTGTTTTATCTGGTGCGGTATCTCAAGAGCGCGGTGAAAAAGCAATGGATGCGGTAGATGAGAATCTATTCTCTGAATACGGATTACATTTAAACTCACCATCATTCTCAACACCAAATGATGACATTGGTTTTGTTACTCGCGTTTACCAAGGCGTAAAAGAGAATGGCGCTATCTTCTCTCACCCAAACCCATGGGCTTGGGTAGCAGAAGCGAAACTAGGTCGTGGTGACCGTGCAATGAAATTCTATGATGCACTAAATCCATATAACCAAAATGACATGATTGAAAAGCGTATAGCTGAACCATACTCATACGTACAGTTTATCATGGGTAAAGATCATCAAGATCATGGTCGTGCTAATCACCCTTGGTTAACAGGTACTTCTGGTTGGGCTTACTTCGCGGTAACTAACTTTATTCTTGGTGTTCGTGCTGGCTTTGAAGGCTTAACTATTGATCCTTGTATTCCAACTGATTGGCCTGAGTTCTCAGTGAGTCGTCAATGGCGCAGTGCCAGTCCAAGCGGAAGGCAGTGTTAATGACGTTATCGTTATTATGGGTTAGTTAGTTTAATCAACGGCCTAATGTAGAGACAAAAGTAAGGAGCTTATAGCAAGCTCCTTACTCTAAAAGGAATTTACAATGATTCAATTTGGTACTGGCGGATGGCGTGCTTTCATTGGTGAAGAGTTCACTAAAGATAATGTACGTCTTGTCGCTCAAGCGTTATCTAATATTATGATCAATGAACAAGCTCAAAAAAAAGGTTTTGTTATTGGTTATGACCGTCGTTTTCTTTCAGATAAAGCAGGTAAATGGTTTGCTGAAGTTATTGCAGCAAATGGGATAAAAGTCAGCTTTATTGACCGATTCGTCCCAACCCCGATTGTTATGTTCCAAGCGAAAGAGATGGGATGTATTTACTCAGCTTGTATCACTGCCTCTCATAATCCAGCCGATTACAATGGCATAAAAGTGTTTATTGAAGGAGGCCGAGATGCCGATGAAATTATTACTCAAAAAATTGAACAACAAGTCGCTCACCTAACGCAACAAGATGTAAGCAGTGTTGATTTTGAAGCCGCGTTAAATGACGGTTGTATCGAAATCATCAATCCAATGAATGCCTTTGTTGATTCTATCATCGATAAAATTGACATGGATTCAATTAAAAAAGCCAACTTGCGAGTGTTAATCGATCCAATGTTTGGGGTTGCAAAAAATGCCTTACAAACAGTATTAATCAGTGCTCGCTGTGATGTTGATGTTATCAACGATGGTGAAAACCCGTCGTTTGGCGGTTTAATGCCATCACCAAATGCAGCTACGCTATATCGCTTAAAGCACTTAGTTGCTCATGATGGCTATGATATAGGTATCGGTACTGATGGTGATGCCGACCACTTAGGTATCATTGATGAAAAAGGTCACTTTATTCACCCAAATGAAGTGTTATTACTGCTTTATTATTATCTTCTTGAGTACAAAGGCTGGAAAGGCTCTGTCGTACGTAATATCGCAACCACACACTTACTAGACAAAGTTGCAGCTGATCATGGTGAAAAGAGCTTTGAGGTTCCTGTAGGCTTTAAGCATATTAGTTCACAAATGGAAGCGGATGATTCTTTATTGGGTGGTGAAAGTTCGGGTGGTCTAACTATTCGTGGCCACATTAAAGGTAAAGATGGCGTATTCGCTTCAAGCTTATTAGTTGAAATGATCAGTGTTACTGGTAAAAAATTGTCTGAAATGCTTGATGAAATTTATGCTAAATATGGTTATGCCTATACTGCCGAAGGGGACTGTACTTTTAAACCAAGCGAAAAAGAAGCACTGTACAATAAAATTTATATTGAACAACAATTACCAGAATTTGAATATGAAATAGAAAAAGTCAGCTATGAAGATGGCGCGAAAGTCTATTTTAAAAATGGCGGCTGGGTAATTGCTCGATTCTCTGGAACAGAGCCATTACTACGAATTTTTGCTGAAATGGAAGATCAACTAACAGCAGAAAAAATATTGAATGAAATGAAAGCTTTCCTTTCTCTTTAGTTTCTAATGTATTTTAAATAAAAATACATTTCTAAAGACTTAACCCAGCTAATTCTTGAGTCGATTAGCTGGGTTCTTTTTGTTTTAAATACTTAGTTGTTCTCTTGAAGAAATACAATTGGGCAATGAGGTTTAATATCAATTCTCACTTTCTCACCATTAGATAAAGAATCATTAGACACTCCAATTAATTGCGTCCCATCATCTTCAATTACGTATCGACAAGTATCCCCCATAAACTGCAATTCTTTAACAATAGCAGTACCTTTTGAATCACGATACAACGTAATATTTTGCGGACGAAGTAATACATCTGCTTTTTTATTCGTATCTTCAGTACTACGACCACAAGAAATCAAACCTACGGCACTATCAATATTTCCATCTTGTTGAATCATTCCTGATACATACGATCCACCACCTAAAAAGTCAGCGACAAAACGACTGTTTGGTGAATAATATAAATCATTAGCACTACCGAATTGCTCAATCACACCGTGATTCATTACTGCTAATTTATCAGAAAAAGCAAATGCCTCTTCACGACTATGAGTCACAAAAATAGCGGTTACACCCTGAGCTTTAAAAATACGGCGGATCTCTTTAATTAAATCATGTCGAACTTGAGTGTCGATATTAGAAAAGGGTTCATCCAATAATAGAAGATCCGGTTCGCTGGCTAACGCTCTTGCAATTGCAACACGTTGCTGCTGACCGCCAGATAATTGATGTGGGTAACGGTCACCAAACCCGCTTAAATGAACAAGGTTAAGCATTGATTCGACTTTATCTGCCGCCCGCACCTTCTCCCAGTCCTTTAATCCAAAGCCAATATTTTCGCTTACGGTAAGATGTGGAAATAGTGCATAGTCTTGGAAGATCATCCCAATATTACGTTGCTCTGGTGGCAACCACGTCTTGTTGTTTGTGATGACTTTTCCATTAAGGTTCATTTCACCTTCCGACAAGGGTAAAAGACCAGCAATAGCTTTTAATAATGTCGTCTTACCGCAACCACTAGCACCAAGCAAACAAACAATTTCACCGGATTCAACCGTTAATGATAACTGAGTTAGGATATTCTGATCATGGTAACTACAAGTTAAATTAGATATAGATAGTGCAGAGTTCATTAATGATGTCGCTCCAAAGAACGGTTAACAATGATCAATGGGATCAATCCAACCAAAACCAATAATACCGCAGGCATCGCTGCAATTTCTAATTGCTCATCAGAAGCAAAATTAAATACATATGTTGCCAAAGTCTCAAAGTTAAATGGGCGCAGCAATAGTGCAGCATTCAACTCTTTCATGGTTTCAATAAAGACCAATAAGCCAGCGATTAAACAACCACGACGAATTAATGGGAAATGAACTCGACGTAGCATAGACCATGTTCCACAACCTAAAGTGCGCGATGCCATGTCTAATGACGGTGGGATTTTATTTAAATTACTTTCAATAGAGCCAATAGCAACGGCAGAAAATCGCACAACAGAAGCAAAAATCAGCGCAAAAATAGAACCTGAAAAAACTAATCCAATCACACCAAAACCAAGTTGTTTAGATACATCATTAACAAAATGATCTAAGCTAATCATCGGAAGCATTACACCAATAGCAAGTACCGTTCCAGGAACCGCATAACCTAAAGAAGCTAAACGCATCGGGACCACACTCCACTTACTGCTTGGATGCAAGCGGTATAAAAAATTAACAACTAAAGCGATTAACACAGCAATGATCGCGGCAATGGATGAAACATATAAACTATTTAATGCGTATTGCTGAAATTCACCAGTCCAACTTTCGTCAAAATAATCAATAGAATAACTAATCAGTTGCAGCAAAGGGAGAATAAAAGCGATAGATACTAGTCCCCAGCACCACATAAATGCAGCCCATTTTTTCCATCCATGAAGTTCATATTGAAACTCTTCATTCGTATTAAATTTTTCTTGAAACATTTTTTGCTTACGACGACTATAACGCTCACCACTGATCAATAAAAGAATGCCCATTAACATGAAGGCTGATACTTTCGCTGCTGCATTTAAATTGGAATAGCCTAACCACGTATCGTAAACTGCGGTAGTTAACGTATTCACCGCAAAATAACTCACCGTACCAAAATCCCCTAAAGCTTCCATCGCCACTAAAGATAAAGCCACAGCAATAGAAGGTCGAGCTAAAGGTAACGATATACGCTTAAAGCTTTCCCACGGGGTACATTTTAACAAACGAGCTGACTGTAATAAGCTAATGTTTTGCTCCATAAAGGCAGCACGAGCAAGCAAATACACATAGGGATACAGCACAAGAGACATAACAAGAATCGCGCCAGTTAATGTCCGAATATCAGGAAACCAATAATCAGAATAAGATTGCCACCCAAAAACATCCCTTAAAAGGATTTGAATTGGCCCAGCAAAATCTAACCAGTCTGTATAGATATAACCGACAATATATGCAGGCATAGCTAAAGGAAGCACAAGTGCCCACTGTAAAACTGAAGCTGATGGGATACGACACATAGCCATAAACCATGCGGAAGGAACACCTAAAATAAGAGAGAAGAACATCGCACCAAAAACTAATAACACCGTATTTAAGGTGTAAGTAGGTAGCACCGTATTAAATAAGTGCGTAAAGATGTCATCAGTATTACCAAGGGCGGTATATAAGATCGCTAGGATCGGTAAAACCAGTAGTAGAGAAATACTCCAACTACTGGTTTTCCAGAATAATAATTTTTCTTTCATTGCCTAAACAACAAGGCTCTTTTAAAAATGATGAGGTATTGTTACCTCACCAATAGTAAATATCAAATTAAAGATCAAACTTCACTTCATCTAAAAGTTTAATTGCTTTCGTGTGGTTATCTGCGATGTCATCTAAAGGTAGAGTATCCGCTTTAAATTCGCCCCACGATGCCACTAACTCTGAAGGTTTAACACTTGGCTTAACTGGGTATTCGTAGTTCACTTCAGCGTACATGCCTTGAGCAACATCACCAGTTAAAAACTCCATTAATTTTAATGCATTGTCTTTATTCGGTGCATATTTAGCCATCGCCATACCACTGATGTTTACATGTGTACCATCAGTATTTTGGTTAGGGAAATTAATGTATACCGACTCAGCCCATGATACTTGCTTAGGATCATTCACCATTTTACCTAGGTAATAACTGTTACCTAAAGCAACATCACAAAGGCCTTCTTTAATCGCTTTAACTTGAGCACGGTCATTACCTTGAGGTTTACGTGCAAGGTTTGCTTTTAAGCCTTCTAACCATGTTTTAGCTTCTGCTTCACCATGATGAGCTATCATCGAAGAAACAAGAGATACATTGTAAGGGTGCTTACCACTACGAGTACAAATTTTTCCTTTCCACTCAGGGTTAGCTAAATCAGCATAATCAAAATCAGCACCTAATTTACCCACACGATCACGAGATGAATACACGTTACGAGCACGAAGTGTTAATGCAAACCATTCATCGTCTGCGTCACGGTATTGAGCGGGGACGTTCGCATCAATAGTTTTACTATCAACAGGTTGAACTAATTTTTTATTCGTTAATTCAGCAAGACGGCTAATGTCGGTAGTTAAAATAACGTCAGCAGGACTTAACTCACCTTCTTGAGCCAATTTTTCAGCCAGCCCTTTCTTAGCAAATTTCACGTTAACTTTAATACCAGTCTCTTTAGTGAATTCTTTAAACATTGGCTCAACTAAGAAAGGTTGGCGGTAAGAGTAAACATTCACTTCTTCTGCAGCCATAACACTTGGTGCGAATACGCCTGCAATTAATGCAGAAACTGATAATAACTTTTTCATGATATTCCTTTAAAATCTCTAGTTACAAATGGTAATAAGAATACTTATCAATATCGATATCGATATTATACAAATGAATTTAAAAATGACAATGACCAGACTCATCTTTTATGAAGAAAAACCTCAATACGACCGCATTGAGGTTAATAATTATGTAACAACATATTAGCAATGCTGTTTATTTCACACTGACAAACTCAGGATAAGCATCAATACCACAATCATGAACATCCATCCCTTCTAGTTCTTCTTCCTCTGTAACTCGAATTCCGATGGTTGCTTTAATTATTGCCCAAACTACAAGGCTTGCTATAAATACCCAAGCAAAGATAACAACCGCTCCCAATAACTGCGCACCAAAACTAGCATCCGCATTACTCAGTGGCACAACCATTAACCCAAAAAAACCACAAACACCATGCACTGAAATCGCCCCTACTGGATCATCAATTTTAATTTTATCAAAGGCCACAATACTAAAAATAACTAACGCTCCAGCAACTGCACCCACAATAACAGCAGCTAAAGGAGAAGGTGATAACGGATCTGCTGTGATAGCAACAAGACCTGCTAACGCCCCATTTAATACCATTGTTAAATCGGCTTTTCCCCACGTTATTTTACACACAAATAACGCAGCTATCGCCCCTGCAGCTGCGGCTGCATTCGTATTTAAGAAGATTTGGCCGACTGCTGTCGCATTTTCAAAATCAGAAATCATCAATTGAGAGCCGCCATTAAAACCAAACCAACCAAACCATAAAATAAAAGTACCTAATGTTGCTAATGGCATATTAGATCCTGGAATTGGATAGATTTGACCTTTCTTACCGTATTTACCTTTACGTGCACCGAGCAATAATACTCCGGCTAATGCCGCTGAAGCCCCTGCCATATGAACAATACCTGAACCAGCAAAATCACTAAACCCAGCTTCTGATAAGAAACCACCCCCCCATGTCCAATACCCTTCCATCGGATAAATAAACGCGGTTAAAATCACAGAGAATACTAAAAAAGACCATAGCTTCATTCGCTCAGCCACGGCACCAGAAACAACTGACATTGCCGTCGCAACAAATACAACTTGAAAGAAAAAATCAGACTCTAATGAGTGATCTGCACCTTCTACTTGAGTTCCAATTAATGTTCCGAATGAAGGTAGAAAACCACCACTCACATTATCAACATACATAATGTTATAACCGACAATTAAGTATGTTGTACAAGCTATCGCATACAAACAAAGATTTTTAGTTAAAATTTCAGTGGTATTTTTTGAGCGAACCAGACCAGCCTCTAACATTGCAAAGCCGGCGGCCATCCACATAACAAGAGCGCCAGACATTAAAAAGAAGAAGGTATCAAGGGCATAACGAAGTTCTGATACTGTAATTGAAAGTTCCATAATATTATTGTCCTCTATCCTTAAAGTGCTTCAGTGTCAGTTTCACCAGTACGAATACGTACCGCTTGCTGAAGGTCATAAACAAAAATTTTACCATCACCAATTTTTCCGGTATGAGCCGCTTTCACAATGGCGTCAATGATGTTATCTACATGTTCTGCTTGAACTGCAATTTCCAATTTTACTTTCGGTAAGAAATCGACTTTATATTCAGCCCCACGATACAGTTCTGTATGTCCTTTTTGACGACCAAATCCCTTTACTTCAGAGACCGTCATTCCATCAACCCCTGCATCCGCTAGCGCCTCACGAACATCATCCAACTTAAATGGTTTAATAATGGCATTAATTATTTTCATGATTCAATCCTTCGAATTATTTGTAACTTATAATTAACAATCCAATTCGTGTGCCAACTTTTAAACAGATAACAATCAACAAGTTATAATCCGCCTTTATTTAAAACAAAAAAGGCCGCACTAAATAAGTGCAGCCTTTCCCGAATAATGAGCAATAATAACGCGAATTAGAAACGTCTAATAAATGCTTCCCAACTTTGAAGCATCGTTTCAAAGTCCTCTAATCCACAAACAGAAATACATTCATCATCGTATATATGAATATCTTCTTCAAATTCTTCTTCTGAATTTTCAAATAATGCATTTTCCTGCACAATAACCTCTTGGTCAGTCAAAACCAATGTCATTACCTTTCCTGACAGTTTCCATTCATCTTGTGTATTTTTTACTGCTGCAATCTGTTTATATAATTCAGCCAATAATTCTGTATCCTTCGCTACGTCTTCAACCAGCCAACGACCCATCGCCTCATGTCCCATCGAAAAGTTTGCATGATAAGTGCCATCAAGTGTGTTTTTCTTAAATTCGTAATCCATTGGATACCCTAGCGATAATATTGGCGTTAACTCACACGTTTAAAATCAAAGATAACGTTGAGCTATTTTCTTTCAGTATAATCCCATCCCTGCTTTTTTTATAGCTAACCGTAGCTTCACCTTATGATTAACGAGATTTTATAATGCAGTTAACCACTATCATTGCGAAACAAATCGTAGAAAGAACAATGAAAATAATTAAGCATTCAGTCAATGTCATGGATGAATACGGCGTGATTATCGGTTCAGGTGACCAAACAAGATTACACTGTCGTCATGAGGGTGCGATTTTAGCGATTAATGAAAATAGAATCGTCGAAATAGATAACGCCACCGCATTACAATTACGTGGTGTAAAAGCGGGAATAAATCTCCCTATTATTTTTCAAAATACGGTTATTGGTGCTGTTGGCGTTTCTGGAAAGCTTTGCGAAATACAACAATATGGTGAACTCGTTAAAATGACCGCAGAACTCATCATAGAACAAGCGGCTTTAATGACTGAAATACAGTGGTCAAAAAGGCACAAAGAAGAATTAGTACTGCAATTAATTCAACCTTCAGATTTAAATACACAACAACTCAACTCTATTGCAGAGCGGTTAGAACTCGATCTTCAACAACCAAGAATAGCTACAATTATAAAAGTAGATTCTTTTAAAGGAGAAAATTTATCTCTGACTCACTTACAAAAACTTGTCCATTTATTGGAATATCCTGAACGAGATAATCTGGTTGCTATTAGTTCAGTTACATTAAATGAAGTCGTCGTTTTGAAACCAATCACATTAACTGAAAATGGTTGGAACCGTACTTATGAAGAAAAACGTATTCGCCAACTTTTTCAACGAATTTCTCATGATGAAAAATTTACGATAAAAATAGCACTCGGTGATTATTTTCCAACAATAGAAGGACTTGCACAGTCCTATATGACAGCAAAAGCCACAATGAACACTGCAAACTCAAAAAATCGAATTCTTTTTTATCAAGATAATGTTCTTCCTGTATTAATTAATGGTCTCAAATCAGATGATTGGCGCTCGGAACAATTGAAACTGCCAATAACAAAACTTACTGCTCACGATTCAAAAGGAGTATTACTTAAAACGCTCCACGCTTTTTTTAACCATAATTGTGATTCAGCTCAAACCTGCAATGCTCTCCACATACATAGAAATACATTACGATACAGATTAGATAACATACAAAAAGAAACAGGCTTAGATATCAATAAGATAAATGAAATTACATATTTATATCTAGCGACATTAATGCATGAACAATAAGTCACACTTTGTGCATCTACACAATAAAATAGATTATCTGTCAATTAAATTTGGTCATTAGTCTAAAGCTTATTATCGTTGTTACCGATAGATTACCGACATCTTAATTATTAAACGGAACATTAATATGATCGAAGTATCTACTTTGGGTGCACTGGCCGCTCTCACCGTTTCAATTACGCTCATTTTGAGAAAAGTACCGCCTGCGTATGGCATGATCATTGGTGCGCTTATCGGTGGTATCGTTGGTGGAGTGTCTTTAACCGATACTGTAAATTTAATGATTGGCGGTGCACAAAGTATCGTTACAGCAGTACTTCGAATTCTAGCAGCAGGTGTTCTTGCTGGTGTTCTGATTGAATCAGGAGCAGCAACTTCGATAGCAGAAACTATTGTTAAAAAAGTAGGAGAAACCAGAGCTTTACTCGCACTCGCCGTCGCAACGATGATTTTAACTGCCGTAGGTGTCTTTGTTGACGTAGCAGTAATTACCGTTGCTCCGATTGCATTAGCGATTGCTCGTCGTGCTGACCTTTCAAAAATGGCAATTCTATTAGCTATGGTTGGTGGCGGTAAAGCAGGTAATGTGATGTCACCTAACCCAAATGCGATTGCTGCTGCTGATGCCTTTAATGTTCCTTTAACTTCGGTAATGGCTGCCGGTGTTATTCCTGGTTTATTTGGCGTCGTTTTCGCTTACTTTATTGCGAAAAAATTAGTGAATAAAGGCAGTAAAGTTCAAGAACACGAAATCGTCTCTGTTGATCATTCTCGTCTACCAAGTTTTGTTGCTTCAATGGTTGCCCCTCTTGTTGCTATCAGCCTTCTTGCCTTACGTCCTATCGCAGGAATTAATGTTGACCCTTTAATTGCCCTTCCACTTGGTGGCTTACTTGGTGCTCTAGCAATGGGCCGATTTAAAGACACTAACCATTTTGCAGTATCCGGTCTATCTCGAATGGCTCCCGTTGCAGTGATGTTGCTAGGTACAGGTACACTCGCTGGTATCATTGCAAATTCAGGTCTCAAATCAGGGTTGATTGAAGTATTAACTGCATCTGGTCTTCCTTCTTATTTATTAGCACCAATTTCTGGTGCCATGATGTCACTAGCAACAGCATCAACCACAGCCGGTACTGCCGTTGCTGCAAGTGTATTTAGTCATACTATCCTAGAGCTTGGCGTGCCTGCTCTTGCTGGTGCCGCAATGATTCATGCAGGTGCAACGGTATTTGATCACATGCCACACGGCAGTTTCTTTCATGCGACAGGCGGTGCTGTTCATATGGATATGAAAGAACGCTTAAAACTAATCCCTTACGAATCAGCAGTCGGTCTAATGATCGCTACCGTCTCTACTCTTATTTTTGGCGTCTTTGGTTTATTTGTTTAATAAGGCTTTATTATGAAAATTGTTATTGCTCCCGATTCATACAAAGAAAGTTTGACCGCAATGGAAGTTGCTACCGCAATTGAAGCTGGATTTAAACAAGTGCTACCGAATGCTGAATACATAAAACTCCCAATGGCTGACGGAGGCGAAGGCACAGTTCAATCTCTAATCGATGCTACTGGCGGATCCATTATTGAATGCCAAGTAACTGCACCTCTTGGAAATACTGTCACTGGTTTTTATGGCTTATTAGGCGATGGGAAAACGGCTATTGTTGAAATGGCAGCAGCTTCTGGCCTTCACCTTGTTGCACCTGAGCATCGCAACCCATTACATACGACAACCTATGGTACGGGTGAATTAATTAAAGCGGCATTAGATAAAGGCGTAAAACATATTATCGTGGGTATTGGTGGCAGTGCTACCAATGATGGCGGTATCGGTATGGCTCAAGCACTTGGTATTAAACTATTAGATAAAGAAGGCAATAATCTGGCTTTTGGTGGCGGCTCATTAGCAAACTTAGTTACTATCGATGTGAGTAATAAAGATCCTCGATTGGATAGCATTCTATTAGAAGTCGCTTGTGATGTAGATAATCCATTATGTGGCGCTAAAGGAGCCTCGTTTGTCTTTGGACCACAGAAAGGAGCTACCCCTAAAATAGTTAACCAACTTGATAATAATCTGAGTCATTACGCTGACATCATGAAGAAACAGCTAAATAAAGACGTTAAAGATATAGCAGGCGCAGGTGCTGCTGGTGGTCTTGGTGCTGCATTGCTTGGGTTATTTGATGCCACCCTTCGCCCTGGTATCGAAATCGTAATGGACGCGGTTAATTTAAGTGATGTGTTATCTAATGCAGATTTAGTCATTACAGGTGAAGGTCGTATCGATAGCCAAACCATTCATGGTAAAACACCAATTGGGGTAGCCAGGACCGCAAAAAAATATAACTTACCTGTTATTGGCATTGCTGGTTGTTTATCTGACGATTGTGCTGTTGTTCATGATTACGGGATTGACGCGGTATTTAGTGTCGTCCCTCGTTCTGTATCATTAGAGATTGCACTAAAAGAAGCAACAATAAATGTTGAAAATACAGCAAGAAACGTAGCTTCTATTTATTCTATGAGTGCAAAAAAATAATGTAGTACCTCCAAATATACCCTTGTGGAATCAAATAATACGCAATAAAAAAGCAGCCAATTGGCTGCTTTTTTATTTATAAACAAAGATTAAGCAGGTTCTTGAAAAATAACCGTATCTGCTTTGTCTGTGTATTGACCCATTTTATGGAAATTCAAGTAACGATACGTATCCGCTGCTGTTGCATTCACTTTTTGAGCATATTCTAAATACTCAGCTTGCGTTGGAATTCGACCTAGAATCGCTCCAACCGCAGATAACTCAGCAGACGCTAGATAAACATTAGCACCATTACCTAAACGGTTCGGGAAGTTACGTGTTGATGTCGACATTACTGTTGCTTTATCAGCAACACGGGCTTGGTTACCCATACATAGAGAACAACCCGGAGTTTCAATACGAACCCCAGCACGACCAAAGATCCCGTAGTAGCCTTCTTCTATTAGTTGATCTTTATCCATTTTCGTCGGTGGAGCAACCCATAAACGAGTACTTAGAGAGCCATTAAACTCTTCTAGCATTTTACCTGCGGCACGGAAATGACCAATATTCGTCATACAAGAACCAATGAACACTTCATCAATTTCTGTACCTTGAACTTCTGAAAGTAAACGAGCATCATCAGGATCATTTGGAGCACAAAGAATTGGTTCTTTAATATCGGCAAGATCAATATCTATTACATGCGCATATTCCGCGTCTTTATCTGCTTCCATTAGCTCTGGATTCGCTAACCATTCTTCCATTGAAGTCACACGACGCTCAAGTGTACGGCGATCGCCATAACCTTCAGAAATCATCCACTTCAACATAACAATGTTTGAATTCAAGTACTCCTCAATTGACCCTTGAGAAAGCTTAACTGTACAACCAGCCGCTGAACGTTCTGCCGATGCATCTGATAACTCAAACGCTTGTTCTACAGATAAATGTTCAACACCTTCAATCTCAAGTACACGACCAGAGAATTCATTTACTTTACCCGCTTTAGCGACTGTTAGTAACCCTTGCTGAATACCGTAGTAAGGGATTGCATGAACCAGATCACGCAGTGTAATACCTGGTTGCATCTCACCTTTAAAACGAACCAAAATTGATTCAGGCATATCTAGAGGCATAACGCCTGTCGCAGCAGCAAAGGCAACAAGGCCAGAACCGGCAGGAAAAGAAATACCTAGAGGGAAACGTGTATGCGAATCCCCCCCCGTACCCACGGTATCAGGTAGAAGCATACGGTTTAGCCAAGAGTGAATAACACCGTCACCCGGACGAAGTGAAACTCCGCCACGATTCATAATAAAATCAGGAAGTGTATGGTGAGTATTAACATCAACAGGTTTTGGATAAGCCGATGTATGACAGAATGACTGCATTACAAGATCAGCAGAGAAGCCAAGACAAGCAAGATCTTTTAGTTCATCACGAGTCATAGGGCCAGTGGTATCCTGAGAGCCCACTGTGGTCATTTTAGGTTCACAATACTGACCAGCACGAACACCTTCAACTCCACAAGCTTTACCAACCATCTTCTGAGCTAAAGTGTAGCCTTTATCTGAAACCGATGGATCAACGGGTTTAGCAAATAAATCTGTCTCTTCAAGACCAAGAGAAGTACGAGCACGACTTGTTAAACCACGACCAATGATCAGTGGAATACGACCACCGGCACGAACTTCATCAAGCAATACTTTTCCAAGCTTAAAACTAGAAATTTCCGCATCATCTTTACGAACAACACCTTCATAAGGGAATATATCTATGACATCACCCATATTCATGTCTTGAACATTCAATTCAATCGGTAGTGCACCTGAGTCTTCCATTGTGTTGTAGAAGATTGGCGCAATCTTACCACCTAAACAAACACCACCAGTGCGCTTATTTGGTACGAATGGGATATCTTCACCCATAAACCAAAGTACTGAGTTTGTTGCTGATTTACGTGAAGAACCAGTACCAACAACATCACCAACGTAAGCCAGTGGAATACCATCTTTTTGCATTTCTTCTATTTGATTAATTGGACCAATGCTACCCTCTTGGTCTGGGTGAATACCCTCTCGTTCCATTTTTAGCATCGCTTTCGCATGTACAGGTATATCAGGACGAGACCAAGCATCTGGTGCTGGTGATAAATCATCGGTATTAGTTTCACCCGTGACTTTAAATACTTTAACGGTAATTTTTTCAGCTACTTTTTCTTTTGCTGTAAACCAATCAGCATCTGCCCAAGATTGAATAACCTGTTGAGCTGAGACATTGCCAGCCTTCGCTTTTTCTTCTACATCGTAAAAAGAATCGAACATTAATAATGTATGGGATAATGCCTTAACTGCGATAGGCGCTAATTCGACGTCATCAAGTAAACTTACTAATGAATCAATATTGTAGCCGCCTTGCATCGTACCTAGTAGCTCTGCTGCTTTTTCACGATTCACTAATGGTGAAGAAATATCACCCGTTGTAATTGCAGTTAAAAAACCGGCTTTAACATAAGCTGCTTCATCAACACCTGGGGGAATGCGATTTTCTAGTAAATCAAGAAGGAGTTCTTCTTCACCTTGTGGCGGATTTTTTACTAGTTCAACTAATGCTGCTACTTGCTCAGCATTTAATGGTCTTGGGACCACACCTTCAGAAGCACGTTCTGCGACGTGTTTACGATAAGCTTCAAGCACGACTTAATTCCTCACTTTCTGGTCTACTCTTAATGAGTAAACATCCTTGGAAACGATTCAGTTTATATCCATTAACTTTTAAATACTGTTATAAATCTCAATAAAACAAGAGAATATGATGTCGATATAGACTAAAAATGTGGCCAGACTATATCAAATTTAACTTAAAATTAAAATCTAACGACATCAAACAACATATGACTTATAGCGCACTTTTAAACATTATAATGTTGCACCAATGCTTAAGTAACCTGAATTCTGGATAAAACATGCTTTAAGCGAGGATTAGTTCAAATTCACATTCTGATAGCTTAATTCGTGGCTTTTGTTTTTTTAAACAATAAGCCACAACGCCTGAAATTACATTTAGCATGAAACCAGTCACGCTACGATGACGGCTATGTTCAATTTGAGAGATATTCTTCAATTGGTCATTTATCGTTTCGATAATGTATCTCTTTGATAACATAGCCTTATCAAAAGCACTTATCTCTTTTGCTTTCATGTTTTTTCGCGAGGTAGTCACTAAATCGACATCAGAGTTCTTTAAGCTCTCACTCAACTTTTTACCTATGTACCCTTTATCAGCGTACAATTTCCCCGAGAGTTCTTTGCATAAATCAGGTACAGGAGTCCTATCATTTACATTGCCAGCTGTGATTTTCAGCGAAATAATTTCTCCAAGATGGTTAATCAATAAATGAAGTTTGAAGCCGAAAAACCATCCCATGGTACCTTTTCCTCTTTTCGCAACACCATCAAAGACTTTATGGCGAGGAATTCGAATGTTATGGCATACTTTAAGACTCGTGGAGTCAACAAAAGCAATCCCAGTCGGCTTACCTTTGATAGATTGAAAATAGGCACACATTGGGGCGATTAGGCTAGGCATTTTGCTCACAAATCGAGTGTGGCTAAGTAAATTTGGAAAGTATCCTTTCCAATATTGATGAACTAACCCGATATAGAAGTTCTTGAAATCTCTATGATTTGATTGATGAAAAGCGATGACAATAGTCATACATTCACTAGTAGACATTACTGACTGACGTTTTCTTTTTCTCTCACTAGCCTCAACAAGGTATTTTTCCCATTGAGATAAGAATTGATAACAAAAATCATCGACATCACAAAATATATCAACTAATTTATTCATCTTGCCCACCTTTTAAAATACGTTCAAATAATTCTTGGTCGAAAGATCTGATCGTTAGGTGGGCAATTAGTTCAGCCTTATCCAGAATTCAGGTTAAGTATATTGATTCATGATTTTGCTCTGTTCTGCCATAAGCCAAAATAATAGGGCCTATTGGTGAATCTATTCCGGCAAAAATGGAGCCCGCAGTATACATAGGAGCATCACTAAAATGCTCGTCATTCCACACACTTCCTTGTTCAATAGAGCTTCCTAAGTATATAGGTGACTGGAATAATCCAAAATCATTATCCATTAAACGATAGCGATAAACTAAGCTTGCAAATGCCAAGTTTTCGCCAGATAAACTGTCTTTTGATATTCCTGATAAATGCAAAAAACCACCGAGAGATTTAGGCTCAAGAGAAATTCCTCCATTTTTATTTTCAACAACCCCATACTCTCCATGCACGACTAAAGTATGACGTTTTATGGTATAAGCAAATCGACCATTAACGGTTAGTTCAACAACTGAATCATCTTTCGTATCACTGCTAGTTAATTCTCCGAATGTATCTTCACTATATAAATACTCAGAAAATAAATAAAATCCTTTCGTTGGAAAAGTAAAATTGTCTAATGTATCTAAACGATATTGTGCGAATATCCCTTTTCTTTCATAGTTACTATTAAAGTCAGGTATAATATTTAAAACCAAATCACCTATTGTATATCTCCCCCCGATTCTAAAATCACTCCAAAGCGCTGGTTGTATACCTAGAGAAGCTTCAAATTCAAATTCATTGTATTCAGTCGGCAGATAATTATCTATATTATCAAGAGTAGGCGTTGGTCTAAACTGAGTTTGAGTTACGCTATAAGTACCTTTTAAAGAAGAAAATAATAACTGGTTACTAAGAAAAGGAGTATACAGTTCGGCTTGCATCAACTTATCTGTACCTAACTCGAAATTCGTTCTTAATTCAGAGCTATTCTCAGACAACCCTATAATATTAATATCCGTAAAATTAATTGAGAAACCTAAGGAATATTTACTTTCATTATAAAAATCATCCTCTAATGAGAATCGAAAATCTAAATAGTTTGGCCCCCAACTTTTCTCATTAACATCAATGACTAACTCAGTTTTCCCTTCATTGGTTGTTTTATAGAAATAATCAATACGCTCGAATCTGTCAATCGTATATAGAGCCCTAACCTTTTCTTCTAGTTCTTCTGACGTATAGATATGACCTTCATCAATTTGCAAGTATTCCAATAACATACGTTCACTATATGAACTATTATTATGTAAAGTTATACGTTCAACTTTAAGATCATTACCTCGCTTTAATGCTTTTGTTTTCTTATTTTTTTCAATCAAATACGCTTTATATTCGGCCTTAGATAATACTAATTTATCTAATTTCAGGTGCTGCTCATACGCGATATCATAACCTTTATTATAAGCAAAGCGCATTTTATCAAACTCAGCAGTTTCCATTTTTCCTACATTAGGGGCAAGAAATATGTCATTTTCATCTAAAAGCTTTTCTTGCTCTTTCGTACTATTTTTTACTATATAATTAGTTAATTGGCCCATAACAGATAAATAACTCGTAATCTCATCTGCTTCTAAATAGTCTGAACCAATATCAACAGCAATGATGATATCTGCCCCCATCTCTCGAGCGACATCCACGGGCATATTATTTACACTTCCGCCATCAACGAGTAATCGTCCATTATACTCCACAGGAGGTAACGCTCCTGGAACGGACATACTAGCCATCATTGCTTCAGCTAAATTGCCTTTATCTAAAACAACAGGTTCCAATTTTTCAATATCAGTAGCTACCGCTCTAAAAGGAATAGGTAAATCATCAAATGAAGAGAGATAAGACACATTCCCAGAAGTAGTTCGAAGTATTTGGGCCATGTTTTGTCCTTGAACGAACCCCTTCGGTGCTTTCAATTCTGTAAATGAAAAACCGATATCGGTCCCTATTTGGTAGCGATCTTCATACTCTTTATCTCTAATTTCTCTTTCACTTCTCTCAACCTTATCAACAAATCCACTATTCCAATCGACCGTATCAATAAAAACTTCTATTTCGCTCGCGCTCATACCTGATGCATATAGACCACCGACATAAGCTCCCATACTTGTCCCCGTTATATAATCAATGGGAATATGCATTTCTTCTAAAGCTTTTAATACTCCTATATGAGCAGCACCTTTAGCCCCACCTCCGGCAAGAACTAATCCAATTTTTGGACGAGATTCATCAGCTAACACTAAGAAAGAAAAAAGATAAAGACATAAAGAAGGGAATATAAGTGGCTTGAAGCGCATAACATCATCCTTGAAAATACAATAAGAAAAGAATACAGGATGATTGCGTAGAGAGAAAGCTCAACTGTAAGCGTGCGGGGAACTACACCTTGTCTTTTACATTCCAAGGTAAAAGTGAATCGATATCTGGCGATCCAACACATAAACGATCTAGACAATACCTAATATAATCGTAAGGGATTAATCCGTTTGCCTTTGCTGTTTCTACAATGCTGTAAAGCATTGCACTTGAATCTGCACCAGCCGTTGAACCCGAAAATAACCAGTTTTTCCGGCCGATAACAAACGGTTTAACCGCTCGCTCTGCTCGATTGTTATCAATAGATAACAATCCATCATCAATATAACGAACTAATTTATCCCATTGATTTAATGTATAGCTAATCGCCTCACCTAATTTTGTTTTAGGTGATACTCGACTAACTGCGCTATCAAGCCAATCACGGAGCTCTTTAAGTAAATCGCGGGCTTCTGTCTGCCGAGCAACATACTTGGCTTCAGGGGAAGCCTCTTTTAATAACGATTCGATCCGGTATAGCTTTTGGATTTTACTCAATACCCAATCTGCACTCCCTGTTTTCCCTTTTACTTGAACACGTTGAGCCTCAATAAATCGTCGACGTGCGTGTGCCCAACAGCCAACTAAAATCGCTTCAGTTTGTTCATAACCTTGGTAACCATCGGTATGTAAATACCCGTTATAACCTTTTAAAAAGTTAACTGGATGGTAGCCATGCCTGCTAGATTGATAATCATAAAGTACAATTCCAGGCAAAACACCAGAGCCTGGAGAATCATAGCCAGAGCAGTAGACCCACATATAACATTTTGCTTTTTCAACATCCAACACATTTACCGTTGTTTCATCACAATGCAGAGTGGGTTGTTCAAGCAAAATACGATGTAACTCGTTATTAAGAGGGGTAAATAGTACCGAGCATTTTATTAACCAATCCGCCATCGTTCGCCGTCCAATAATGATACCCCATTGCTGAAATAACGTTTCTTGACGATAAAGTGGAAGACTGTATTGAAATTTAGCCGTAATAATTTGAGCAAGTAAACTTGCGGTCGCAATCCCTTTAGGGATTGGTGACGCTGGCATTGGGGCTTGTTTAATGTCTACTGAAGTATTGTTTTTTTCACAATTTCGGCAAGCATATTTAGGACGAACATGTTGAATAACTTCCACTTTAGCTGGTACAAATTCCAACTTTTCACTGATGTCTTTACCCATCGCATGCATCTCTAGACCGCAACACTTACAAGTTTTATCTTTTATGTCGTGGATAATAACAGTACGCGGTAAGTCTTCAGGTAAGCGTTGGCGTTTTGGCTTTTGACGAGTGTAGGTAATCGTTTGTGTGTCATCATTTTCAATGATGATTTCTTCTTCTGTTTCATTGAATAAATCAAATTGAGTCGAGTCAGATTCACTGCTTTTACCAAAGCGCTGATGTTGAGCCAGTCGAAATTGCTCTAGAAGACGGTTATATTTATTTTCAAGCTGAAGCACAAGTGCTTTCAGCTCGTCAATGGTATCAGGAAGTGGTTTTATTTTATCAATCATGTAGATGACTATATAACGATAATACAGGTAATCAATCGGTTGCCTCCTATTCTTGACTGAGAATCAACTATTTAAAGGGTTGTTTGATAATGTACCGGTTGATGTCCTAAGATATCAAAACCTTGTAATAGCAGTGTCAGTTGCTGCTCTGATAATGCTAACGTATCGTTATTTATATTTCGTGGCCATTTGAAGCGGTCTTCATCTAATCGCTTGTACCATAAAGCGAATCCTGTTTTATCCCAATACAATATTTTGAGTTTATCACGAGGCTTATTGCAAAATATAAATAGAGCATCACTAAACGGTGATAGTTGCATTTCTTGCTCAACAATCACGACAAGGCCATTAATGGCCTTGCGAAAATCGACAAAATCACGATGAAGATAAATGGTGGAAACATCAGTAAATACATTCATGATTGATACCCTTTTAATAAGAGTCCTATCCAGTGAGGTTCAGTATTAGCTGGCAATGTTAATCGCAATTTTCCGATAGAAAGTTGAATATCTGGTAATTGTGGAGTGGCGATGATAGTTGATGTTAACGCTTCTACTTTCAAGAAAGTAGAAGCGTTAATCTTTTGTTTCCATCGTGCTTTACGTGCACTAAATGTCTTTGGCAGAATATTATGGTTACGACAAAATTCAGCGGCACTAAGCTTGCTAGATTGCTGAGATTCAAATAGAGCGTGCCATTGCTCTGGTGTTCTCTTTTTATCTTTTTGCATAATTACGTTCTCGTTAAATGAAAGATCGTAAGATACGCATAATGAATTTTATTTGTTAGGTGTAGTTCCCCGCACGCTTACTGTAGTTCCCCGCACGCTTACGCTCAACTAGCAGAGTAAGGTATTTAACAATATATTTAATAAACGTAGATTACGTTTCTACAGACGAAAAAAAGCCCTAATCGTAAGATTAGGGCTTTTTAAATAGTGGCGGAGTGGACGGGACTCGAACCCGCGACCCCCGGCGTGACAGGCCGGTATTCTAACCAACTGAACTACCACTCCGCAGTGTCTATTCAGCATTATGCTATTACTTAAATAAAACGTGTCAGCGTTTTATTCTTTGTCTTCATCTTCTAAAAAAGATAAAAACTTAATTCAAGCCTGGCGATGTCCTACTCTCACATGGGGAGACCCCACACTACCATCGGCGCTATTACGTTTCACTTCTGAGTTCGGCATGGGATCAGGTGGGTCCATAACGCTATGGTCGCCAAGCAAATTCTTTAATTCGGAAAGCTGTATTGTGTTCTTAATCACATTCAATCTGTTTCTTGCTATCTTAAATCCGTTCAAAACCCCTTGGGTGTTGTATGGTTAAGCCTCACGGGCAATTAGTACAGGTTAGCTCAATGCCTCGCAGCACTTACACACCCTGCCTATCAACGTCGTAGTCTTCAACAACCCTTTAGGATACTTAAAGTATCAGGGATGACTCATCTCAAGGCTCGCTTCACGCTTAGATGCTTTCAGCGTTTATCGATCCCGAACTTAGCTACCGGGCAATGCTACTGGCGTAACAACCCGAACACCAGAGGTTCGTCCACTCCGGTCCTCTCGTACTAGGAGCAGCCCCTTTCAATCATCCAACGCCCACGGCAGATAGGGACCGAACTGTCTCACGACGTTCTAAACCCAGCTCGCGTACCACTTTAAATGGCGAACAGCCATACCCTTGGGACCGACTTCAGCCCCAGGATGTGATGAGCCGACATCGAGGTGCCAAACACCGCCGTCGATATGAACTCTTGGGCGGTATCAGCCTGTTATCCCCGGAGTACCTTTTATCCGTTGAGCGATGGCCCTTCCATTCAGAACCACCGGATCACTATGACCTACTTTCGTACCTGCTCGAATTGTCATTCTCGCAGTCAAGCGGGCTTATGCCATTGCACTAACCACACGATGTCCAACCGTGTTTAGCCCACCTTCGTGCTCCTCCGTTACTCTTTGGGAGGAGACCGCCCCAGTCAAACTACCCACCAGGCACTGTCCGCAACCCCGATAAGGGGCCAACGTTAGAACATCAAGCATACAAGGGTGGTATTTCAAGATTGCCTCCACAAATACTAGCGTACTTGCTTCAAAGGCTCCCACCTATCCTACACATGTAGGGTCAATGTTCAGTGCCAAGCTGTAGTAAAGGTTCACGGGGTCTTTCCGTCTAGCCGCGGGTACACTGCATCTTCACAGCGATTTCAATTTCACTGAGTCTCGGGTGGAGACAGCGTGGCCATCATTACGCCATTCGTGCAGGTCGGAACTTACCCGACAAGGAATTTCGCTACCTTAGGACCGTTATAGTTACGGCCGCCGTTTACTTGGGCTTCGATCAAGAGCTTCGACCGAAGTCTAACCCCATCAATTAACCTTCCGGGCCCCGGGCAGGGTCCCCACCTATACGTCATCTTACGATTTAGCACAGTGCTATGTTTTTAATAAACAGTTGCAGCCACCTGGTATCTGCGACTCCCGGCAGCTTAGAGAGCAAGTCTCATCACCGCTAGGAGCGTACCTTCTCCCGAAGTTACGGTACCATTTTGCCTAGTTCCTTCACCCGAGTTCTCTCAAGCGCCTTAGTATTCTCTACTCGACCACCTGTGTCGGTTTGGGGTACGATTTCTTATAACCTGAAGCTTAGAGGCTTTTCCTGGAAGCATGGCATCAATAGCTTCACACCCGTAGGTGCTCGACATCGTGTCTCAGCCTAACAAGAGTCCGGATTTACCTAAACTCTTAGCCTACGCACTTGAACTTGGACGACCGTCGCCAAGCCTACCTAGCCTTCTCCGTCCCCCCATCGCAATTATAAGAAGTACGGGAATATTAACCCGTTTCCCATCGACTACGCCTTTCGGCCTCGCCTTAGGGGTCGACTTACCCTGCCCCGATTAACGTTGGACAGGAACCCTTGGTCTTCCGGCGAGGGGGTTTTTCACCCCCTTTATCGTTACTCATGTCAGCATTCGCACTTCTGATACCTCCAGCATGCCTTACAGCACACCTTCAACGGCTTACAGAACGCTCCCCTACCCAGCACAATAAATTGCACTGCCGCAGCTTCGGTGTATAGCTTAGCCCCGTTACATCTTCCGCGCAGGCCGACTCGACCAGTGAGCTATTACGCTTTCTTTAAATGATGGCTGCTTCTAAGCCAACATCCTGGCTGTCTGAGCCTTCCCACATCGTTTCCCACTTAGCTATAACTTTGGGACCTTAGCTGGCGGTCTGGGTTGTTTCCCTCTCCACGACGGACGTTAGCACCCGCCGTGTGTCTCCCGGATATTACTTACTGGTATTCGGAGTTTGCAAAGGGTTGGTAAGTCGGGATGACCCCCTAGCCTTAACAGTGCTCTACCCCCAGTAGTATTCGTCCGAGGCTCTACCTAAATAGATTTCGGGGAGAACCAGCTATCTCCAAGTTTGATTGGCCTTTCACCCCTAGCCACAAGTCATCCGCTAATTTTTCAACATTAGTCGGTTCGGTCCTCCAGTTGATGTTACTCAACCTTCAACCTGCCCATGGCTAGATCACTTGGTTTCGGGTCTATATCCAGAGACTGAACGCCCAGTTAAGACTCGGTTTCCCTACGGCTCCCCTAAACGGTTAACCTTGCCACTAAATATAAGTCGCTGACCCATTATACAAAAGGTACGCAGTCACATAACAAGTATGCTCCTACTGCTGGTAGGTACACGGTTTCGGGTTCTATTTCACTCCCCTCACAGGGGTTCTTTTGGCCTTTCCCTCAGGGTACTGGTTCCATCTCGGTCAGTCAGTAGTATTTAGCCTTGGAGGATGGTCCCCCCATATTCAGACAGGATATCACGTGTCCCGCCTTACTCGTTTTCACTGATGATGAGATGTCGGTTACAGGGCTATCACCTTGTATCGCGCCACTTTCCAGAGGCTTCACCTGTCTCATTAACAACTTAAGGGCTAACCCAATTTCGCTCGCCGCTACTTTCGGGATCTCGGTTGATTTCTCTTCCTCGGGGTACTTAGATGTTTCAGTTCTCCCGGTTTGCTTCGCTGCGCTATGTATTCACGCAGCGATACTAGCTTATGCTAGTGGGTTTCCCCATTCAGAAATCCCAGACTCAAAAGGTTTTTACTACCTAATCTGGGCTTATCGCAAGTTAATACGTCTTTCATCGCCTCTGACTGCCAAGGCATCCACCGTGTACGCTTAGTCACTTAACCATACAACCCCAAGAGGTTTCGTATGGCATAAACAACCAAGGTTGAACTCTTCATTGAGAGTTCTGGTTTTTCGCCGGATTCAAAATACAAGAACACTTGAATGTGTTTTTAATTTGTTTATCTAAAGATAAACAAAAGATATTAAGAACTTTTAAATTTTGATTTATCTAACTCGTAAGTTAGTTAAATCAGTCAGCTTTCCAAATTGTTAAAGAGCAATGTTTCTTTCGAAACCATTTTTAAAGACTCTCAAAGAGAATACTTAAAGATGGTGGGCGATACCGGGCTCGAACCAGTGACCCCCTCCTTGTAAGGGAGGTGCTCTCCCAACTGAGCTAATCGCCCAC
Organism: Aliivibrio salmonicida LFI1238; assembly: GCF_000196495.1. Taxonomy (NCBI): domain Bacteria; kingdom Pseudomonadati; phylum Pseudomonadota; class Gammaproteobacteria; order Vibrionales; family Vibrionaceae; genus Aliivibrio; species Aliivibrio salmonicida. The sequence goes on from NC_011312.1 coordinate 2,810,965, forward strand.
GAAAGTTTTAATTCCTTCGTGAAAAAGAATGGTGGGTCGTGCAGGATTCGAACCTGCGACCAATTGATTAAAAGTCAACTGCTCTACCAACTGAGCTAACGACCCAATGGTATCCCGTAGGGGAGTCGAACCCCTGTTACCGCCGTGAAAGGGCGGTGTCCTAGGCCTCTAGACGAACGGGACACTGGATATTTTGAAGGTGTTGGGCACCTTCCATTGCTTTTTACTTTTTTAACCTAATCAATCTGTGTGAACACTCATAAATCGTAATCTATCGTTAAGGAGGTGATCCAGCCCCAGGTTCCCCTAGGGCTACCTTGTTACGACTTCACCCCAGTCATGAACCACAAAGTGGTGAGCGTCCTCCCCGAAAGGTTAAACTACCCACTTCTTTTGCAGCCCACTCCCATGGTGTGACGGGCGGTGTGTACAAGGCCCGGGAACGTATTCACCGTGACATTCTGATTCACGATTACTAGCGATTCCGACTTCACGGAGTCGAGTTGCAGACTCCGATCCGGACTACGACGCACTTTTTGGGATTCGCTCACTATCGCTAGCTTGCAGCCCTCTGTATGCGCCATTGTAGCACGTGTGTAGCCCTACTCGTAAGGGCCATGATGACTTGACGTCGTCCCCACCTTCCTCCGGTTTATCACCGGCAGTCTCCCTGGAGTTCCCACCATTACGTGCTGGCAAACAAGGATAAGGGTTGCGCTCGTTGCGGGACTTAACCCAACATTTCACAACACGAGCTGACGACAGCCATGCAGCACCTGTCTTACAGTTCCCGAAGGCACTAAGCTATCTCTAGCGAATTCTGTAGATGTCAAGAGTAGGTAAGGTTCTTCGCGTTGCATCGAATTAAACCACATGCTCCACCGCTTGTGCGGGCCCCCGTCAATTCATTTGAGTTTTAATCTTGCGACCGTACTCCCCAGGCGGTCTACTTAACGCGTTAGCTCCGAAAGCCACGGCTCAAGGCCACAACCTCCAAGTAGACATCGTTTACGGCGTGGACTACCAGGGTATCTAATCCTGTTTGCTCCCCACGCTTTCGCATCTGAGTGTCAGTGTCTGTCCAGGGGGCCGCCTTCGCCACTGGTATTCCTTCAGATCTCTACGCATTTCACCGCTACACCTGAAATTCTACCCCCCTCTACTAGCACTCTAGTTCACCAGTTTCAAATGCGGTTCCGAGGTTGAGCCCCGGGCTTTCACATCTGACTTAATGAACCACCTGCATGCGCTTTACGCCCAGTAATTCCGATTAACGCTCGCACCCTCCGTATACCGCGGCTGCTGGCACGGAGTTAGCCGGTGCTTCTTCTGTCGCTAACGTCAAGATGTACAGCTATTAACTGCACACCCTTCCTCACGACTGAAAGTACTTTACAACCCGAAGGCCTTCTTCATACACGCGGCATGGCTGCATCAGGCTTTCGCCCATTGTGCAATATTCCCCACTGCTGCCTCCCGTAGGAGTCTGGACCGTGTCTCAGTTCCAGTGTGGCTGATCATCCTCTCAGACCAGCTAGAGATCGTCGCCTTGGTGAGCTCTTACCCCACCAACTAGCTAATCTCACCTGGGCTAATCTTGACGCGAGAGGTCCGAAGATCCCCCTCTTTGGTCCGAAGACATTATGCGGTATTAGCTATCGTTTCCAATAGTTATCCCCCACATCAAGGCATATTCCCAGGTATTACTCACCCGTCCGCCGCTCGTCAGCAAAGTAGCAAGCTACTTTCTGTTACCGCTCGACTTGCATGTGTTAGGCCTGCCGCCAGCGTTCAATCTGAGCCATGATCAAACTCTTCAATTAAAGTTTTTTGGTTTGTTTCAGCAGAAACAAAACCGACTCAATGATTTATACTGATTTCTTACATAAAAGTAATTTTGTGTAGTCACTCAGTTCATTGATTATTTTTGTTTGCATTCACTTCGAAAAGTAAATGCAAACTAGTGATTATCAACTCACAAGTGCCCACACAGATTAATAGGTTTCAAATTGTTAAAGAGCTTTTCTTCTACTTTCAAAGCGTTTTCGCTTTCCTGTGAAGAGGACGGTCATTTTATCGATTTAAGTCTCAGTGTCAAGCACTTATTTGAAACTTAATTTCTAAACCATCTTACTAACCGTAATTGCTAATCCCTTATGGGATGGGCTCTCCGTGTCAGTGAGGTCGCATTATAGAGAGTTCGATCACATTGGCAAGCCTTTTATGTGATTATTATTAATTTTCAATTTAAGTGCGTAATAATCCACCTTAGATGCACATTAATACAGCTTAACGCTCAGATTATGAACTTTTATCGATTAAATACTCAAATCACATAGTTATTAATTAACTCTCTAAGTATACCGTAATGACCACCTTCTATGATTTAGATCTAATTAGATACCAACAAAGTGTTATATAAGCTTGAGCTGAAAAACCAAAGCCATTCATTCCTTAAACTTATTTCTCTTTTGGTCGATATAGCAAGTTAAGGATAATCATCAAAATTAGGATCAACAGCATGAAGCTAAAAACACAATCTTATGTCTCGCAACTATTATTTTATTTTCACTGATTATAATGACAGCTACTGGGTTATGGACCTTGCGAGTTGCAAGTACCATTGATAATAAAGCACGAGTTACTGAGCTTTTTCAAACAACTTATAATTTAATTGCCAATATGGAAGATATGGTAAGAGAAGGTAAGATCGATGAAGAGAAAGCAAAAGAACTAACGATTACTATCCTGCGAAATAATATTTATAAAGATAATGAATACGTTTACGTTGCTGATGAAAATTTAATGTTTCTAGCTGCTCCGCTTGATCCTCAACTCCATGGAACCAGTTTTCATGAATTTAGAGACAGTGAAGGTCGTAGCGTAGGTCAAATCTTAGATAATGCCATTTCTCAAAATCCAAATGGAATCGCTGAATATACCTGGTCTTTGAAAATGCCAGATGGCAGCATTGATAAAAAATTATCTATCGCAGAAAAAACAACAGACTGGAATTGGGTAGTAGGTACAGGGATCGGAGAAACAGAAGTAAATACTCGTTTTTGGTCTACCGCTCAATGGCAGTTTGGACTTGCCTTTATTATTGCTAGTTTAATATTTAGTATTTTAATGATTTCAATTAAACGTATACTAGCTTTACTTGGTGGTGAACCTAAAGATGTCCATGCCGCTATTCAAACAGTAGCCGCAGGAGAGATCGTAACTCAATTTGAAATAAAAGCACCTGAAGGCAGTATTTATCAAGCAGTACAAACGATGAATATTTCTTTAGCAGATCTTGTTCAACACTTAACTCAATCAATGTTGGCATTAAAGTCAGAACTGTCGGATGTCCACTCAAGGGCAGGCACTGTTAGTCAACTAACAGAGAACCAACACCAATCAACAGAAATGATTGCAACAGCTATAACTGAAATGGCCTCTTCTGCAAACAATGTAGCTGAATCAGCACAACAAACCGCAATCAATACCGATGAAGCTGATAAGCAAAGTCTTCGAACTCAAGAATTAATTAATGCGACCGTTTCTAATATAGAAGGGTTAGCAGATCAATTAAACACCGCAAGTACCGCCGTTGCTGAATTAGATAATGAAGTTAATAGTATAGTTAAAGTGCTTGATGTCATTGGTGACATCGCGGAACAAACCAATCTATTAGCACTAAATGCCGCAATTGAAGCAGCTCGAGCAGGTGAACAAGGCCGCGGTTTTGCTGTTGTTGCTGACGAAGTTCGTAATCTTGCAGGACGAACACAAGGCAGTACTAAAGAAATACAGCAAATGATCTCTAACCTTCAAGAAGGTTCACGGAATGCCATATCAACAATGACAATTTGTGCTGAAACAAGTCAAAGTACCGTTGCTGAATCTAAAAATGCTTCTGATGCATTACAGCAAATAGTCACTGCTCTTGAATCTATATCAAGTATGAGTCATCAAATTGCAAGCGCCTCTGAAGAACAAAAGCATGTTAGTGAAGATATAACTCAACGCGTTAATATTATTGAAGAAAGCGGACAGCAACTAGCAAGAGTTGTCGCAGACAGCAAAGAAAGTACTCAAACATTAACAGAATTAGCTGATGATTTAGAAACATGGTTAAACAAGTTTCGAGTTAAAGGATAATATATAACTGACTCAAACAAAAATGGCATACCTCGCAGGTGTGCCATCTTTATATCTGAATACTTTATTAAAAAGGTAGATACTTTCTATGTATAAAACAGAAACGAAAAAAGCCTCGTCATTTCTGACGAGGCTTTAAAAGTGGCTCCCTTTGCTGGACTTGAACCAGCGACATACGGATTAACAGTCCGGCGTTCTACCAACTGAACTAAAAGGGAACAGGTATTGCGTCTCATAAAGAGAATTAATGGTGCCGACTACCGGAGTCGAACTGGTGACCTACTGATTACAAGTCAGTTGCTCTACCTACTGAGCTAAGTCGGCACACTAATTTTTTAATTGCTCGTGTTTAATTAAATTTAAGCACCAACAATATAATATGGTGCCCGGAGGCGGAATCGAACCACCGACACGAGGATTTTCAATCCTCTGCTCTACCGACTGAGCTATCCGGGCAACGAGATGTATTAGACGGCTTTTTGGCTTCTAGGTCAACTAATAATTGCGAAAAAAAGTTCGTTTGATAAAAATATACACTGAATGCCTGTTTTTATAACGTTTCATTAAACATAGCACTTAAAATACAACATCAAACACAGGCTTCATTCGCAATTATTACATCTCTTGAAAACCATCATTAATCTCGATTAACTACGACTTACAACCCAAAAATATCAGTTAACCATCTAGCAGGACTGTTTTTCTTCTCACATTCAACTTTATATTGTCCACTCTTATCCCAGATAGGTAACTTAACGCTTCCAGAACAATCCGGCTCTAATGTTTTATTACTTTCTAAGTCAAATCTGGCCGTTGTCACTTCTTTAGGCCAAGGTAATTGATAAGCTTCTGGCGTTCTTAAGCTAAGATAATCTGCGTACACCCTTAATGCCCCACTAGAACCAGTCAACTTCATCGGCTTATTGTCATCTCTTCCAAGCCATGTGATCGCGACTTCTCTTCCATCAACCCCTGCATACCAGCTGTCTCTAGAGTCATTACTGGTACCTGTTTTACCCGCTAGAGTGGCCCAATTGTATTTACTGTTTAAAAATCTTGCCGTTCCTTCACTAACGACTTTCTTCATCCCATAAATAGTTAACCAAACCGCTTGTTCAGAGACAACCAGAGAAGATCGAGGGAAGTTTTCATAAAGTAACTCTCCATCACTATTCACAACGGCTTTAAGTGCCGTTAAAGGTGACTTTCGCCCACCGTTGCCTAATGTTTGATACATTTGAGCCACTTGATAAGGAGATAAATTTAATGATCCCAATAACATTGAAGGAACCTGATTAATTTCACTCGCTTCAATACCAAGCTTGACCAAGGTATCTGTTACTTTATTTAAACCAACCATTAAGCCAAGGTTGACCGTTGGCACATTTAACGAACGCGAAAATGCATAATAAAGAGGGACTTCCCCTCTGAATTTGCGATCAAAATTTCTCGGAGTCCACGTAGTTCCTTTGCTTCCTTTTAATTCGATCGGTTTGTCATCTAGCGTACTCGCCAATGAAAACTTCTCAGGACTTTCTAAGGCAGATAAATAAATAGCCGGTTTTACTAACGAACCAATAGGACGCTTCGCATTAATCGCTCGATTAAATCCATCAAATCCCGTTCGACTACCACCAATCATCGCTCTAATTTCACCACTTTGACGATCCACCACAACCATTGCAGCCTCTAATCCCTTACCTGCTCGCTTCTCTAGCTGAGGAACCGTTCGTTCTACCGCTTGTTCTGCTTTTTGCTGTGATAATGGGTCAAGTGTAGTAAAGACTCGTAGTCCTTCGCCTTTTTGATACGCCTCCCCTGCTTTTTCTTTCAATTCCCATTTCAGTTGCTGAAAGTACGCAGGTTGGCGGGTAGATATCGTCGCTCTCTTTTTTACATCCAAAGGACGAGTCGCTGCCATTTCATATTGACGAGGTGATAAGATCTCTTCTTGCATCATCAAACGTAATACCAAATCTCGACGCTCTTTTACTCTTTCAGGGAAGCGCATCGGATTATAATAAGAAGGTCCTTTCACCATACCAACAAGCATAGCAAGTTGATCAATTCTTAACTCTTCAATTGGACGTCCAAAATAAACTTGAGCAGCCAAACCAAAGCCATGAACCGCTTCGCCTCCTGTTTGCCCTAAATAAACCTCATTTAAATACGCTTCTAGTATACGGTCTTTACTGTAACGATAATCCAAGATAAGTGCGATGTAGGCTTCTCTCACTTTTCGCCACAATGTTCGCTCACTTGATAAAAATAAGTTTTTAGCAAGTTGTTGAGTCAAGGTACTTCCGCCTTGTACTGTTCTACCTGCTTTAATATTTACCACCATCGCCCTTGCAATGGCTAAAGGCGAAACGCCATCATGTTGATAAAAATCACGATCTTCTGTTGCCAATAACGCATCGACCATAACTTCTGGAAATTGCTCTCTACGTAAAAACAAACGTTGTTGGTCATCATCCGCATCTAGCATACCTAAAAATTGAGGCTCTATTTGTAAAAAGCCCATTTGCTTTTTCGCACTCAAATTAACTATTTTTTGTAAACCATTAGAATTGAAATACAACATGACATGACGATCCGGTTCTGGACCTTGTTGGAATTCAAAAGGTCGACGGATCAATTCAATTTTTGTTGATGATGATGAATATTCACCAGATCGCTGTGGTTGTCCTACTTTTTGGTATTTTAAAAAATCCAATTCACTTTTAACGGATTTTAAACTAATATTTTGCCCAGGAGATAACGACAATACTCGACTATAAACAACCGTAGGCAATTTAAATAATTGACCATCAAATCGATTTTTAACCACAGTATCTAAATAAATACCCGCGATAACTAAAACAGCGAGTACGACTAACCCTAACTTCAAACCAAGAATAAATAGAGCTTTCCAAAACGAATTTTTATTCTGTATTTTCTTTTTTGCCGTCGCTTTACGCTTTGTTCGCGTTTTCTTTTTTGCTACCGGCTTTTTTGGTGCAGCCTTTACTGGTGTTTTCTTTTTTTCAACCATGAGAGTTCTTTTTAAATTAGAGAATAAAAATTAATTAAAATGACGTTTTGTTTTCTTTGTTGCTGCATGGGATGCAGGATCATCAGGCCAAATATGTCTTGGGTAGCGTCCTTTCATCTCTTTTTGAACCTCTCGATAAGACCCAGCCCAAAAACCAGCTAAGTCACTCGTTGTTTGTAATGGTCGTTGAGCAGGAGACAGTAACTCCATCACTAAACGTTTTTTACCTTGAGCTAATAAAGGAGAATCAGCTTCACCATACACTTCTTGCATTCTAACGGATATTTTAGGCTCATATTGTGGATCATACACAATTGCTGCTTTAGTTCCCGTAGGTAAGACATAATGAGTAGGTAAATACTCATTTAACAACTTAATGTTTTCCCACCCTACATAGGCTTCTAACGCATCTTTTAAATTAATCGACTTCAAATGTTTATCGTTATTAACACCGTTCATGAACGGCAATAGCCACTCATCAAGTCGGCTTAACAAATCGTCATCATTCATAGGGGGCAGGGGATATTCTGGCATCCACAGTGCCATGCAACGTAAGCGTAATAGCAATGAATACGTCGTTGAGCTCCAGCCTAAGCAATCTAATCCTTTACGCTTAACCATCGATAATAACGCATGTGCTATCTTATTTTTATCAGGGGAAGAAATTCGCTCTTTGCTTAAAAGGATTTTATTTAAATAAGTTCTCTTTTCTGCAATCATTCTCCCTGATTTTTCATCCCAATCCACATGCTCAACATCAAATATACAACTTGCACACACGGTATTTAATGATGTTCTCGATAAACTTGCCGCTAAAAACACCTGACTGCGATTCTGCATTCCTTTTAATAAATCCACCACCACCAAATGTTCACTCTGGGCAATAGATTCAATTTCATCAATTTGAACTCCATGACCATTAGATAATTGAAAATGACCCACTGCACCCTTTTCTATCGCTATACGATCAGGAAAACCACACGCTAATGTCTCACCAATTAACGCTAAGGAGACGTTATGTAGATCAACATCCACTTCCATCAATTTGGCTAAACAAGAGACTCTTTGCTGATAGTAATGTTGTTTTGGGTACTTTCCGTCTATAAAAACAGAAAGATGAAGGGAAAGATCATTCGATTTAATTGATTTAGCGGACTCTTCAATAATCGGTAAGATATGTAATGCGGTCTGTAAGTGCTCATTAGACAGAGCCTTCGCTTGTAATAACACCGTCGCTAATCTAGGCTCAATACCCAGTCGTTGAGCTTGCTCTCCCTTTAATGTCAATTTACCTTGTTGATCAATCAACCCGAGTAAGCACAACAATTCCTTTCCTTGATTCATATTCGAATCTGGCGGTGGAGTTAACCACATTAAGTCAAGAGGATCTGTCACCCCCCATTTTGTTAGCTCAACGATAAGCGAAGATAAATCCGAAGACTCAATCTCTGGCGTTTGAGACACCGCCAATTGTTGGTATTGAGATTCACTGTATAAGCGAAGGCAAATCCCTTCTTCTAAGCGTCCTGCCCGCCCTTTTCGTTGTTCCGCAGAAGATTGAGCTATTCGTTTTTGTTCTAGTTTAGTAATACCTGTTTTCGCATCAAACGTAGCAGTACGCTCATAACCACTATCAATAACAATTCTAATCCCTTCAATTGTTAAACTTGTTTCAGCAATGTTTGTTGCCAATACCACCTTTCTCTTTCCATTCGCAGCAGGCTGCAAAGCTTGTAATTGTTTTTTCGGTTCTAGCTGACCATAAAGTGGAGCAACAATCACATCTGAAGATACATTTCTAAGCCTATCTTCTAATTGTCTAATTTCACTAGCACCAGAAAGAAAAACAAGAATAGATCCCTTTTCTTCATCTAACATTTTACGAATAGAAGACTCAGTGGCTTCAACAATTCTTTGATTTACTTTTAAAGGTTGATATTGCGTTGTCACCGGGAACATTCGTCCATCAGATTCTAAATAACAGGCTTGTGGTAAAAGTTGCTTTAACGCGTCATGTTCCAATGTTGCAGACATAACAAGTAGCTTAAGATCCTCTCGTAAGGCTTCTTGAACTTCTAATGCAAACGCCAACGCCGTGTCTGCATGTAAACTACGTTCATGGTATTCATCGAAGATTAATAGGCCAACACCGGATAATTCAGGATCAGATTGAATCATTCGAGTCATAATCCCCTCAGTCACAATTTCAAGTCGAGTCTTATTACTTACTTTCGTCTCACCACGAACTCTAAATCCGATTTGCTCTCCCACCTTCTCACCTAACAAAGACGCTAAATAAGACGCAATATTTCTCGCGGCCAATCGTCTCGGTTCTAGCATGATAATTTTACCCGTGATGACATTCTCTTTTAATAACATCAGAGGTAAATGAGTCGACTTACCCGCCCCCGTCGATGCTTTTAAAATCACTTGTGAATGCGTTCGTAATTTATCAATCAGTGATGGGATCACTCTTTCAATCGGCAACTGTGACAATGTTCTCGCCTTATGGCATTATCTCGAATTAAACCATTGTACAAAAAAACAGTAGTTAAATGAAATTTGAAGCCAAATTAGAGTCTGGAATATTAATAAGACGTTATAAACGCTTTTTAACAGACATAAAGTTACCCGATAAAAGTGAACGAACAATACATTGTGCGAACTCTGGAGCGATGACTGGCTGCGCAGAACCAGGCAATACGGTGTTTTTTTCAACATCCAGTAACCTAAAGCGCAAATACCCTAACAGTTGGGAGCTCAGCGTCACAGAACATAATCACACAATATGCGTTAATACCATCCGAGCAAATCAATTGGTTGTTGAAGCCATTATCAATAAAGAGATTGATGAGTTAGTTAATTACGCAGAGTTAAAAACGGAAGTAAAATATGGTTCAGAAAATAGCCGTATTGATATTTTTCTCAGTGCAGAAATGCTGCCTGACTGCTATATTGAAGTGAAGAGTGTGACTCTATTGGATGAATCTGGGCAAGGCTATTTTCCTGACTCAGTCACAACAAGAGGACAAAAACACCTTAGAGAACTGACTGAAATAGCGCAAAATGGACAAAAAGCCGTTTTATTTTTTGCTGTTTTGCATTCAGGTATTGAAAAAGTCTCTATCGCACACCATATAGACCAACAATATTATTCTTTATTATTAGAAGCGATAGAAAGTGGGGTCACTGTACTTTGCTACCAAGCAGAGATGTCACCAACAGAGATGAAGATCGTACGCAAGCTACCTTTTAGTATTTAATTGCATTTAATGGCAATAAATACATTCTTTTGAAGAAAAGTGCTACGTTCTTGATACTAGATCTCAATTGGTGAAATCAATATTTGATTGCCCCTTTTCTTTCTGTTATAGATAGCGCCCTCATTTGGCTAGTGAGAGTCAGAGATGTTTTTAGGAGAAGCTGTAATGCCACAGAGCAATACAAAAAAGACGCTAGGTATTCTAGCTATTGCAGGTGTAGAACCTTACCAGCCTAAAGCTGGTGAAGAGTACATGGGCCCAGCACAAGTAGAACATTTTACTAAAATTCTAGACGCTTGGCGTAATCAACTAAGGGAAGAAGTTGAACGCACAGTTAATCATATGAAAGATGAGGCAGCGAATTTCCCGGATCCAGTAGATCGCGCCGCTCAAGAAGAAGAATTTAGTTTAGAGCTACGTAATCGCGATCGCGAGCGTCGCCTGATTAAAAAAATTGAAAAAACACTAAGCAAAATCGAAGAAGAAGAATTCGGATTCTGTGATTCTTGTGGTGTTGAAATTGGTATTCGTCGCTTAGAAGCACGTCCAACTGCTGACCTTTGTATTGACTGTAAAACACTTGCAGAAATCAAAGAAAAGCAAATGGCAGGTTAATACCTATAAAGTAATTAAAAAGGGAGCATTGGCTCCCTTTTTTACGTCTAAATAGTAGAATATGATGAACACTCAGTACATAGGACGATTTGCTCCATCACCTTCTGGCCCATTGCATTTTGGCTCTCTTATCGCTGCATTAGGAAGTTACTTGCAAGCCAAGTCCCCAACAGGGCCAATGGTTAGTTCGTATTGAAGACCTCGATCCCCCTCGTGAAGTAGAAGGCGCTTCTGCCCTTATTCTACAAACCCTCGAAGATTTTGGGTTCGAATGGGATAATGAAGTGATTTACCAAAGCCAACGTCATCATATCTACCAAAATAAAATCGAAGAATTACTTCTAAAAAATCAAGCTTACTATTGCCAATGTTCTCGAAAAAGAATAAAAGAAGACGGTGGTTTTTATCTTGGTCATTGCAAGGATAAGCAATGCGCTAAAACAGACTCTGCAGTTCGTCTTGTGATGACTCATCCCATAGAAGCATTTGAAGACATAAAGCATGGTACGATTCATATACCACAACAACTCGCTAAAGAAGATTTTATAATCAAACGCCGTGATGGCCTTTTTGCTTATAATTTAGCGGTTGTTTTAGATGATATAGAACAAGGCATTACTGAGGTGGTTCGAGGCGCTGATTTAATAGAGCCAACAGGACGTCAAATTTCACTATACCGTCAACTGAATATAAAAGAAGTAAGTTACCTTCATTTACCTCTGGCCGTTGATAATTTAGGGAAAAAATTATCCAAACAAAATCATGCCCCGGCAATAGACAATAACAACCCAATACCGACACTATTAGCAGCGTTAGTATTTTTAGGTTTTGTTTTACCCAGGGATATACAACAAGCCACATTGAATGAAATTTTTCAATGGGCAATCAAAAATTGGCAACTAAAACAGCTCCCTGTTGGGCTCGAGATCACTACCCCATTCTCAAGCTCTTCAATTTAAGCTATCATGTGCGCCTATTTTTGACTGCTCACTTGAATATCGAGGTAAATTATCTTTAATCAAGTCGCCCGTTTTTGTCGTAATTTACTCAAAAACAACAGTGAAATCTGCTCAACAGAGGATTTGAAACTGAACGTTATCACACGCCAAGAACATAATATTTCACGTAAAGACTTAAGTGATAATGCACTCAAAGTTCTTTACCGCCTAAGCAATGCTGGATACGACGCCTATCTAGTAGGAGGAGGTGTGCGCGATATAATTCTAGGACAAGAACCTAAAGATTTTGATATCGCCACCAATGCCACTCCCGAGCAAATCAAAAAACTATTTAGAAATTGCCGATTGATTGGCCGTAGATTCCGTCTTGCTCATATTCTTTTTGGCAGAGATGTCATTGAGGTTGCCACTTTCCGTGGTCACCATAAAGAAGAAGAATCAGAGAAAAAGAACATCTCTTCTCAATCAAAAGAAGGCATGTTATTGCGTGATAATGTCTATGGCACCGTTGAAGAAGATGCCCAACGTCGTGACTTTACGATTAATGCGATGTATTACAACATTGCAGATTACTCAATTCATGATTATGCCAATGGCATTGAAGATTTAAAAAATGGTGTCGTACGTCTTATCGGTGATCCTGAAACTCGTTATCGAGAAGATCCTGTTCGAATGCTACGTGCGGTACGCTTTGCTGCAAAATTAGACATGACAATTTGCAATAAAACCGCAGAACCAATGGTTGAATTGTCCCCACTTTTACGTGATATCCCTGCGGCTCGTTTATTTGAAGAATCACTTAAACTACTTCAAGCAGGAAAAGGCTTAAATACCTATTTAATGCTGCGTAAATTTAACTTGTTTCAACAGTTGTTTCCCGCGCTTACGCCATTTTTAACAAAAGAAGGCAACAGTCAAACGGAACAAATGATCGAACTTGTATTACATTCAACAGACAAACGTATAAATAGCGGTCAACGAGTTAACCCTGCATTCATGTTTGCAGCAATGTTATGGTATCCATTAACGGCTCAAGCAAAAGAAATTCAAAACGAAAATAGCAAACTTGATGAATACGAATCCATTATGGAAGCGTCTAATATCATGCTTGATATTCAAGTAAAAAGCACGGCGGTCCCTCGTCGCTTAACCGCGACTATTCGTGATATTTGGCAATTACAACTCCGTTTACCTCGTCGTACTGGTAAACGTGCGTTTATTCTTATTGACCAACAAAAATTCCGTGCTGCTTATGATTTCCTTGAAATGCGTGGAAAAGTAGAAGGTGGTGATGTAAAAGCACTCGCTGAATGGTGGACTGAATTCCAGGACGCACCCGTTCCACACCGTAATAACATGATTCAAGGCTTACATGGTGGCCGTTCAACCGGTACACGTAAACGTCGTAGCCCTTATCGTAAGAAAAAAAGAACGAATAACGATTCATGATCAAAGTAATTATCGCCATAGGGAGTAATCTAGGGGACCCTGTAGCCCAAGCAGAAGCGGCGATTGATGCTCTTCATCAATTACCAGAATCGACAGTGACGGCGGTATCATCACTGTATAGCAGCTCACCTATGGGACCTCAAGATCAACCTGACTATATTAATGCGGTAGTAGAAATAGAAACAGCACTGTCTCCCTTAGCATTATTGGATCTTACCCAGAAAATCGAACTTGAAACAGGTCGAGTAAGAAAAGATGAACGCTGGGGACCAAGAACCCTTGATCTCGACATTATTTTATTTGGCGATCAAACGATCGACAATGAGCGATTAACCGTACCTCATTACGGAATGAAAGAACGAGAATTTGTTCTCTACCCGCTCGCAGAAATTAATAACGATTTAACTTTACCTGATGGCTCAACCCTTTCTCAACTATTGACAACAATAGATAAGAATGGGCTAGCCGTTTGGGAAAAGTAATCGCTTCTCGTAAGGATGTTTTATGAAAAAAATCTCTATTCATGATCTAATGAAATGGAAGCAAGATGGTCGTAAATTTGCAACAGTCACAGCTTATGACGCTAGCTTCGCACAACTATTTGAACAGCAAGACATGCCTGTTTTATTAGTCGGTGATTCATTAGGTATGGTATTACAAGGTAAAAGCGATACATTGCCTGTAACAACCGAAGAGATCGCTTATCATACGCGCTGTGTACGCGCTGGTAGCCCAAACAGCTTATTAATGGCTGATATGCCATTTATGAGTTACGCCACTCCAGAACAAGCCTGTCAGAACGCGGCTAAGTTAATGCAAGCTGGCGCTAATATGGTAAAAATCGAAGGTGGTGAATGGATAGCGGAAACCATTAAACTCCTTGCAGAAAGAGCGGTACCTGTTTGTGCTCACCTTGGGTTAACCCCTCAATCTGTCAACATTTTTGGTGGATTTAGAATTCAAGGTCGTGATGAAACTAAAGCGAATCAAATGGTAAAAGATGCACTGACTCTTGAGAAAGCTGGCGCTCAAATTATCTTATTGGAATGTGTTCCCGCTTCGCTTGCTGAACGTATAACGAAAGCTTGTACCGTTCCCGTGATTGGCATTGGTGCTGGTAACGTGACTGATGGTCAAATTTTAGTAATGCATGACATGTTTGGTATCTCAGCAAACTACATGCCTAAATTTTCTAAGAATTTCTTAGCTGAAACTGGCGATATGCGTACCGCTGTAACCAAATATATTAAAGATGTTGAGCTAGGTGTATTCCCTGCAGCTGAACATACGTTTAACTAAGGAACCGTAATGGAAATTTTTGCCGATATTTTACCATTGCGCGAGCAAATAAAAACATGGAAACGAGAAGGAAAGCGTATTGCTTTTATTCCTACGATGGGAAATTTGCATGAGGGCCATCTTACTTTAGTACGAACTGCCCGAGAACATGCTGATATTATTGTCGCTAGTATTTTTGTAAATCCAATGCAGTTTAATAATGTTGATGATTTAACAAACTACCCTCGTACAATAGATGAAGATATTGAAAAGCTAACCTCAGAAAATGTGGATATGCTTTTTACTCCCACGCCAGAAGTCATGTATCCCGACGGTTTAGATAAACAGACGGTTGTCGATGTTCCTGTAATTTCAACGATTCTAGAGGGCGCGTCTCGACCTGGTCACTTTAAAGGTGTATCAACAGTCGTTGCGAAACTATTTAATATCGTTCAACCTGACGTTGCTTGTTTTGGTGAAAAAGATTTCCAGCAATTAGCGCTAATTCGTCAAATGGTTATTGATATGGCCATGGATATTGATGTCGTTGGTGTTGCTACCGTTCGAGAAATGGATGGATTAGCAATGAGCTCTCGCAATAACTTGCTTACATTGAATGAACGCCAACGCTCACCGGTACTCGCTCGTACTATGCGCTGGATAAGCAGTCAAATGCGCCGTGGGCGTAATGATTATGAATCATTAATTGAAGATGCAAGTGATCAACTGCGTGCAGCAGACTTACAACCTGATGAAATTTTCATTCGTGATGCAAGAACACTGCAAGAACCAACAGAAGAGACAACACAAGCCGTTATCCTAATGGCCGCTTTTCTTGGCCAAGTACGTTTAATTGATAATCTCGTTGTTGAATTAACAACCGCTGCAAATGAGGAAGAAGAGGAAGAAGAGGAAGAAGAAAAGTAATCCCTTCCTAATTATTGAATCACAAAAAAAGGGCAGATGCGATTATAGCGTCCGCCCTTTTTATTTCATTTATCTCCTCTTAAATTGTAAGCGTGCGGGGAACTACACCTTGTCTTTTACATTCCAAGGTAAAAGTGAATCGATAGCTGGCGATCCAACACATAAACGATCTAGACAATACCTAATATAATCGTAAGGGATTAATCCGTTTGCCTTTGCTGTTTCTACAATGCTGTAAAGCATTGCACTTGAATCTGCACCAGCCGTTGAACCCGAAAATAACCAGTTTTTCCGGCCGATAACAAACGGTTTAACCGCTCGCTCTGCTCGATTGTTATCAATAGATAACAATCCATCATCAATATAACGAACTAATTTATCCCATTGATTTAATGTATAGCTAATCGCCTCACCTAATTTTGTTTTAGGTGATACTCGACTAACTGCGCTATCAAGCCAATCACGGAGCTCTTTAAGTAAATCGCGGGCTTCTGTCTGCCGAGCAACATACTTGGCTTCAGGGGAAGCCTCTTTTAATAACGATTCGATCCGGTATAGCTTTTGGATTTTACTCAATACCCAATCTGCACTCCCTGTTTTCCCTTTTACTTGAACACGTTGAGCCTCAATAAATCGTCGACGTGCGTGTGCCCAACAGCCAACTAAAATCGCTTCAGTTTGTTCATAACCTTGGTAACCATCGGTATGTAAATACCCGTTATAACCTTTTAAAAAGTTAACTGGATGGTAGCCATGCCTGCTAGATTGATAATCATAAAGTACAATTCCAGGCAAAACACCAGAGCCTGGAGAATCATAGCCAGAGCAGTAGACCCACATATAACATTTTGCTTTTTCAACATCCAACACATTTACCGTTGTTTCATCACAATGCAGAGTGGGTTGTTCAAGCAAAATACGATGTAACTCGTTATTAAGAGGGGTAAATAGTACCGAGCATTTTATTAACCAATCCGCCATCGTTCGCCGTCCAATAATGATACCCCATTGCTGAAATAACGTTTCTTGACGATAAAGTGGAAGACTGTATTGAAATTTAGCCGTAATAATTTGAGCAAGTAAACTTGCGGTCGCAATCCCTTTAGGGATTGGTGACGCTGGCATTGGGGCTTGTTTAATGTCTACTGAAGTATTGTTTTTTTCACAATTTCGGCAAGCATATTTAGGACGAACATGTTGAATAACTTCCACTTTAGCTGGTACAAATTCCAACTTTTCACTGATGTCTTTACCCATCGCATGCATCTCTAGACCGCAACACTTACAAGTTTTATCTTTTATGTCGTGGATAATAACAGTACGCGGTAAGTCTTCAGGTAAGCGTTGGCGTTTTGGCTTTTGACGAGTGTAGGTAATCGTTTGTGTGTCATCATTTTCAATGATGATTTCTTCTTCTGTTTCATTGAATAAATCAAATTGAGTCGAGTCAGATTCACTGCTTTTACCAAAGCGCTGATGTTGAGCCAGTCGAAATTGCTCTAGAAGACGGTTATATTTATTTTCAAGCTGAAGCACAAGTGCTTTCAGCTCGTCAATGGTATCAGGAAGTGGTTTTATTTTATCAGTCATGTAGATGACTATATAACGATAATACAGGTAATCAATCGGTTGCCTCCTATTCTTGACTGAGAATCAACTATTTAAAGGGTTGTTTGATAATGTACCGGTTGATGTCCTAAGATATCAAAACCTTGTAATAGCAGTGTCAGTTGCTGCTCTGATAATGCTAACGTATCGTTATTTAACCTGAATTCTGGATAAGGCTGAACTAATTGCCCCACTAACGATCAGATCCTGTTTTATCCCAATACAATATTTTGAGTTTATCACGAGGCTTATTGCAAAATATAAATAGGGCATCACTAAACGGTGATAGTGGCATTTCTTGCTCAACAATCACGACAAGGCCATTAATGGCCTTGCGAAAATCGACAAAATCACGATGAAGATAAATGGTGGAAACATCAGTAAATACATTCATGATTGATACCCTTTTAATAAGAGTCCTATCCAGTGAGGTTCAGTATTAGCTGGCAATGTTAATCGCAATTTTCCGATAGAAAGTTGAATATCTGGTAATTGTGGAGTGGCGATGATAGTTGATGTTAACGCTTCTACTTTCAAGAAAGTAGAAGCGTTAATCTTTTGTTTCCATCGTGCTTTACGTGCACTAAATGTCTTTGGCAGAATATTATGGTTACGACAAAATTCAGCGGCACTAAGCTTGCTAGATTGCTGAGATTCAAATAGAGCGTGCCATTGCTCTGGTGTTCTCTTTTTATCTTTTTGCATAATTACGTTCTCGTTAAATGAAAGATCGTAAGATACGCATAATGAATTTTATTTGTTAGGTGTAGTTCCCCGCACGCTTACCTTAAATTAACTTCTTAAGCCAATACCTTTTGATATTAAGTACCAAGCCACACCGTACAAACCAAGAATAAGCCCCGTCAGTACAGAAAAAGCCACTCCAATACCAACATCTGACACTCCCAAAAAACCATAACGGAATGCGTTTACCATATAAACAATTGGGTTTAATTTAGATACGCTTTGCCAGAATTCGGGCAATAAATTAATCGAGTAAAAAACGCCGCCCAAGTACGTTAATGGCGTTAGAATAAATGTTGGAATAATACTGATGTCATCAAAAGTTCGCGCAAAAACAGCATTAATTAGACCACCAAGAGAAAAAACAATCGACGTCATAAGAACCGTTAAAATAATAACGCCAATATGAGCAATTTGAATATCAACAAAAAACAAAGAGACAAAGGTAACTAATGCACCCACGAGAAGCCCGCGTACGACACCACCACCGACAAAACCAGCAATAATGATATAGTTAGGCACAGGCGCAACGAGAAGCTCTTCAATGTTCTTTTGAAACTTCGCACTAAAAAATGAAGAAGCCACATTTGAATAAGAGTTAGTAATCACTGACATCATAATTAAACCAGGAACAATGTATTCCATGTAACTAAAACCACTCATTTCACCAATACGGGAGCCGATTAAATTACCAAAAATAATAAAATAAAGTGTCATGGTAATCGCTGGAGGAACTAACGTTTGAACCCAAATACGAGTAAAACGTTTTATCTCTTTTGAAATAAGACTTTTAAATGCAGTCCAATATAAATCCATCATTACTTAGCATCTCCATTACGAACAATACTAACAAATAGCTCTTCTAATCGGTTTGCCTTATTACGCATAGACAGCACATTAACTCCTTGGTGATTTAACTGTTCAAATAAATAATTTAAACCTTGTGACTTATCAATCTCAACTTCAATTGACCCCTCTTTGCCATTCGTTACCTTCGCCCCTTCCAGAATAGGTTCAGGGCTACCTTCAGCCAAATCTAAAATAAACGTTTCAACTTGCAATTTATTCAATAATGCTTTCATTGACGTATTTTCAATGACTTCGCCTTTATTGATGATCCCTATATTTCGACATAACATTTCAGCCTCCTCAAGGTAGTGAGTGGTTAAAATAATCGTCACTCCTTGTTCATTAATTTCTTTTAGAAACTCCCACATAGAACGACGTAATTCGATATCAACGCCCGCCGTAGGCTCATCTAAAATCAACAACTGAGGTTCATGCATTAATGCCCTTGCTATCATCAGGCGACGTTTCATTCCCCCAGAAAGGTGGCGAGCACGTTCATTTCTCTTTTCCCATAGATCCAATTTAGATAAATAGATTTCAGCCCTTTCTGCTGCCAAAGCACGTGACACCCCATAATAACCCGCCTGTTGCATAACAATTTGTTTCACTGTTTCAAACGGATTGAAGTTAAACTCTTGCGGAACTAAACCAATTTGTTGTTTAGCTTGAACTAAATGGGAGTCAATGTCGTAGCCAAAAACACTCACCTTTCCTGATGTTTTATTTACAAGGGAGCTGATAACTCCTATCGTCGTCGACTTACCCGCTCCGTTTGGACCAAGTAATGCGTAAAAATCGCCTTTTTCAACGTTTAACGAAACTCCTTTCAAGGCTTGAACACCACCTGCATACGTCTTCGTTAATTGTGTAATTTCTAATGCATTCATATTTTGTTATCTTCTTATTGAAATATTTACAACAAATCGGATTTGATAAATCAAAAGCTTGTGTATAGTAAAGCAGGATAAATAGAAGGACTTACCATGCCAGAATTAAAAGAACTCTTTGCCAATAACAGTAAATGGTCTAAAAAAATCAAATCTGAAAATCCAGAATTCTTCATTCAGTTAGAAGAAGGACAAAATCCAGATTATTTATGGATTGGCTGCTCTGACAGTCGAGTACCGGCAGAACGCCTAACCGGATTACATTCAGGTGAGCTTTTTGTACACCGTAATGTAGCGAACCAAGTTATTCATACAGATTTAAATTGCTTATCTGTACTCCAATATGCGGTCGATGTATTGAAAGTCAAACATATAATTGTTTGCGGCCACTATGGTTGTGGCGGTGTAAATGCCGCAATTGATAACCCTCAATTAGGTTTAATCAATAATTGGCTACTACATATCAGAGACTTATATTTAAAACATCGTACTTTATTTGGCTTCCTTCCTCGTGAAGAATGGGGTGATAAATTATGTGAAATAAATGTAGCGGAACAAGTTTATAACGTAGGTAATTCTACCATTATGCAAAATGCATGGGAACGAGGCCAAGAAGTTCATGTTCATGGTGTCGTTTATGGTATGGGAGATGGTGTTTTAAATGATCTTGGTGTCAAAGGGCACAGCAGAGAATCCTTAGAAATATCTTACCAAGCCGCAATGGCTATTATAACGAACCCTGTAAGTAAAGCATAAATCAAAAAAGAGCAGATAATCTGCTCTTTTTTAAGATTTACTCAATGTTATTGCTAAATAAACCAGAAGGATATTTCCTTCTGGTTATCACTACGTTGTAATTTTCAACCGAACAAGTCGACGAAGATGACGCATTTGGCGTTCTGCTTTTATTGTTGGGATCTCTAAATCATTAATCGTACGACCATCAAAATGCAAACCGATGTCTTTAAGTAAATACTCATTTCCGAATGGAATTTCATATCTAACTTTACGTACTTTCCGCTTCCACTCTCTCTCTTCTCGAGCAAAGTCAGCTTTAATTAATAACGTAGCTAAATGTAGATATAGTGAATGTCGCATAATATTTCTCCAAAATAAGGCAAATATATTACGACTAAAAAATACGAAGAGATGGGGATCTCTTTTTATATAGCCGCAATAATCGCAGCCTATAAAAAGATTACGAATTAATTACCAGTTTCGATCGTTTACAGATGTCAACAATATAAAATCAGCACAACGTTGTTTTAATGAATGAAATACCAACATGTTGAGCCTCCTAAACTAAAATTAATTCTTTAAATGGGTGAGTTGTAAAAACTTATTTACGGTTAAATTGTAACCACTGGCAATTATTAATCAAGTACAAAATAACAGTATAAAAAAAACAAAATAAATTAATGGAAATAGATAAATAGAACATCATTTATCCTATAAATATACAGTTAAGTCCCTTAAATACCCTATTTTTATCTACACACCACAGATAATAGAAGTATCAATAAAAAAGCCAAAGAAAGGGTATTTTCTTTGGCTTTTTTATTTAATTATTATTTTTGACTCACGTTATTCTTGAGGAACAACTTTACCAATATAAGGTAAATTACGGTACTTTTGAGCGTAATCAATACCCACACCCACAACAAATTCATCAGGAATAGAGAAACCAAGCCAATCTACTTTAACTTCAACTTCACGACGAGAAGGTTTATCAAGTAACGTACAAATTGCGATTGAGTTAGGCTCACGAATAGAAAGAATGTCACATACTTTACTCAATGTGTTACCAGTATCAATAATATCTTCCACTAATAATACGTCTTTTCCTTTAATATCATCATCAAGATCTTTAAGGATTCGTACATCTCGTGTGCTTTCCATGCTATTGCCATAGCTTGATGCTGTCATAAAATCGACAGTCATTGGAGTATCAATCGCACGAGCTAAATCTGCCATAAAAACAAATGAACCACGTAACAAACCAACCATAACAAGCCCTTCAGACTCTTTATAGTGTTCTGAAATTTGCTTTCCTAGCTCTAATACGCGCTTATTAACCTCTTGCTCAGAGATCATAACTTCTACTGTATGCTTCATACCATCTCACTTATTCATTAAACCCACCAACGGCAGGACTTAGACAGACACAGTTTACAACAAAATAAGAATCGACATACCGCCAATTATAAAAAGTTTTTAAGATTATATACCGCTCAATAGTTCCATAATCTTTTCTATGGCTATCAAAGGTTAAGATTGATATGACAAATGTATGTAATTTGACAGAATAATCTTTAACTCCGTCAAAAATTTGATTGAGACCCGTAATAATTGTTGAATATATAAACAGCCTTATGTACAGTTATTGAGAATAATAATACCCCTATAAAAAATAATAATTTGTTGGCAAGGATATAATAAAATGGAAACGATCCAAAAAAGACCGAGAACTAGGCTATCTCCAGAGAAACGAAAAGAACAACTACTTGATATTGCGATTGAGGTTTTTTCTCAACGTGGTATTGGTCGTGGCGGTCATGCAGATATAGCAGAAATTGCTCAAGTATCTGTTGCTACGGTATTTAATTACTTCCCAACCCGAGAAGATCTGGTTGATGATGTATTAAATCGAGTTGAACAACAATTTCATAACTTCATTCTCAATTCAATCTCATTAGACCGAGATGTACGCTCCAATCTTCACTCTTTACTCGTGAACATCATAGATACAGTTCAAATGGATAATAAGTGGATTAAAGTGTGGTTTGAATGGAGCACCTCTACTCGCGAAGAAGTATGGCCTCTTTTCTTAAGCACTCAAGTGAATAACCAAAAAGTTATTCATGATATGTTTGCTGAAGGGATTGAGCGTAACGAAGTATGTAATGATCATACCCCTGAAAACTTAGCTAAAATGCTTCATGGGATTTGTTACTCTGTATTTATTCAAGCAAACCGTAATAGCTCTTATGAAGAACTAGAACAAACGGCAAATTGCTTTTTAAATATGCTGTGTATCTATAAGTAGAGTAAGCGTGCGGGGAACTACACCTTGTCTTTTACATTCCAAGGTAAAAGTGAATCGATATCTGGCGATCCAACACATAAACGATCTAGACAATACCTAATATAATCGTAAGGGATTAATCCGTTTGCCTTTGCTGTTTCTACAATGCTGTAAAGCATTGCACTTGAATCTGCACCAGCCGTTGAACCCGAAAATAACCAGTTTTTCCGGCCGATAACAAACGGTTTAACCGCTCGCTCTGCTCGATTGTTATCAATAGATAACAATCCATCATCAATATAACGAACTAATTTATCCCATTGATTTAATGTATAGCTAATCGCCTCACCTAATTTTGTTTTAGGTGATACTCGACTAACTGCGCTATCAAGCCAATCACGGAGCTCTTTAAGTAAATCGCGGGCTTCTGTCTGCCTAGCAACATACTTGGCTTCAGGGGAAGCCTCTTTTAATAACGATTCGATCCGGTATAGCTTTTGGATTTTACTCAATACCCAATCTGCACTCCCTGTTTTCCCTTTTACTTGAACACGTTGAGCCTCAATAAATCGTCGACGTGCGTGTGCCCAACAGCCAACTAACATCGCTTCAGTTTGTTCATAACCTTGGTAACCATCGGTATGTAAATACCCGTTATAACCTTTTAAAAAGTTAACTGGATGGTAGCCATGCCTGCTAGATTGATAATCATAAAGTACAATTCCAGGCAAAACACCAGAGCCTGGAGAATCATAGCCAGAGCAGTAGACCCACATATAACATTTTGCTTTTTCAACATCCAACACATTTACCGTTGTTTCATCACAATGCAGAGTGGGTTGTTCAAGCAAAATACGATGTAACTCGTTATTAAGAGGGGTAAATAGTACCGAGCATTTTATTAACCAATCCGCCATCGTTCGCCGTCCAATAATGATACCCCATTGCTGAAATAACGTTTCTTGACGATAAAGTGGAAGACTGTATTGAAATTTAGCCGTAATAATTTGAGCAAGTAAACTTGCGGTCGCAATCCCTTTAGGGATTGGTGACGCTGGCATTGGGGCTTGTTTAATGTCTACTGAAGTATTGTTTTTTTCACAATTTCGGCAAGCATATTTAGGACGAACATGTTGAATAACTTCCACTTTAGCTGGTACAAATTCCAACTTTTCACTGATGTCTTTACCCATCGCATGCATCTCTAGACCGCAACACTTACAAGTTTTATCTTTTATGTCGTGGATATAATAACAGTACGCGGTAAGTCTTCAGGTAAGCGTTGGCGTTTTGGCTTTTGACGAGTGTAGGTAATCGTTTGTGTGTCATCATTTTCAATGATGATTTCTTCTTCTGTTTCATTGAATAAATCAAATTGAGTCGAGTCAGATTCACTGCTTTTACCAAAGCGCTGATGTTGAGCCAGTCGAAATTGCTCTAGAAGACGGTTATATTTATTTTCAAGCTGAAGCACAAGTGCTTTCAGCTCGTCAATGGTATCAGGAAGTGGTTTTATTTTATCAGTCATGTAGATGACTATATAACGATAATACAGGTAATCAATCGGTTGCCTCCTATTCTTGACTGAGAATCAACTATTTAAAGGGTTGTTTGATAATGTACCGGTTGATGTCCTAAGATATCAAAACCTTGTAATAGCAGTGTCAGTTGCTGCTCTGATAATGCTAACGTATCGTTATTTATATTTCGTGGCCATTTGAAGCGGTCTTCATCTAATCGCTTGTACCATAAAGCGAATCCTGTTTATCCCAATACAATATTTTGAGTTTATCACGAGGCTTATTGCAAAATATAAATAGAGCATCACTAAACGGTGATAGTTGCATTTCTTGCTCAACAATCACGACAAGGCCATTAATGGCCTTGCGAAAATCGACAAAATCACGATGAAGATAAATGGTGGAAACATCAGTAAATACATTCATGATTGATACCCTTTTAATAAGAGTCCTATCCAGTGAGGTTCAGTATTAGCTGGCAATGTTAATCGCAATTTTCCGATAGAAAGTTGAATATCTGGTAATTGTGGAGTGGCGATGATAGTTGATGTTAACGCTTCTACTTTCAAGAAAGTAGAAGCGTTAATCTTTTGTTTCCATCGTGCTTTACGTGCACTAAATGTCTTTGGCAGAATATTATGGTTACGACAAAATTCAGCGGCACTAAGCTTGCTAGATTGCTGAGATTCAAATAGAGCGTGCCATTGCTCTGGTGTTCTCTTTTTATCTTTTTGCATAATTACGTTCTCGTTAAATGAAAGATCGTAAGATACGCATAATGAATTTTATTTGTTAGGTGTAGTTCCCCGCACGCTTACTAAGTAGATTCAGAAGATAATAAAAAACCGCTGATAAGTCAGCGGTTTTTTTATATTTAAATTCTATTGGTTTAAAAGAAAATTATTTTTTCTTAACGGCTTTTGCATTTGGAAGGTCAGTAATAGAACCTTCATAAATTTCAGCAGCCATACCAATTGATTCATGCAATGTTGGGTGAGCATGGATAGTTAATGCGATATCTTCAGCATCACAACCCATTTCAATTGCAAGACCGATTTCACCAAGAAGCTCACCAGCGTTAGTACCAACAATAGCACCACCGATAACACGGTTAGTATCTTTATCAAAAAGAAGCTTAGTAAGACCATCTGCACAATCTGAAGCGATTGCACGACCTGATGCGGCCCAAGGGAAGCTTGCAGCTTCGTAGTTGATGCCTTCAGCTTTTGCTTCTTTCTCTGTTTTACCAACCCAAGCAACTTCGGGCTCCGTGTACGCAATTGAAGGAATTACTTTAGGATCGAAGTAGTGCTTCTTACCAGAAATAACTTCCGCAGCAACATGACCTTCATGCACGCCTTTGTGTGCAAGCATAGGTTGACCTACGATATCACCAATGGCATGAATATGAGGTACATTAGTACGCATTTGCTTATCTACATTGATGAAACCACGCTCATCAACAGCAACTCCTGCTTTTTCAACGTCTAATAAAGCACCATTAGGAACACGGCCGATAGCAACAAGAACAGCATCATAACGCTCAGCTTCTGCTGGTGCTTTTTTGCCTTCCATTGATACGTAAATACCGTCTTCTTTTGCTTCTACTGCTGTCACTTTCGTTTCAAGCATTAGATTGAATTTGTCTTTGATACGTTTAGTGTAAACTTTAACGATATCTTTATCTGCCGCAGGAATAACCTGGTCAAACATCTCAACAACATCAACTTGAGAACCCAGAGCATGGTAAACCGTACCCATTTCTAGACCGATAATACCACCGCCCATAATAAGCAGCTTCTTAGGGACTTCTTTTAGCTCAAGTGCATCCGTTGAATCCCAAATACGTGGATCTTCATGTGGGATGAATGGCAGTTTAATTGGACGAGAACCAGCAGCAACAATCGCATTATCAAAATTGATTGTTGTATTGCCATCTTCAGCAGTCACTTCAATAGTATTAGCACCAGTAAATTTACCAAAGCCATTAACTACCGTTACTTTACGCATCTTGGCCATACCGCCAAGACCGCCAGTTAGTTGTGTTACTACTTTTTCTTTCCACAAACGGATCTTATCGATGTCAGTTTGAGGTTCACCAAATACGATACCGTGAGCGGCCATCGCTTTTGCTTCTTCGATAACTTTAGCTACGTGAAGCAAGGCTTTTGATGGGATACAACCCACATTCAAACATACACCACCAAGCGTGTTGTAACGTTCAACGATAACTGTTTCTAAACCTAAATCTGCACAACGGAATGCGGCAGAGTAACCAGCAGGGCCGGCACCAAGTACGACAACTTGTGCTTTAATTTCTTTGCTCATTTTGACCTCGTTATAGTCATTTCCCTAACAGGCTGACCGATATTCTATTATTGTTTTCAGACTGACTTTATTTTACATAGATGTTAACAGTGTGAAAGCAAGATTGGGTTAGCCTGTGAGCTAGACAACAATTCACGTTACGACGACTCTAAGAGAGAGACAATAATATTCGTAAATTGTATTTAATTTAATTCAAAAAAACTGAAGATTTCCCTTCAATTTATGAAGCAATAAGGCGGCTTATTTGCCACCTTATTGTTTATTTCAATTACCGCTAATTACAGTACTAAGCGACGAATGTCTGATAATGCACTGTTTAGGTAAGTAATGAAACGAGCACCTTCTGCACCATCAATCACACGGTGATCGTATGATAAAGACAGAGGAAGCTGTAGGCGAGGAGCGAACTCTTTGCCATTCCATACAGGTTTGATTTCAGATTTCGATACCCCAAGGATACCTACTTCTGGTGCATTTACGATAGGAGTAAATGCGGTACCACCGATACCACCAAGGCTTGAGATTGTGAAACAACCACCTTGCATATCAGACGCAGTCAATTTGCCAGAACGTGCTTTCTTAGAAATAGCCATTAGCTCTTCAGATAGCTCGTAAATGCCTTTTTTGTTCACGTCTTTAAAGACAGGAACAACAAGACCGTTTGGTGTATCAACAGCGATACCTACGTTTACGTACTTCTTAAGAATGACGCTTTCACCATCATCAGATAAAGAAGAGTTAAACGATGGGAATGCTTCTAGTGCTTTTGCTACCGCTTTCATGATGAACACTAATGGCGTGATCTTCATACCCGTATCGTTCTTCGCTTCGATTGCATTCTGTTCTTTACGGAATGCTTCTAGCTCTGTGATATCTGCATTATCCCACTGTGTAACGTGTGGAATCATTACCCAGTTACGGTGCAAGTTAGCACCAGAAATCTTCTTAATACGAGACAGTTTTTTAACTTCAGTTTCACCAAACTTGCTGAAATCAATTTTCGGCCATGGAAGTAAACCAAGAGCAGAACCGTCACCACCTTTGTTTGATGCTGCAGCACCAGACTCAAGACGCTTAAGTGCATCTTTAACAAAGCTTTGAACGTCTTCTTTTAGGATACGGTCTTTACGGCCAGTACCTTTAACTTTAGCAAGATTTACACCAAACTCACGAGCAAGACGGCGAACAACAGGAGATGCGTGTGCGTACTCATTGTTTGCTTCAAATTCGCCCGTAGCTGCTGGAGCAGAAGCCGCAACAACTGGTGCCGCCGCTGGAGCTGCTTGTGCGACCGGTGCTGCTGTCGCTTGAGCCGCAACTGGCGCTGCACCTTCAACAACAAACGTCATGATTAAAGAACCAGTCGATACTTTATCGCCAGCAGTAATCTTGATCTCTTTGATAGTACCCGCAAATGGTGCAGGAACTTCCATCGAGGCTTTGTCGCCCTCAACAGTAATTAAAGATTGCTCTTCTTCTACTGTATCGCCAACCGCTACCATGATTTCAGTTACTTCAACTTCATCACCACCGATATCTGGAACGTGAACTTCTTTAAGCTCAGCAACAGATGCCGCAGGAGCAGCGACAGGAGCAGCCGCTTCAACTGCTGGAGCAGCAGATGCCGTAGCACCTTCTACTTCAAAGATCATGATTAAAGAACCGGTTGATACTGTGTCGCCTTCAGAAATCTTAATTTCTTTAACGATACCCGCTTGAGACGCTGGAACTTCCATTGAAGCTTTGTCGCCTTCAACAGTGATCAGTGACTGCTCTTCTTCAACTCGGTCACCGACCTTAACTAGAATCTCAGTTACTTCAACCTCATCTGCACCGATGTCAGGTACATTAATTTCGATTGTCATTGTTTTCTACCTTATGCGTATAGCGGGTTAGTTTTTTCAGTATCGATATTGAATTTAGCAATTGCTTCTGCAACTACAGATTTATCAATATCACCACGTTTCACAAGTTCAGCTAGAGCAGCAACTACAACGTAGCCTGCGTTAACTTCGAAGTGACGACGTAAGTTCTCACGGCTGTCTGAACGACCAAAACCATCAGTACCAAGTACTTTGTAAGACTCAGCAGGAACGAATGCACGTACTTGCTCAGCGTAGTTCTTCATGTAATCCGTTACTGCGATTGCAGGTTCGTTACCAAGAACTTGAGTAATGTAAGGTACTTTCGTTGCAGCTTCAGGGTGAAGCATGTTGTCACGCTCTACCGCTTGGCCGTCACGAGTCAATTCATTGAACGATGTCACAGAGTAAACATCAGAAGCAACACCGTACTCTTCACTCAAAATTTGAGCCGCTTTACGTGCTTCGTTCATGATAGTACCAGAGCTCATTAATTGAACTTTAGCTTTATCACCAACGTAAGACTCAAGCTTATAAATACCTTTACGAATGCCTTCTTCAGCGCCTTGTGGCATTGCTGGCATTGCGTAGTTTTCATTCATTAGCGTTAGGTAGTAATAAATGTTCTCTTGGTTTTCACCGTACATGCGACGAATACCGTCTTGCATGATGATCGCTAATTCGTAAGCGAATGTTGGATCGTAAGAGATACAGTTAGGCACGGTGTTCGCTTGAATGTGTGAGTGACCATCTTCGTGTTGTAGACCTTCACCATTTAGCGTAGTACGACCTGCAGTAGCGCCTAATAGGAAACCACGTGCTTGTTGGTCACCCGCCATCCATGCCATATCACCAACACGTTGGAAACCGAACATAGAGTAGTAAATGTAGAATGGGATCATAGGAAGATCGTTAGTGCTGTATGACGTTGCTGCGGCAACCCATGAAGACATAGCACCTAACTCATTGATGCCTTCTTGAAGTACTTGACCAGACGTTGCTTCTTTGTAGTAAGAAACAATGCCTTTATCCTCAGGAGTATATGTTTGGCCGTGTGGGTTATAGATACCAACCTGACGGAATAAACCTTCCATACCAAAAGTACGAGCTTCATCGGCAATGATAGGAACAATGTTCTTACCAATATTTTTGTCTTTAAGAAGAACGTTAAGCGCACGAACAAATGCCATTGTCGTAGAGATATCACGCTTTTGTTCACCAAGAAGAGCATCAAACGC
Organism: Aliivibrio salmonicida LFI1238; assembly: GCF_000196495.1. Taxonomy (NCBI): domain Bacteria; kingdom Pseudomonadati; phylum Pseudomonadota; class Gammaproteobacteria; order Vibrionales; family Vibrionaceae; genus Aliivibrio; species Aliivibrio salmonicida. The sequence continues at coordinate 2,840,697 of NC_011312.1, forward strand.
GTTAACTTCAGGAACAATGAATTCTTGAGTGAACTTAGGCAGACGCTTAGGCGTATAACCATGTAGCGCATCACGACGAGCGTGTAGGTATTTGTACTCTGCAGAACCTTCTTCTAGTGTTAGATAAGGCAGTTCTTTAATCTTCTCATCAGAAAGAATGTCTTGTAGGCCTAAACGATCACGTAAGTGTTGAACATGAGTCATGTCCATTTTCTTAACACCGTGTGCAATGTTCTTACCTTCAGCTGCATCACCCATGCCGTAACCTTTAACTGTTTTAGCTAGGATTACTGTTGGCTTACCGTTTGTTTCTTTTGCATTGTTGAATGCAGCAAACAGTTTAGATGAGTCATGACCACCACGCTTAAGAGCGAAGATTTCGTCATCAGTCATGTCAGCAACAAGTGCTGCTGTTTCTGGGTATTTACCAAAGAAGTTCTCACGTACGTAAGCACCATCTTTAGATTTGAATGTTTGGTAATCACCATCGATAGTTTCGTTCATTAACTGAAGAAGCTTACCAGTCGTGTCTTTAGCAAGTAGTGAATCCCAGTTGCTGCCCCAAATAACTTTAACAACATTCCAGCCAGCGCCTTTAAATAGGCCTTCTAGTTCTTGAATGATGCTACCGTTACCCATAACAGGGCCATCTAGACGCTGTAGGTTACAGTTAATTAAGAAACATAGGTTGTCCAGTTTTTCACGAGCAGCGAAAGAGATCGCACCGCGTGATTCTGGCTCATCCATCTCACCATCACCTAGGAACGCGTAAACACGTTGTGCTGATGTTTCTTTCATGCCACGGCCATCAAGGTACTTAAGGAAACGCGCTTGATAGATTGCAGAAATAGGACCAAGACCCATAGATACGGTAGGGAACTGCCAGAATTCAGGCATCAGTTTAGGGTGCGGGTAAGAAGGAATACCTTTACCATCAACTTCTTGACGGAAGTTATCTAGTTGCTCTTCCGTTAAACGACCTTCAACGAATGCACGAGAATAGATACCTGGAGAGATATGACCTTGGTAATAAACTAAATCACCACCATCCGTCTCATTCGGAGCACGGAAGAAATGGTTAAAACAGACTTCGTAAAATGCTGCTGCAGATTGGTAAGACGCCATGTGGCCGCCTAGATCCAAATCTTTCTTAGAAGCACGTAGAACGATCATGATTGCGTTCCAACGAATAATTGAACGGATACGACGCTCAAGAGTAACATCACCAGGGTACGCAGGTTCTTGCGTTGCTGGGATGGTATTGATGTAGTTTGTATTGATACCTGTAGCCATATCAACACCATCTAAACGAGCTTTATCAAGAACTTGCTCTAATAGATACTGGGCGCGTTCAACACCCTCTTCACGTACAACTGACTCAAGAGCTTCTAACCAATCTTGAGTTTCTAGTGCATCAACGTCATGCTTCATGTCAGACATGCGAGCTATCCTTTTATTTGTTGGTTCAAATAGGGTGACAATGAAATGAATCAGATTAATTCATGTCATTACTTTGTTGAATTCGACGAAGTGAGCACTCTCGGCGACTCTCTTCTTTTGTCAATTCCAACAATGTTTCTTCAATATAAGCAAGATGAGAATGAGATGCCAAACGAGCCTCTTCAGGCTTTCCTGACACAATCGCTTCTACCATTTCTGCTCTATGTGCTCTCACCTTTTCAACCACCGCTTCGCGACGATTTAATAAGGTAAAGTTTTGTAATACGTTTTGCTCAAGCAACGGCTCTAAACTGCGCACCATGTGAAGTAATACCACATTATGCGCTGATTCAGTGACCGTAATAAGACAGTGCATAACCGCAGAGGCTTCTGCTTTTAAATCACCATCCTGTTGCGCTTGTTGGATTAATTCATGTGACTCTTTAATCCGTTTGAAATCTTCTTCATTACCACGTAAAGCCGCGTAATAAGCAGAAATACCTTCTAACGCGTGACGCGATTCCAGTAAGTCAAATTGCGTTTCAGGGTGTGTTGCCAATAAATCGAGCAACGGCTCTGAAAAGCTTTGCCACAAGCCTTTATTAACAAACGTACCACCACCTTGACGGCGAGTTAATAAATGCTTCGCTTCTAAACGTTGTATTGCCTCTCGCACAGAAGGACGAGAAACATCAAATTGTTTTGCTAACTCTCTTTCTGCGGGTAACTTCTGTCCCGGAGAAAGGGTTCCTTCTAATATCAGCCGTTCAAGTTCTTGTTCGATTGCATCGGACAATTTTGGCTGACGGATCCTTTGATATGCCATCGTAGCTCAACCTGATTTAAGTTGATTACCGCTCACTTTACCGTGAGTCATTCGTCATTCTAATTAATTGGTAATACCAATTTTAACTGAGCTGAAATTTATCATAAAAAAAGACGATCTGTCTAGATAAAAGTTGATTTGAATCATGGAACGAAGTTGCCATATACCGTTAATTAACAATATAAAAACATATTTGAAATAATTGGTCAGACCAATTTGATTTGTGAGGCAAAAAGATTGTGCCACAACCCCTAACAATGTATATACCTTTTCAGAGGTAACTCCCCTATTTTCTTAACTTATTATACTTTTCCCAATGAAAAGACAGCCCCGGATCCGTCTTTCTAAGCGGCGCTATATACTGATGACCCGTAATACGATCATCCTTTACTAACGGGTAATGCTGTTGTATCACCTTTGTTAATGAAGCCAGTGATTGATACTGCTCCTCAGTATAGGCCACTGAATCCGTTCCTTCTAATTCAATGCCGATACTGTAATCATTGCATTTCGATCTGCCCGCAAACGACGATGCTCCCGCATGCCACGCTCGAGAATTAAAGGGCACAAATTGAATAACACGCCCATCTCGACGAATCAAACAATGGGCAGACACTTTAAATTGATGGATAACGTTAAAGAATGGGTGTTCGTTCGGATTTAAAGTACCGGTAAATAATTGTTCAATATAAGGGCCACCAAACTGACCCGGCGGTAAGCTGATGTTGTGTACCACAAGTAAAGATATGTCTAAGTCATCGGAGCGTTCGTCATAAAATGGCGAGACAACGTGTTTCGCTTCATTGATCCAATGCGTTGTTGATAACGTGAATCTCATATCTATTCCTACATAAATTGAAGTAACTTTAGGTATCTTATGATGAAATTCTGCTCTAGCGCGAGTATTATTGTGTGAATCAACTTATTTCAAATAATTCAATGGACCTCAGCATGATTAAAACCCACGACAGCGACTCTCGTCTTGAATATTTAAAACAGCAACTTCCTGCTGAAATTACTCGCGCCGTTGCCGATACACTTCGTGAAGATCTAGGAGGAACACTTGATGTTTCTGCTGATATCACAGCAAGTTTAATCTCAGAAGACAGTCAATCTGTTGCGACGATTATTACCCGAGAACACGGTGTATTTTGTGGAAAAATGTGGGCCGAAGAAGTATTTAAACAATTAGGCGGGACCGTTACGATTGAATGGCACGTAGAAGATGGCGACAAAGTAAAACCAAACCAAACACTTTGTACATTAAGCGGCCCTTCACGCGCCCTACTAACGGGTGAGCGTAATGCGATGAACTTTATTCAAACGTTGTCTGGTTGTTCGACTATTACCGCAACCTATGCTGAAAAAATCGCACACACAAAATGCCGCTTACTTGATACGCGTAAAACCATCCCAGGGTTACGCAGTGCATTAAAATACGCCGTCGCGTGTGGCGGTGGTTATAATCATCGTATCGGTGTGTTTGATGCTTATCTAATTAAAGAAAACCACATCATTGCATGTGGTGGCATTGAAAAGGCCATTTCAACGGCAAAAGAATTGAATCCGGGCAAGCCTGTAGAAGTCGAAACAGAAAGTTTAGAAGAGTTGCAACAAGCCATTGATGCAGGGGCTGATATTATTATGCTCGATAATTTCACCACAGACATGATGCGTGAAGCCGTTAAACTAAACGCAGGTCGTGCTGCATTAGAAAATTCAGGTAATGTCACTTTAGATACCATCGCGGAATACGCAGAAACAGGGGTCAATTATATCTCTGTGGGCGCCTTAACTAAGCACCTTACTGCAATGGATTTATCCATGCGTTTTAAATAAATTAATCTCACCTTGTTTTATAAAAGAGCCAGCCTTAATGGTTGGCTCTTTTTGTTTAAACTGAACATAAAAATCATCTACTTTCTTTGATGAACACCACATATATCCATTATGATAAATATCACTTAACCATTTGTTTCTAAAATAAGAATTGCGATCTACAGATCATTAAAAAAGAGCATAAATTGAAGTGCGTCGTATTAGATTTGTAACTCCTCAATAAGCACATAATAAAGTGCAACCTCACTCGAAGTGCCTATTTTTCCTTCTATTATATCTCCCCATTCGTTTTATTATTTCACGCATCAAATAAAACATAAATCAGCCTGATTTATATTGGAGAAAGTAATGAACAAGCGTCAAGGACAGAAAGGCTTCACCTTAATTGAATTAATGATCGTAGTTGCCATCATTGGTGTGTTATCAGCAATAGCTATTCCTGCTTATAAAGATTATGTTTCAAAAAGTGAGGCTGCGTCTGGGTTAGCAACAATTAAAGCACTGCAAACACCGGCAGAATTATTCTTTCAAGAAAGCGGTACTACTCAACCAACATTAGCTCAACTAGGAACAACTGCTAAAGCAAATACCTTAGGGGTAATAACAGATCCTCTTGTTGATAGCGCTATTGTATTTACTTTCGGTTCAGACAGTGCTTTAAATGGCAAAACATTAACACTAGCAAGAAATTCTGACACTGGTTGGTCTTGTACTCCATCTACAGGTGTTCCTGTTATGGATGGTTGCAAAATAGTAACACCATAATAATGCACACCAACCTAGCTTCAATCTTGCGTCAAGCTGAACTCATCAGCTTGACGCAAGAAAATACCATTATCGAACACGTTCAATCAGGGGCACACACTGTGCCTTCTGCGCTTTTAGCTGCTCATATTTTTACACCTGATGAATTAATCAGTCATCTTTCTCAAATTTTTGGTTTGGATGTCATTAATGTCGCTCAATATGATTACGCCACGTGCTGTCAAAAATTAGGACTAAGAGAGCTCATAACCCAACATCAAGCATTGCCGATTCATTATGATCACGGCTTGATTCGACTCGCAGTGAGTGATCCAAGTATTGCTCAAATTGAGGATGATTTTCGTTTCACTACCAACAAACAAATTGAATTAGTGTTAGCTGACGAAGGACAGCTTCAAGCGGCCATTCGGCGTCTTTATGGGAAAGGGTTATCGGATTCACTGCCATCACAAAATAAAGAAATCACCCAAGATGAGCTCGCATCACTGGTTGATATATCAAATGATGAAATGGTATTCACAGAAGATCTCAGCCAAGACGACGCCCCGGTTACCCGTTTTATAAACCAAATATTACTAGAGGCCGTTCGAAAAGGCGTTTCTGATATTCACTTTGAACCTTATGAAGAAACTTATCGTGTGCGTTTTCGTTGTGATGGGATTTTAGTAGAGAACAGTAGTCCTTCTTCTCATTTAAGTCGTCATCTTTCAGCCCGCTTAAAAATCATGGCAAAACTTGATATCGCAGAGCGACGATTACCACAAGACGGACGCATCAAACTTAAACTGAACAGCGAAGTCTCCATTGATATGCGCGTGTCCTCTCTTCCTACGTTATGGGGAGAGAAGATTGTTCTTCGATTATTAGACAGCAGCGCGGCCAGTTTGGATATCGACAAACTCGGCTACAGTGACGCCCAAAAAGAGTTATACCTAACGGCATTAAAACGCCCTCAAGGCATGATCTTAATGACGGGCCCGACCGGCAGTGGCAAAACCGTATCTCTTTACTCTGGCCTAAACATTTTAAATACGACAGAAAAAAACATCTCCACCGCAGAAGATCCTGTCGAAATAAATCTGAATGGCATTAACCAAGTTCAAGTAAACCCTAAAATTGGATTTACCTTTGCTTACGCCTTGCGATCATTTCTTCGTCAAGATCCCGATATTGTAATGGTCGGAGAGATCCGAGATCTAGAAACAGCCGAAATCGCAGTAAAAGCCGCACAAACTGGGCACTTAGTTCTTTCAACACTTCATACCAACTCAGCGGCAGAAACAGTGGTACGTTTAGGAAATATGGGGATCGAGAATTTTAACCTTGCCTCCTCTCTTACTCTTATCATTGCTCAACGATTAGCAAGAAGGCTTTGCCCTCATTGCAAAGCTATCGATCCATTAACCCCAGAGATCAGAGAAGAATATGGTATTGATTTATTAGGCACTGTTTTTCAAGCGCACACTGAAGGCTGTAATGAATGTACGCATGGCTATTCAGGGCGAATTGGTATTTACGAAGTGATGCCCTTTACCCGAGAGCTTTCCATTGCGATTTTAAAAGGCGCAACGGTAAGACAGATTGAACAACTTGCTATCAAGCAAGGCATGGATAATTTAGCCACATCAGGAATTAAACGCCTCGAAGATGGTACAACCAGCTTACAAGAATTAACTCGTGTTCTGTATTTTTAATCACTCAGCAGTAAAGTGAATTTCCCCATGCTAAAAAAAACAACAAAAGTAAAAACACCGACCTTAAAAAACTTCCATTGGCGTGGTATCAATAGCACAGGAAAAAAGGTATCAGGTAAAATTATGGCTCTTACCGATACCGAAGTCAGAGCAAAACTTACCGCTCAAAGCATTCAGATTAAAAAACTAAAAAAACGCAGTATTTCTAGCTTTGAAAAAATGCGACATGCCGTTAAGCGAAAAGACATTACCCTCTTCACCCGACAACTTGCGACAATGCTAGGGGCAGGTGTTCCTATCGTTCAATCTTTGCATCTGATTGCTGAAAACAATATCAAAGCAGAAATGAAATCCATTCTAAATCAAGTTTGCTTGTCGATTGAAGCGGGAACCCAACTGTCAAAAGCACTTTCAACCAGTTGCTCACATTTTGATTCTTTTTATATTGATCTCGTAGCAACCGGAGAAGAAACAGGGAGCCTTTCTCTTGCCTTCTCTCGTCTCGCGGAATACAGAGAAAAAAGTGAAACGCTTAGAGCTAAAGTCATCAAAGCGATGATTTACCCTAGCATGGTTTTTATCATCGCCATTACCGTGACAGTATTAATGCTAACTTTTGTTATTCCAGAATTTGAATCTATTTTTAAAGGGTTCGGAGCCGAGCTGCCTTGGTTTACCCAACAAGTTGTCAATGCTTCACATTTTCTTCAAAGCTATGGTTTTTTGATTTTATTAATGATTGTTTCCGCTATTCTCTCGCTCAATTTACTGAAAAAAAATCCTATCAATTTAGATTAATGGTCAGTCGACGTAGTCTTCAGATCCCCATCATTGGAACCGTATTATCTAAAGCCGCGATTGCTAAATTTAGTCGAACGCTAGCAACCAGTTTTAGCTCTGGCTTACCCATTCTACATAGCTTACACACCACCAGTAAAACTGCGGGTAATCTTCATTACCAACAAGCGATTCTCTCCGTACAACAAAATACCGCAGCAGGTATGCCTCTGTATTTAGCCATGCGCCATACCCAGACCTTTCCTGAAATGGTGTTACAGATGGTGATGATAGGGGAGGAATCAGGACAACTGGATGATATGCTCAACAAAGTCGCACTGGTATATGAAGATGACGTCGATAACACGGTGGATAATTTAGGTAAAATACTTGAGCCTTTTATTATTCTATTTTTAGGGACTATGATTGGAGGGTTAGTCGTATCAATGTACCTTCCTATCTTCAATTTAATGAACGTTATTGGATAAAGTTAAAATAATTCAACCATGTTACCGCGACTCTCTCCTACTTCATTGCACCGAACTCTGATAAAATTAATTAACTAAAAATATAATTAATATCGGATGCAATTTCACATGGCTGCTTTTGAATACTACCCTTGGCTCTTTCCTCTCTTTGCTACTTTATTTGGCCTACTCGTCGGTAGCTTTTTAAATGTGGTCATCTACCGTTTACCCATAATGATGGAAAAAGAATGGAAAAAAGAATGCACTGAGTGCTTTCCTGATTTGAAATCCACACCAAAAACAGCGGATATAGAAGAAAAATTCAATCTAAGTGTTCCTCGTTCACGCTGCCCTAAATGCAATACTCAAATAAAATTTTACGATAACATTCCCGTTATTAGCTGGTTGTTGTTGCGTGGAAAATGCCGTCAATGCAGTAATCCTATTAGCTTCCGTTATCCTGCCATTGAGCTTCTGTCAGGCGCAATGTGTTTTGGCGTCTCTTACTTATTACCATTTTCTTATTTTGCTATTGCTGCCGTTCTTTTTACTCTAACGCTTATTGCATTAACCTTTATTGATATCGATACCATGTTACTCCCCGATCAAATAACGCTGCCATTACTGTGGACTGGCCTATACTTATCCTTAGTCGGTTGGAGTTCAGTCAGCTTAATGGATTCGGTCATTGGAGCCATGGCTGGTTATTTAATATTATGGTCCATTTATTGGGCATTTAAATTATTAACCGGTAAAGAAGGCATGGGTTATGGGGACTTTAAATTATTAGCCGCACTTGGTGCTTGGCTTGGTTGGCAACAATTGCCATTAATCGTTTTATTGTCTTCTATTGTTGGTGCCATCATTGGCATTGCAATGTTAAGGGCACAAAAAAATGGGTATGACAAAGCCATTCCATTTGGTCCTTATCTCGCGATTGCAGGTTGGATATGTTTATTGTGGGGCCAAGAAATTAGCCAATGGTACTTCACCTCAATTCTAGGGTTTCCCGTATGAGTTATGTCATCGCTATTACGGGTGGTATAGGCAGTGGTAAAACGACAATTGCAGATAAATTTAACCAATTATATGACATTGATATTGTTGATGCCGATATCATTGCTCGTGACGTTGTTAAACCGAAAACAAACGGATTACACCAAATCGAAGCGCATTTTGGATCCTCGATTTTATTAAGTGATGGCAGTTTAAATCGTGCAGAGTTACGACAACGTATTTTTTCTGCTCCAAAAGAAAAAGAATGGCTAAATAATTTACTTCATCCTTTAATTCGCCAAGAGATGCAACATCAGATTACTCTGACTCAAGCGCCATACGCTTTACTCGTTGTCCCTCTATTAGTTGAAAACAATCTACAAAACTTAGCAAATCGTATTCTCATTGTTGATGTTTCGGAGCAAACTCAAATTAATCGAACAATGAATCGTGATAGAGTAACTAATGAACAAGTTAATGCTATTCTTGCTTCTCAAGCAAGTCGAGAGCAACGTCTAGCGATTGCCGATGATGTCATTGATAATAACCAACAAAATGTAGACCTTAATAGCAAAATTGCTCTTCTACATCAGAAATATCTGGTATTGTCTCAAGCCTCTAAGATAGAAGAAAAGAATTGATAACGACTATGAATGGACTTGGAATGCAAAAGTTTGAACATCCTTTAAATGAAAGGACTCGAATTTATTTACGTATAGAATCTCTATTGCGTAAGCTTGGTCATTCTGCTGATTTAACACAACCTTACGAATACCAAGTGTTCTTTAGCTCTTTATTCCATATGTTGGATATTTTAGAGCAAGTTCAAGTCAAAGCCGATCTAGGTAAAGACTTAGAGAAACTGCGTTTACAATACCGTGCATGGATGAATATTGAAGGCGTCGATCAATCTGCGCTTCTTTCCGTATTAGAACAAATAAGTCAAGTTCACCAAAACCTAATGCAAACGACTCGCCCAGGACATAGCCTAAAAGAAGATCGCTTTCTTTCTGCATTGAAGCAACGTTTCTTTATTCCTGGTGGCGATTGCTGTTTCGATTTACCTGCACTTCATCATTGGCTACACCTCCCTCTTGATGTACGTTGTCGAAATACACACAACTGGATGTCTCAATTACTCTCTCTGTCTGATGCTTTATCTCTATGGTTACGTTTAACCAGAGAAACCGCACGGTATACACCTCAGATTGCACGTAATGGATTTATGCAAAGCGAAATGGAAAATTCCAATTTACTTCGCTTAGAAATCCCGATTGACCAAGGTGTCTACCCAATGATCTCTGGGCATAAAAGTCGATTTGCGTTACGCTTTATGTCTTTTGAAACAAACAAGAATTGTGAAAAAGACATCGAGTTTACCCTTGCTGTCTGCTGAGGAAATTATGTCACAACCGAACAGTCAACAACCAACGATCGTGAAATGTCCAACTTGCCAAAACAAAGTCGTTTGGAATACAGAAAGTGAATTTCGCCCTTTTTGCAGCAAAAAATGCCAAATGATTGATTTTGGTGAATGGGCAGATGAAGAGAAGTCAATTGCTGGTGCACCTGATATGTCAGACTCTGATGGATGGTCATCAGAACCGTATTAATACGTCCATATAAATAGAAAAGGTGAATCTCAATGATTCACCTTTTCTATTCTATCCAGGTTCATATTTATCTTAAGTAACATGTCATCACTTTATTTAAGATCGGTACATTGGCTTCTGGAAATTCATACTGATTCAATTCAGAAATAGGTACCCACAGTCCCTGTTGACCTTCTTTTCCATAAGGGGAATGATTAAATTTAGTCACAGTAAAAAAATCAAAATAGAGCGATTTATCAGAATAGTCATGATTTAACGATTCAAATAACTTTAATTCCGTCGTCTCTATCCCAACCTCTTCGTTAAGCTCTCTTATTAATGCCTGCTCTGCACTTTCATCAAGCTCGACCTTTCCACCAGGAAACTCCCAAAAACCACCTTTATGAGCCTTGTCTGGGCGTTTAGTGATGAACACTTTATCTTGCTCTTCATTTAAAATGACCGCAGCCACAATATGTACACGCTTCATTATCTTCCCTATATTTTTCAATTTTAAATCGGTATCGCTATAAAAAAAGCCGCTAACAAGAGCGGCTTTTTATTTATTCATGCGCAGGTAAATGACTGACTAGATTTTACCATGGCATTGTTTGTATTTTTTACCTGAACCACATGGGCATACTTCATTTCGTCCAACTTTACGTTCATCACGTACCATTGGTGAGTGGTTTTGATCTGAAGAATGACCATCATCAAGTTGATTTTCTGCATTTTGATGCTGTAGTTTTTGAAGTCGAGCAACTTCTTCTGCATTTTTACGACGTTGCTCTTCCATACGTTCAACATCTTCTTGTTGTTGAACTCTAACTTTACTTAAAATTGAAACAACATCTAATTTTAACGTATCAAGTAAACCTTCAAATAACTCAAATGACTCACGCTTGTATTCTTGTTTCGGGTTCTTTTGAGCATAACCACGTAAATGAATACCTTGACGTAAATGGTCCATCGCCGCTAAGTGCTCTTTCCATAATCCATCAAGCGTTTGCAGCATCACGGCTTTTTCAAAGTTACGTAGAACAGATTCGCCAACAGACTCTTCTTTCTCTTTATAAACTTGGAATGCACTTTCAATAATTTTTTCACGTAGGTTATCTTCATGAAGTTTATTATCGCTATCTAGCCATTCTTGAATTGGTAAATCCAAATCAAAATCAGTGCGTAGGCGAGTCGTTAACCCTTCAACATCCCACATTTCTTCTAATGATTGTGGCGGAATATACTGACCAAACAACCCTTCAAGTACGTCTTGACGATTATGATTAATCATTTCACTGATATCATCAACGTTCATTAACTCATCACGTAATTCATAAACGACTTTACGTTGGTCATTTGCAACATCATCGTATTCAAGTAATTGTTTACGAATATCGAAGTTACGACCTTCAACTTTACGTTGTGCGTTTTCTATCGCTTTAGTTACCCAAGGATGCTCAATCGCTTCGCCTTCTTCCATACCTAACTTTTTCATCATGTTAGACACACGATCTGAAGCAAAGATACGCATTAACGCATCTTCCATTGATAAGTAGAAACGTGAAGAACCAGCATCACCTTGACGACCAGCACGACCACGTAATTGATTATCAATACGACGTGATTCATGACGTTCTGTACCAATAATATGAAGACCACCAGCAGTCAAAACCGTATCATGCGCTTCTTTCCAAGCCGCTTTAATGGTTTGAACTTGTTCCGCAGACGGATTATCTAACTTAGCAACTTCTGCTTGCCAGTTACCACCCAACACGATATCAGTACCACGACCAGCCATGTTTGTAGCAATAGTTACGGCGCTTGACGTACCCGCATTAGCAACGATATCGGCTTCTTGTTCATGGAACTTAGCATTAAGAACGTTGTGCTTAATTTTTGCTGTTTTCAATGCATTTGAAAGTAATTCAGATTTTTCAATTGAAACAGTACCAACCAATACTGGCTGACCACGTTCAGAACACGCTTTTATGTCCTCAATGATAGCTGCAAATTTTTCAGCTTCAGTCATGTAGACCAAATCGCCCATGTCATTACGAGTCATTGGACGGTTCGTTGGGATAACAACCGTATCTAAACCATAAATAGATTGGAACTCAAAAGCTTCAGTATCAGCGGTACCCGTCATTCCAGATAGTTTGTCATATAAACGGAAGAAGTTTTGGAATGTGATAGAAGCTAATGTTTGGTTTTCATTTTGAATTTTCACACCTTCTTTCGCTTCTACAGCTTGGTGCAACCCTTCAGACCAACGACGACCAGGCATAGTACGGCCAGTATGTTCATCAACGATGATAACTTCATCGTCTTTTACAATATAATCGACGTCTTTTTCAAACAATACATGAGCACGTAATGCCGCATTGATATGATGAAGTAAACTAATGTTAGCAGGAGAATATAACGTATCCTCTTCTTCCATTAAGCCTTCATCTTTTAGTAATTGTTCAACAAATTCTTGACCATTTTCAGTTAAATGAGTTTGCTTGCCTTTTTCATCTAATGTGTAATGACCTTCACCACGGTAATCTTCGCTGTCTTCTTCATCTTGTTTAACAAGTTGAGGGATCAGTATATTGATACGGGTGTATAGTTCAGAACTGTCGTCTGCAGGACCAGAAATGATCAATGGAGTACGAGCTTCATCGATTAAAATGGAATCCACTTCATCGATTACCGCAAAATAACGCTCACGTTGAACACGGTCTTCAGCACGGAAAGCCATGTTGTCACGTAGATAGTCAAAACCAAACTCATTGTTTGTTCCGTATAATATATCGGATTGATAAGCTAATTTTTTTTCTTGCGGTGGCATATTCGGTACATTAATACCAACTGTCATGCCTAAGAATTCAAATAATTCGCGGTTTGTCTCTGCATCACGCTTAGCAAGGTAATCATTCACAGTAACAACATGAACACCTTTACCTGTTAACGCATTTAAGTAACATGGTAGGGTTGCCGTTAATGTTTTACCTTCACCTGTACGCATTTCTGCGATTTGGCTATCGTTTAGCACCATGCCGCCAATCATTTGTACATCAAAATGACGCATGCCATATAAACGCTTAGAAGCTTCACGAACTGTTGCGAATGCTTCTGGCAGTAAATCATCTAAAGATTCACCTTGTTCTAAACGTGAACGGAACTCTATCGTTTTCGCTTTTAATTCTTCGTCTTGTAATGATTCGAATTGTGGTTCAAGTTTATTAATTTGGTCAACAATTTTACGTAGCTTACGTAATGTACGATCATTACGGCTACCAATAACTTTAGTTAGGATTTTAGAAAACATGATTCCGTTGCTTCTCTTATCTCTTGATCGTAATAGATCGTTTAATTTGAAATTTGAATCAATCACCTAGAGAAATTACTCTAAGAAAAATACTTCTTCGGTATAATTATTTTATGGGGATGAGGCAATGATTTTTCAAGGCCTGAGCTGATGGTTGTGTTGCTTATCAGCATAAGTAATAATTAAGAAAGTATAAGCGATAATGTAAAGCAATCCTAAGTTAAATCCGTAGAGTTTGATTTCAATTCTGAAAAATTCAGATCTAATTGGCATTTATGACTTTTTCCTAGCTTATTTATGAGATATACCAATAATGCGTGACCATAGACCTCAACCGGCAAATGATTTTTTCAATAATACTCGATTTAAAGATCTACAAGAAAAAGCGATTATTTTGTCTAAATTATCCCATGTTTTAAAAGATTCATTGCCTAAAGGCTGTGAAGATCATTGCCGTGTGGCAAATTATCGCCAAGGATCTTTAGTGATCGAAGTGTCAAGCAGTGTCTGGGCAACACGAATAAACTATGAGCGATTAACGATACTGTCTACATTTCGTAAGCACGGCCTACCAGGATTATCGAACTTAGAGGTTAAGATCAACCCAGATCTCGCTCGATCTTTTGTGGGAGAAAAGCCTGAGGTTTATAAAACAGAAACGCAGGCAAAACGAGAGTTATCTAAAGCAGCCGCAAGTGCTTTGGAAATGGTTGCAGAAACCGCTTCACCAAAATTAAAAAAACGCTTAGAGAGCCTAGCTGCCTTGGCAAATAAAAAATAAGCTTTATTCTTCAGACATAAAAAAAGCCAAGCAATGCTTGGCTTTTTTATTTCGATGATAGTTTACGCAAGAACCATTCCCGGTTGCATAAACGCAACTGGAGAGTCTTTTTCATCTTCAATGGTTGTCCACTCCCATGCTTCTTGATCAGCAAGAACGGCACGGAGCAACTGATTATTTAGTGCATGACCTGATTTATAAGCACTTAACTCACCAAGAATACTATGACCACACATATAAAGGTCGCCAACAGCATCTAGTACTTTATGTGTTACAAATTCATTTTCAAAACGTAACCCGTCTTCATTAAGAATACGGTAATCATCTAGTACAATAGCACAATCAAAACTGCCGCCTAAACATAGGTTTTGTGATTGTAAGTACTCGATATCACGCATGAACCCAAAAGTACGGGCACGTGAAATATCTTTAATAAACGATTGGCTTGAAAATTCAAACACTAATTTTTGGTCATCAGATTCAATCGCAGGGTGATTGAAGTCAATTGTGAAATCTAAGCGGAAACCGTTATAAGGACGAATTTCAGCCCACTTATCACCATCTTCAATGCGAACAGGTTTCTTAATACGAATGAATTTCTTCGCTGTATTAAGTTCTTCAATACCCGCAGATTGTAAAAGATAAACAAAAGGACTCGCACTGCCATCCATAATTGGAATTTCAGGAGCATCGACTTCGATAACTACGTTATCAATACCAACGCCCGCTAATGCAGCGTTTAAGTGTTCAACCGTTGAGATTCGTACGCCATCATCATTAACTAACGCTGTGCATAGCATAGTATCGCGAACTGACTCTGGATCCGCAGGGAAATCAACCGGTGGATTAAGGTCTGTACGACGATAAATTACACCTGTATTTGCCGCTGCAGGACGAAGAGTAAGCGTGACTTTACGGCCTGAGTGTAAACCCACCCCTGTCATTTGCACTATACTTTTCAGTGTACGTTGTCTGATCATATGCTCATCCCAACTTAAATATACTTGAATCCAAACCAATTCAATGAACTGGTTTGGAATTTTAGCATAAGTCTTCTAATAAAACCAAATCGTTTTGATGATTAATTAGTCAGCTTGACGACGTAAGAACGCCGGGATATCTAAATAATCTTCTTTTTGATCTGGTTTAGCTTGTGCTGCACCTGCATTTTGAACACCAGCCGCCGGAGAGGTCGATGTTGTTTGCTGTGATGCTGGTTTAGTTACTTGCACATTTTGTGCCGCTTTCTCAACAACCGGTTCAACAACGGGAGCTTCTGCCTTTGGCTTAACTTGAGCCGCTGGTGTTTGTTGTGCTGGCGCTGATGTTGCTTTATTTGTTACTAATGTAATTTCAGGCTTTTTTTCAGTGCCGATACCAGTCGCAACTACAGTAACTCGAATTTCATCAGTCATATCAGGGTCTAAAGACGTACCAATAACGACTGTCGCATTATCTGAAGCAAATGCTTTTACTGTGTTACCAACGGTTTCAAATTCGTCAAGGCGCATATCAAGACCAGCAGTAATGTTAACAAGAACACCACGAGCACCAGCCAAATCGATATCTTCAAGCAATGGGCTTGAGATAGCCATCTCAGCCGCTTCTTCTGCTCTTTCTTCACCAACGGCGACGCCGCTACCCATCATTGCATGTCCCATTTCAGACATTACCGTACGAACATCCGCGAAATCGACGTTGATCATACCTGGACGAGTAATTAACTCAGCAATACCTTGAACTGCATTACGAAGAACATCATTTGCTTTCGCAAACGCTTCTAATAACGTAATACCACGACCAAGTACTTTAAGTAATTTTTCATTTGGAATCGTAATTAATGAATCAACATGTTTTGATAATTCTTCGATTCCTTGCTCAGCAAAAGCAAGACGCTTACGACCTTCAAAGCTAAATGGCTTTGTTACGACAGCAACGGTCAAGATGTTCAGCTCTCTTGCAACTTCAGCAATAATTGGAGCCGCACCAGTACCTGTACCGCCACCCATGCCCGCTGCAATAAATACCATATCGGCACCCATCAGAGCTTCTTTAATCGCTTCTCGATCTTCTAGAGCTGCATCACGGCCTACTTGTGGGTTTGCACCTGCACCTAAGCCTTTCGTGATGTCTCCACCAATCTGAATAACTGTGTTTACACTCGTCTTACGAAGTGCCTGAGCATCAGTATTTACACTGATAAACTCAACGCCTTCAATTGACTCACGTACCATGTGTTCAATGGCATTACCGCCACCGCCACCTACACCAACAACTTTAATTACTGCGTCGTCGGACATTTCCATCATCGGCTCAAACATTTGTTCTCTCCGTTTCTTCCTGTTCGCTCAGGTTAAAACTCTTTTAGTATCCAATTTTTAAATTTCTTAATTACGGTAGTAAACGATTGATGCTTACTTGGCACATAATCGTCGTCGTCATGAAACTGACTTTCTTTACCGTAATGTAAAAGACCTACCGCTGTTGCTTGATATGGTTCTTTTACGTAATCTGTTAGGCCTGTTACATCTAGAGGTTGGCCAATTCTTACTTGGGTCTGGAAGACTCGTTCTGCGCAATCAACCAAACCATCAATTTGTGATCCACCACCGGTCAATACAATACCAGCGGCAAGATGATGCTTAGTTCCTTCAGTACGTAATTTGTCCTGAATCGCGATAATGCGTTGGTTTACTAAGCCTAACAGTTCAGAATACCTTGGTTCAATCACTTCTGCTAGCATTCTTCGTTGTAAACTTCTTGATGGACGCCCACCAACACTAGGAACATTGACCGTTTCATCACGATTAATGTGCTCACTAAGTGCACAACCATACTTTACTTTTAATTTTTCAGCATCGTTAAATGGTGTACCAAAAGCGTAAGCTATATCACTAGTTACTGCATTTCCAGCATATGGAAGCACCTCTGCATGACGTAATGAACCATCAGTCCAAATCGCAATATCCATTGTACCTGCGCCGATATCGACAACACAAACACCAAGATCACGTTCATCTTCAGTGATAACAGCATTACTTGAAGCTAGGCCTGAAAATATAATATGTTCCACTTTCAAGCCACAACGTTCAACGGCCTTCACAATATTCCTTGCCATATCATTATGGCACGTAATGAGGTGAACGCTCACTTCCATTCTCATACCAGACAAGCCAATTGGATTACGGATGCCTTTTTGAACATCAATCGTAAATTCTTGTGGTATTACATGCAGTGTTCGCTGTTCGTCACCGATTTTAACGGATTTTGCAGTATGAATAACACTGTCCATATCATCTTGGGTAACTTCTTCTTCAGATATCGACCCCATTCCTTTTTCTATCTGGCTCGCAATATGCTTTCCTGATAAAGAAATAAATACAGAAGTAATCGTGCACTCAGCCATCAGTTCAGCTTGATCAATCGCGCGTTGCACTGATTTCACTACTGACTCAAGGTCATTGACACCACCTTTATCCATTCCACGAGAGGGACACGAACCAGAGCCTATTACACTCACTTGGCCATCAGGTAAAACCTCACCCACGAGTGCGGATACTTTGTTTGTACCTATGTCTAAACCAACAATAATACTGCCTTCTGGCGTTTTACTCATGTCAATTCTCTTCTTTGTCTTCTAGATTTTCTGATTTCCAGCCAACAGCGGCACCGGTGTCATAACGAAGATCTATGTAATCAATCGAATGTTTCTTATCTGCTAATTGCTTATATAAAGCAATAAAGCGTTCCACTCTTTCTTCACGCGCATCGCGACCAAGTTCTAATCGAATACCATTATCGAGAACCACTTGCCAAGATAATCGTTCAGTTAACGCAACACTGTGAACCGTAATATTTAGTGGTTTAAATTCTTTTTGTAGTTGATGCCAAAAACTCAACACTTCTTTACTGTCCGTATCTGGACCAAATAATGCAGGCTTTGATTCTAACAAATCGCTCATTGGTGCATTAAAAACAACACCTTCAGGATTAACAATAACGCTGTTATTCCATGTTGCTTCCGGTTGATTCTCAACCACAAACACTTTGATCGTTTCTGGCCATTGCTTTCTAACCGAGACTTGAGCTATCCAAGGCAAAGATAACAATGCATCTTGCAGTTTATTGACATCCTGAGTCATGAAGGTACCGACAGAATCCATAGATTCAATGGCTCCACGAATATCATCAGCCGTTATATGTTTTAATTGTCCTTGAATGATCATGTGAGATAAGGGCAATCTATCTTTATCCGTCATCCAGCTAATCGTCGACACTAACAACCAAAGCGAAATGATAATAACAAATAAAAGAAATAAGCCACCTGGTAAGTGTTTTCTTATTTTCTCTTTATCAAATGATGCATTCATTTTGACAGTCTTAATCATATAATTTTCATAACAGTGTTAATAAACAACGTAATGCCTACCTAATTCGCTCAAATAGACATTAAGTAATGCCAAAATGCCATTATCTAATAATTATAGGGTGTAAAAACCCTCTATCCAATGTTTGATAGCATATTATTAATACAATGAGGATTCTATCCCATTATGCGTTTTTTTCTTAGTTGTTCTAACTATTTAAACAATATTTAACCTAACTCTTTCATTGCTTGGATATTTAATTCCAATGAAGCGAGTTGTTTTGCTAATTTACCAACATCACCAGCCCCTTGTGTCAGCACTAAATCATTATTTTGAATGATGTTAGCCAAAACAGAGGGTAATGCATCAATAGTTGGAACAAATATTGGATCTAATTTACCACGAGCTCGAATCGTACGACACAACGCTCGGCCATCAGCACCTGCAATGGGTTTTTCACCCGCTGAATAAACATCAAGCATAATAAGTACATCAACATTATCTAAAACGTTAGCAAAATCATCATACAAATCACGCGTTCGGCTATAACGGTGAGGTTGGAATATCATAACTAAACGTTTATCTTCCCAGCCTGCACGTGCCGCTTTAATCGTAACATCGACTTCTGTAGGGTGATGACCGTAATCATCGACAAGCATCGCGTGTCCATTGCCCGTTTCAAACTCACCTAACTGATCAAATCGACGCCCAGCACCTTCAAAATTGAGTAATGCGGAAAGAATCGCGCTATCTTCAACGTCTTCTTCAGTAGCAACAGCAATGGCTGCTGTTGCATTCAATGCATTATGTTTACCCGGAATATTAAGGACAATATCTAAATCTGTACGATCTTTTCTTTGTACCGTGAAAAAGCTTTTTTGACCTTCTTGACGATAATTAATTAAACGTACATCCGCATCATCGGAAAAACCGTACGTAATAACTTGGCGACTAACGCGCGGTAATAACTCTCTTACCACATCATCATCAATACACATGACAGCTTGACCATAAAATGGCAGGTTATGAAGAAAATCAATAAAAGTTTGTTTTAACACTTCAAAGTCACCGCCATAAGTATCCATATGATCGGCTTCAATGTTAGTGACAATACTTACCATTGGCTGCAAGTGTAAAAATGAGGCATCACTTTCATCGGCTTCAGCAATAAGAAAACGACTTGAACCTAAACGGGCATTCGTTCCAGCATTCTTAACCAAGCCGCCATTAACAAAAGTAGGATCTAAACCTGCTTCTGAATAAATTTGAGTGGTTAATGCCGTTGTTGTTGTTTTACCATGAGTCCCCGCAACCGCGATCCCATGTCTATAACGCATTAATTCAGCAAGCATTTCAGCGCGACGTATCACAGGGATACGATTTTCTTTTGCTGCTACGATTTCAGGGTTAGCTTGATCTATCGCCGTTGATACAACCACCACACTCGCTTTTTCTACATTACTTGCGTGATGCCCAAAAAATATATCAGCACCCTTTTCAGCTAAACGAACAGTGACACTATTTTCTGCAACATCAGAGCCACTAATATGGTAGCCCTCATTTAATAAAACTTCCGCAATCCCACTCATACCCGCACCGCCAATTCCAACAAAGTGGATGCATTCAACACGGCGCATTTCAGGGATCATCGTTCTAATTTCAGCTAATTGTAGTTTCTGTTCTGTTGTCATTTTTTAATCTCAATTCTTTTATTTAGCGAGGCTTTTAATCGCAGTGGCAACACGTACATCTGCATCAATAATAGCTGCATTACGGGCATTACATGCCATTTCTAATAACTTAGGTCGCTCTAAACCGTTCAGTGTATCAACCAAACTCTGAACTGTTAAATCTTGTTGTTCTATCATTTTCGCTGCGCCACACTGTACAAGGTGATCTGCGTTCAATGCTTGCTGGCGATCTTTGTGCATAAAGGGAATAAATACAGAGCCGACACCTGCCGCTGACACTTCGGATACCGTTAACGCACCAGAGCGACACACCAATACATCAGCCCATGCATAAGCCGCAGCAACATCATCAATAAACTCAGTCACCTTCGCGTCAGTAATCCCATTGTCTTTATAGGCATTATTAACGGTTTCTTGATTGCCTTTACCTGCTTGATGCCAAATTTCAACAGAGTGATTCAGTTTTGGCAATACTTCTGGCAATGTCGCATTAAGAATACGGGCACCTTGACTGCCACCCATGATTAATACGCGAATAGGTCCGTTACGCTCTGCAAATCGTTCGCTTGGATGAGGCAGTTGACATACATCTTCTCTTACTGGATTACCTACAACGTCGGCATTTGGAAAAGCACCCGGAAATGCTTGAAATACCCGTTTAGCAATTTTAGATAACCACTGATTGGTTAAGCCAGCAACAGCATTTTGTTCATGCAATACAACCGGAATACCAGATAACCACGCCGCAATGCCACCAGGACCACTCACATAGCCCCCCATGCCTAAAACGACATCGGGCTGCCATGCTTGAATGTGTTTTTTTGCTTGTAAAATAGCACCAATAATTTGAAAAGGAGCGATTAATAGTTTTTTAAGCCCTTGCCCGCGTAATCCTTTCACTTTAATGAAATCGATTTCAATACCGTGTTTTGGTACGAGATCAGCTTCCATTCGATCTTCTGTTCCAAGCCAGCGGATTTCCCACCCTTCACTTTGTAATTGTTTTGCAACAGCCAATCCAGGAAACACATGTCCGCCCGTTCCACCAGCCATCACTAATAAACGTTTATTTTTGTTCTTCATTTTCACTCCGAGGTGGCTCGTTTGCGAGATAAACACGACACTCATGATCAATACGAATAAGTAAAGACACCGCAACAGACATAATAATTAAACTTGAACCGCCATAACTGATCAATGGCAATGTAAGACCTTTTGTCGGGACAATACCCGCAGCAGCACCAACATTAACTAACGTTTGGAACGCAAACCAAATACCAATACCAAACGCTAAGAAACCACCAAATCGTTGGTCATGTGCAAGACATTTCCGACCAATTAAAAGCGCTTTAAATACGAGTGCAAAAATCAAACACAACACCAAACACACACCAACAAAACCGAGCTCTTCGGCGATAACCGCAAATACAAAGTCAGTATGAGCTTCTGGTAAATATTCCAACTTTTGAATCGAATTACCTAATCCTTCACCAAACCAGCTACCTCGTCCAAACGCCATCAAAGATTGCGTCAATTGGTAACCACTACCAAACGGATCTTGCCACGGGTCAAGAAAAGAAGTAACTCGGCGCATACGATAAGGTTCAGCAAGAATAAGAACGATAACTAACGAAATTCCGCCCATCACTAACGCAATAAATTGCCAAAGTTTCGCCCCAGCAATAAACAACATCGCAATCGTAGTGACAAACATCACAACAGTTGTCCCTAAATCGGGCTGCATTAGAAGGAAAAAAGCCAACGTGATTAAGACTAATAAAGGCTTAACAAACCCACGAAAACTGTCTCTAACCTCACCATGACGTCGAACTAAATACCCAGCGATAAAAACAAATAAAGACAGTTTTGCGACTTCCGCTGGTTGTAGATTAAAAATACCTAAAGGTAACCAACGAGCGGCACCATTTACAGATTTTCCCACAACAAGAACAGCCGCAAGGAGTAAAAGAGAAATTAACAATAAATGGCTGCTGTACTTAAGCCATTTATTCAATTCTATACGTAAAACAATCGAGGAGATGCTTAATGCTAAAAACACAAATAACATATGTCGCATCATAAAATGAAAAGGCTGACCAGTCAGACGAGTACTGATAGGAAAAGAAGCAGAAGCAACCATCACTAAACCCGTTAACATCAAACCCAAGGCAATCCAGATCAATTGACGATCAAACATAACCTTAGGTGATGGGGTAAATACCCAATCTTGTAATGGAGAAGCTAAGTGCTTAATTCGCTCAATAACCAAAATTATTTCTCAGTTGAATAGTGTTTAGCTAATGCTGTAAATGCATCGCCTCTTGCCATAAAGTTAGTATATTGATCAAAACTGGCACATGCAGGAGAAAGCATTACCATATCTCCAAATGTTAATTCAGGGGATAATAACTCAATCGCCTCATCCATTGTTTGGCATAATCGAGACCGAGGATCTAAAGGCATAAATTGCACGCCATCCTCGCCAAAACAATACATCATTAAATCCAATTCGTTCAATGCTGGCGATAATTCCGAAAAATCAGCCCCTTTACCAACACCACCAACCAACAAATGAAGTTTCCCTTCAATACTAAGACCAGAAAGTGCAGCCAGTGTACTCGCCACATTAGTTGCTTTAGAATCGTTAACCCATCGAACACCATTCATTTCAGCGACAACTTGGCAGCGATGCGTTAATCCATTGTAACGCTTCAACGTATCTAATGTTTTATTGGTATTAACACCTGCAGCATCAAGTAAAGCAAGAGCAACAAGGCTGTTAGCAATATTGTGTTTACCAACAAGACCAAGCTCATTGGCAGCAATAATAGGTGTGTTATTTTTAGCTAAAAACAGCCGACCATTTTCTTCAATGCAACCGTACTCATCACTGGTATCAAACCCAAAACTAATTAACGTTTTATCTGCTGTATCTGGGTAAGTTTCTTTATCATCACGATTAACAATACAAACATCGGCATGATCAAATACACGCAACTTAGCTTGACGATAATCTTCCATACCTTGGTATCTATCCATATGGTCTTCAGATAGATTCAAAAATGCGGCGGCTTTTAGCTTTAATGATGATGTAGTTTCGAGTTGAAAACTGGATAGTTCCAGTACATAAAGATCGGCATCTTGTTCTAATAGATCTAACGCAGCAAAGCCGATATTACCACCGACAGCGGTTTTAACCCCTGCAGCATTGGCCATTTCACCGGTTAAATCGGTGACCGTACTTTTGCCATTAGAGCCGGTAATTGCAATCACAGGGGCCGTCACTGCCCACGCAAACAATTCAATATCACCAACAACTGGCGTGCCCTTTTTAATGGCTGGTTGTAATTGAGAAGAAGCAAGCGCAATACCTGGGTTAGTAACAATAAGATCGGCGTCTAACAGCCAATCTTGTTGCCAACTACCAGAATGTAACTCAACCTGTTCAGGCAATTGTTCTTGGCCTGGTGGCGTTTCACGAGTATCAATAACTTTGACTATTAACGCTTCTGGTTGTCTCAGCAAATGCTTAACAACAGATAACCCTGTCATTCCTAAGCCAACCACAACAACGTTTTTTACACCACCAAAACCAGTCATATTAACGTACCTTCAATGTCGCTAATGCAATAAGAACCAATAACATAGAGATAATCCAAAAACGCACGATTACACGCGGTTCTGGCCACCCTTTCAATTCATAATGGTGATGAATTGGAGCCATACGGAAGATACGTTGACCACGTAGCTTGTATGAGCCAACTTGTAGAATTACAGAAAGTGTTTCTACAACAAATACACCACCCATGATAACCAAAAGGAATTCTTGACGTACTAAAACCGCTATCGTACCTAGTGCGCCACCCAGTGCTAATGAACCAACATCGCCCATAAATACTTGTGCAGGGTAAGTGTTAAACCATAAGAAACCAAATCCAGCACCGACAATCGCAGCGCAGACAACAACCAACTCACTTGCTTGTGGAATATGTGGAATATGTAAGTAATTCGCAAATTGTACGTTGCCTGTCGCCCATGCAATAAAAGCAAAACCAGCGGCAACAAATACCGTTGGCATGATAGCTAAACCATCCAATCCATCCGTTAGGTTTACTGCATTACTTGTACCGACAATAACAAAGTAGGTTAGCAAAATATAAGTTAAACCAAGTTGTGGCATTATATCTTTAAAGAAAGGAACAACGAGCTGTGTTGCCGCCGTATCTTTACCATAAGCATATAAAGCAAACGCAACCACTAATGCAATGGCTGATTGCCAGAAGTACTTCCAACGAGCAATCAAACCGTCCGTATTTTTACGAACCACTTTACGATAGTCATCAACAAAACCAACGGCACCATAGCCTAGCAATACAAACATGACCGCCCAAACATAAGGATTTGTAAGATCTGCCCATAAGAAGACAGTGACCGTAATAGCCGTTAATATCATGATACCGCCCATGGTTGGCGTACCGCGCTTACTGAAATGAGATTCAGGACCATCATCACGTACTACTTGACCGATTTGAAGATTTTGTAACCATCGAATCAGTTTAGGCCCCATCCATAACGAAATAGATAATGCGGTAATAATACTTAAAATAGCTCGAAAGCTAAGGTATTCGAATAAACGAAAAAATGGGAAATATTGCTCTAGAAAGTTAGATAACCAGATAATCATTACTGACACTCCTTAAGAGCTAAAACTACTTCGCTCATACGTGAACTATTGGCACCTTTTACTAGCACGGTAACCTCATTATGTTTAATTAATTGTAATTCTTGCAATAAATAGGCATTTAATTCGTTACGAGACTCAAAGTGTCGACCATTGCATAATTCGCTGATCACCTTGGTATCATCACCAAACGTTATTACTTGCTCAAATTGATATGGGGCAGCATATTCACCAACTTCACGGTGAAGTGCAAGGCTTTCTTTACCAAGCTCAGCCATATTGCCTAAAACCAGCCAACGACTGCCATTAAAGCCACCGAGTAAGTCCACTGCGGCTTTCATCGCAGGAACGCTGGCATTGTAAGTATCATCGATCACTTTCAAACCAGAAGGTAAAACCTCAACAGCAACCCTTCCTTTTACATTTTCAAGCGATTGTAAGCCTTGTTGAATATCAGCTAATGTACAGTTAGCTTGAACAGCTAACGCCGCAGCCGCAACTGCATTTGATACATTATGCTTACCAATAATCGTGAGTGAAACCACAATGCTTCCTACCGGCGTATTCAATGTAAATGAAGATGCACCAAGACCATTGATCTCTATATTACTTGCATGAAAGTCAGCTTGATTATTTTCTTGTGAAAAACTCAATACCGTTTTGTTTTCAAATAAATCAGACCAGCGAGGCAATCCATTACTGTCTAAATTATAAATAGCCGTCGCATTTTCTTTTAGACCTTCAAAGATTTCACCTTTTGCCTTCGCAACCCCCTCTATCGAACCAAATCCTTCTAAATGTGCCGCCGCAATATTATTTACTAAGGCGACATCAGGACGAACAAGTTGTGTGGTATAAGCGATTTCATTTTGATGATTAGCGCCGAGTTCAATGACAGAGAAATCATTACTTGGTTGAGATCGTAACAACGTTAATGGCACGCCGATTTCATTATTAAAATTACCCGCAGTGGCTAACACTTCACCAGAACGTTTTAAAATAGACGCTAACATTTCTTTTACGGTGGTTTTGCCACAACTGCCAGTTAAAGCAATGGTAAAGGAATGGCATTGCTGATGAACATATTGACCGAGTAACCCAAACGCTTTTTCCGTATCACTAACGATCACTTGAGGTAATGAAGAATCAACCTCATGTGAAACAAGTAAAGCAACCGCACCTTGTTCTTCAGCCACTGAGACAAAAGAATGGGCATCAAATCGCTCACCAATCAGCGCAACAAACAGCCCTTGAGCCTCAATATTTCGACTGTCAGTCGACACGCTTGAAATCGAGGTATTTACCCCATTCAAACGTCCCTGACAAATGTTCGCCACTTCATTCAATGACATTAAGATCATGATGATAGTCCTAATAATTTCTGCGCAGTTTCACGATCAGAATAATGAATCGTTTCTGTAGCAAGCACTTGATATTCTTCATGCCCCTTGCCTGCCAATAAAATAATATCATGCTTACTTGCTTGAGAGAGAGCAAACTGGCATGCATCAAAACGCTGATGTATCACGTGTGCAATGTCTGGTTGGTTCAAACCAGCTAACATGTCTTTAGTAATCAAGCTTGGATCTTCTGAACGAGGATTATCATCACTTAAAATAATCACATCAGCTTGTTGCTCAGCAATACTAGCCATCATCGGACGCTTGCCCGTATCTCGATCACCGCCACAACCAAATATACACCACAGCTTGCCTTCACAATGAACTCGAAGGGCTTGCAAGGCTTTATCTAAAGCATCTGGAGTATGTGCATAGTCCACAACCACTTTCGCATTACCTTCAGAACTGAAAAGCTCCATTCGTCCAATAACCGCGGTTAATTTAGGAGCGGCGTCCGCTAATTCAGTTATGTCGTAACCAAGCGATAGAAGAGTAGCAAAAGCAACTAAAATATTATTGGCATTAAACGCACCGATCAACGGAACAGAAAGATCCGCGGTTCCCCAATCAGAATTCAGAGATATTTGAATTCCATCCGTAGAATAAATGACAGAAGTTGCAAACACTTTTTTCCCTGAATGAAAAGAAAGATTACCTTCGTTCAATGATACCCCGACAGCATTAGGCAATTCTTTTAACCAAGAAGCACCCACAGTATCATCGGCATTAATGATTGAATATTTAGGACTGTGAGAGGTAAACAACAGTTTTTTTGCTTCAGCATAATTTGCCATATCACCATGATAATCTAAGTGATCACGACTTAAATTAGTGAATACAGCAGCATCAAAATTCAAGGCATTAACACGCCCTTGAACCAACCCATGAGAAGATATTTCTAATGCGGTTAGCTTTGCCCCTATATTTTCAAGATCCGTTAATGTCTGTTGGATCTCGATTGGGCTACCCGTCGTATTTAACGCAGGTTTCAGATCGGTTAATAATCCATTGCCCGTGGTCCCCATGACTCCAGCTGGTTTACCAAGTAATGTGGCCCATTGAGCAATAATTTGCGATATGGTTGTTTTTCCATTGGTTCCAGTAATGCCAACCAACTGCATTTTTCTTTGTTCAGCGTGATAAAAACGCCCAGCGACCGCGCTGAGTTTTATCGATAGCGCATCGAGATAAATAATAGGGGTCTGATCGAGAAAACTAATGGTTCCCGTCTTATTAACCTCATCACTTTGAGCCAATACCGCCGATGCACCTTGCTTAATCGCAACAGGGATAAATTGTCGGCCATCGACCGCGTGGCCTTTAATCGCAACAAATAGGCAACCAGTGGTTACTTTACGACTGTCCAATGTCATGGATGATATTTCTACGACTTGATTTAATTCACACCAAGGCAACAATAATTCAGATAACTGCATCATCCTTTTCCTAATTCAATACATCGATATGTTTTACGGTACTTTCGTCTGGGGCTACATTTAATATTTGTAATGCATCTTTCATCACCTGACCAAAAATAGGCGCAGCGACTTGACCCGCATAATATTCATCGCCTTGCGGTTGATTCACGATCGTCACCAGAGCAATTCGAGGATTACTTACCGGAGCAACACCCGCGGTTACCGTCATATATTCATCACTGTAGCCACCGCGAACCGCTTTACGAGATGTCCCTGTTTTCGCAGCAACTCGGTATCCAGGAACGGCCGCTTTAGTCGCTGTACCTCCAGGTTGAGTTACCGTTTCCATCATCGCTAATACCGCTTTAGCGTGTTCACGATTAACCACTTGTTTACCCGGAGTGGGTCCCGTCGTTTTCAAAATAGAAAGCGGACGATATTCACCATAAGCACCCAATGTTGCATACGCATGAGCTAACTGAATGGGAGTAACAGAAAGGCCGTAACCAAATGCAAGAGTGGCAATTTCAAAATCAGACCAACGACGGCGATCAGGGAATATACCCGTCGCTTCACCAATCAAACTTAATCCAGAAGGATCTGCCAAACCAACCGCACTGTATTCCGCCAATAGTTCTTGTAAGGGCATATTTAACGCCAAGTGCGCCACACCGATGTTACTCGATTTTTTTAAAATAGTAGTTAAGTTCGCTTTACCCACTTTAGAGCTATCACGAACTCGACTTCCACCAATTCGCATAATGCCATTACCGGTATCCACAATCGTATTTAGGTTTGCAGTGCCACTATCAAGCGCCGCTAATACGACAAAAGGTTTAACGGTTGAGCCTGGCTCTAACGTATCGGTAATAACACGATTTCGCATTCTAAAGTTTTGTAACTGACTTCTGTCATTTGGGTTATAAGACGGGGCATTAACCATTGCTAATACTTCACCCGTTTTAATATCAATCATGACAACAGAACCCGACATGGCTCTAAAGTCTGAAACGGCTTGTTTAATCGCACGATAAGCAATCGCTTGTAAACGTTGATCAATACTTAACGTTAATGGCTTACCTTCTTGTTTCTCTTTTAACGAAATATTTTCAACCACTCGACCATAACGATCTTTTCGCACTGTACGACGACCTGGTTCACCAGTTAGCCAGCCATCATAGCTTCGCTCCACACCTTCAAGGCCGTGGCTATCAATCCCCGTCACACCAATAACGTGAGCACTGATCTCACCCGAAGGATAATACCGACGAGATTCCGCTTTTAAACCAATACCAGCGAGTTTTAATTTTCGAATATAAGCAGCAACCGCAGGGGAAATTTGACGCTGAAGATAGATAAAACGGCGTTTTTTATTCTTTTCTATTTTGGAGAGTAATTCGGTACGTTTTAAACCAAGAACATCAGCCAGAGCATGCCAACGATCAACTTCAACTAAACCGCCCGCTTTATAGATCGCGACAGGATCAGCCCACACCGCATCAACAGGAACACTCACCGCAAGTTGCTCATCATTTCGGTCTGAAATAATACCGCGAGCAGAAGGCATTGTCTTAACTCGAATAGAACGCATATCACCTTGTTTAATAAGGTTATCTGGTTCTATTACTTGAATATAAGCCGCACGAGCAATCAAAATAGCCAAAGCAAGAAAAACAAAAAAAACAATAACGCCAAAGCGCCACTGAATTAAAGTCGGTGGCGCTTTGCTTATACGTTTATTATTTGTCTTTCTACTTGGTAATTTCATCGTAGTTTTATTATGACTTCTTTATCCGGGGAGGGTCTTTCCATATCTAATTCGCGTATGGAACGAGACTGCACTCGACTATGCTCTGCGAGTGCACTTTCTTCTAATATCAAATTGCGCCATTCACCATCTAAAATATCTTTCTCAAGTAATAAATTTTCACTTTTCACGGCCATTTGACGAGTATTATGAGTGATAAGAACAACACCAATAGCACTGATAAAAAGAAACATTAATAAGATCGAGTGAAAACGGCCTACACCTATTAAGTCTAGACCTATCATTTTAGTTAAACTGGATTGTGATGATGCTTTGTGGCTCATAAGCGCTCAGCGATACGTAGAACAGAACTACGCGAGCGAACATTAACATCAACTTCATTAACGGTAGGTTTAATGGCTTTACCAATAGGCTTCATTTTTGCACTGCCTAATGCTTTAATTTGGTTTTCAGTCAGAGGAATACCATGAGGGACTTGCGGACCTCTGCTTTCTTTACGAATAAAGTGCTTAACCATGCGATCTTCTAATGAATGAAAACTAATCACAGACAAACGTCCACCCTCAGCAAACACATCAAGAGCGCCATTTAACGCCGTATCAATCTCATCCAATTCACTATTAATATAAATGCGGAATGCTTGGAAAGTACGAGTCGCAGGATGCTTTTTCTCTTTAAAATTCTTAGGCGCAACATCAGAAATTAATTTAGCGAGTTGACCAGTACGAGTTAACGGCTCATTCTCTTCGTTATCACGGTAAGCAACAATACCTTTAGCAATTCGCCATGCGTGCTTATCTTCGCCAAACTCACGAATAACCCAAGTAATATCTTCAACATCGGCAGTCAATAACCATTGAGATACCGGCATTCCAGAGGTTGGATCCATGCGCATATCTAATGGGCCATCTTTCATGAAGCTAAAACCACGGTCTGCATCATCAAGTTGTGGTGATGACACACCTAAATCAAGTAAAACACCATCAATTTGTCCCACTAAACCTAACTCTTCGACATACCCTTTTAGACCAGAGAATGGTCCATGAATAATGTTGAATCTAGGATCCGTAATGGTTTTCGCTTCAGCAATTGCTTGAGGATCACGGTCAATACTGTACAAACGTCCGTTTTCACCTAATCGAGATAAAATTTGACGACTATGACCACCGCGGCCAAAAGTACCATCAATATAGATACCATCAGGTTTAATCGCTAAACCATCAATAGATTCATGAAGAAGAACGGATACGTGTTGAAATTGTTCAGACATAGTGAGTATTTACTACCGTAATAATGAGAATAAGCGACTGAATTTTAGCTAGAAGTGTAAACTAAAAATACAGTGGTGTGTGTCAAATTAGTGATAATTCTAAACCAATGTAGCAGAAAGCACAAAGCCCACCATAAGACTACCGAAATAGTTTTATGGTGGGCTAAGTTAGGAGCCGACATATAAGCCGGGTTCTGTCCCGCTTGCGCGGTGGTAACCATTCGTCTAGGCCTGCAATCGCTCACAGGCTCAAGCAATCTACCCGCCCCCAAACACGAGCAATGCTATGTGAGGGCCTATTTGATCTTGCTCCGGGTGGAGTTTACCTTGCAACGCACTATTACTAGACGCCCGGTGCGCTCTTACCGCACCCTTTCACCCTTACCTGTGCTTACTTCCCTATCCCGAAGAATAAAAGAAGATTAAGCCATCGGCGGTTTTCTCTCTGCTGCACTTGTCGTAGGCTTGCGCCTCCCAGGCGTTACCTGGCACCCTGCTCTATGGAGCCCGGACTTTCCTCCCCTTCACCAGTTTCCCTAAGGACTTGAATGAAGCAGCGATTACCGAGTCAGCTCCTGAAGCGAATGATATAAGAGTCAGTTATAACTTACCACCCTTTTTCTCGATTCTCTTAATCTAAATGCTCTAAACCCCATTTGTATAGGGCATTTTTCTTCACTCCGTGTATTTCAGCCGCCATCGCCGCTGCTTTTTTAAGCGGAAGCTCTTTTACAAGGATAGAAACAGAGCGAGTTGCTTCAAATGGCAGTTCATCTTTCGCTTCACTTCTAAAGCCATGGATAAGTAAAACCATCTCTCCACGCTTGCGATTTTCGTCTTCTTTAACCCATTCAATCAACTCACCCAGTGGTGCGCCATAAATGGTTTCATATCTTTTTGTTAATTCACGAGCCAAGACAACCTGTCGGTCAGCACCAAGTACTGTCAACATGTCGTCTAATGAATCCATAATTCGATGTGGTGATTCATAAAAAATACACGTACGTTCTGCTTGTGCTATTTCTTCAAATTTATCTCGACGACCTTTACTTTTCGGGGGCAAGAAACCTTCAAAACTAAATCGATCAGAAGGTAAACCAGCAGCCGACAATGCAGTAATAACAGCACAAGCGCCAGGTAATGGGACAACATTGACATTTGCTTGACGACAGCGGTTTACTAAGTGGTAACCTGGGTCACTGATCAGTGGCGTTCCCGCATCTGAGACAAGAGCAATAGATTTACCTTCTTGTAATTTACTGATTAGAAGGTCTGCTTTATGCTGTTCATTGTGATCATGTAATGCAAACGTTTGACTAGAAATGCCAAAATGAGACAATAACCTGCCTGTATGTCGGGTATCTTCAGCCGCAATCAAGTCTACGGATTTTAAAACATCCAAAGCTCGTTGGGTTATGTCGCCTAAATTACCGATTGGGGTAGGTACAATGTACAAAGTTGCAGCCTCTACCACAGATAAATTGTGATCTGTCATTTGTTTACTATCTCTTCTGCGATTAATATAGGGAATATAAGTAGACATCACTATAATGAAAATAATATTTTAGCTGTTCGGGTGATTCGCATCCATAGTAAAAACAGCCCTTTTAAGTAGGACCAGTATATTACCCATGGCAAATATGACCTTTAGAAAGAACAGTGTAACACGCCTTGTTGCTCCTGTAGCCTTAGCGCTAACATTAGCCGCGTGTTCAAGCTCACCGACATCCCCTGAGCGTCTTGATATCACTCAATCGCCATCAGAAACAAGTTCTGCTTATATTCTAAAAGCCGATCAGCAACAAGGTAACTTACAAGCTAACTTACTTATCATGGCATTGAAGGCCGCGGTACAAGAACAGAATACAGAGCTCTCTAAAAATTTACTTACGCGTTTAGCTACGATGGATTTATCCCCAGCTCAAATCGCTGAGATTCAGTTAATAAAAGCAGAGCAACTGAAGTCACAAAATAAATACACTCAAGCGTTGCAAGAACTAAATTTTGAAGCTTGGTGGAAACTAGAAAACTCACAATGGATTGAGTACTACGAGCTTCGTCATGAACTGTATTTATTTAATGGCGACAATCTGAATGCGGCAAGAGAGCTCATTCAATTAGAACCTTTTAAAGCTCAAGATCAAAAAGCGCAATTATGGTCACAAGTATGGACGAATATTTCATCACTAAATAGCGCAAGCCTTCAAGCAATACAACTTGACGAAAAAGAAAACATTCTTCATGGCTGGGTCCAATTAGCAACCTATTCAGACACACTAAAACACTCTCCTGTTCGTTTGCAGCAAGCATTTAAAGACTGGTTACAAGCAAATCCAATGCATCCCGCAGCGACTTACACTCCACAAGAAGTATTAGATATATTAGCATTAGATATTGTTCGTCCAGAGCATGTCGCTTTACTTCTTCCTTTGACTGGCCGCTTTGGACCACAAGGTATGCGTGTACGCGATGGCTTTATTAATGCCATGATGGAAGATAAAGAACGTGACGATTTCACTACATTAAAAATTATCGACACTCAAGTAACCCCAATGTCAGAGATTCTTCCTATCCTTGATAAAGAGCAAATTCAATTTGTGGTTGGCCCGCTAATTCGCAGTGAAATTGAAGAGTTTCAGACCTTAAATTCAGCAGACATTCCGCAACTCGCGCTTAATATTCCAAGCGAAATTAATGTTGATAAAAACAGCTGCTATTTCACTCTATCTCCGGAACAAGAAGTAGAGCAAGCAGCCATTCACTTATTTAAACTTGGTCACAAACATCCCCTGTTTCTTGCTCCGCAAGGAAGAATGGGTGAACGTTTGAATCAAGCATTCAGTGATAAATGGTTCCAATTAACGTCACAAAAACCATCGACAAGTTACTTTGGTTCAAAAGCACAGCTACAACAAAAAGTGAACAGCGTATTTGGCCTTGAAAGCAGCCAAGCTCGTATTTACCAAATGAACGCCTTAGCTGGTATTGATTTAGAATCTCAACCACGCAGTCGTCGTGATATTGATGCGGTCTATATGATTGCAACCAGTGGTGAATTAACGCTACTAAAACCATTTATTGAAGTGGCGATTAACCCAGGTATTACACCGCCTAAATTATACGCAAGTTCACGCAGTAACAATGGACGTCAAACACAGCTAGCTGAAATTCGTGGTGTTGAATTCAGTGACATTCCACTACTGACAAACGAAAACCACAGTTTTAATGTTCAGTTTGAAAAACTATGGCCTGACAGCAGTAATGGTGAAACTCGACTTCACGCACTTGGTATGGATGCTTACCAACTAATTACCGAATTACCACAGATGAAAGCGGTAGATAATTATCAAATGGAAGGTAAAACCGGTGAGTTAAGCATTAACCAAGAATGTGTGATTCAACGAAAAATGAGTTGGGCTATTCATGGAGAAGAAACCGAATAAACGAATTAAAGGTGAATATTATGAGTTGATGGCAAAGCGCTATTTAGAGACACATCAACTCACATTCATCGAGCGTAATTTTTATTCAAAAACGGGAGAGCTCGATCTCATTATGCGAGATCGAGATTCTTTCGTTTTTGTCGAAGTAAAATACCGAGCATCTTCAAATTACGGTTCTGCTCAAGAAATGGTAACATGGCAAAAACAACGCAAGTTACAAAGAACCGCTCTCTTCTGGCTAATGAAAAATGGCCTCTCGGTTGAACACACATCTTTTAGATTTGATGTAGTTGCTATCCACTCTCAAGGTCAGGACATCAACTGGATCAAAAATGCAATTGTTGAAGGGTAAACAATGCTAGAACATATCAAAGAAAGCTTTACTGAAAGTATTCAAATCCAAATTGCGGCTGCGGAAGCACTCCCAGATCATATTATGCATGCTTCTCAAGCGATGGTTTCAACGCTATTGAACGGCAATAAAGTGCTCTGCTGCGGTAATGGGGGTTCTGCATCAAATGCTCAACAGTTTGCCTCTTGTTTGCTAAACCGTTTTGAAACAGAACGACCAAGTCTTCCTGCCATGGCATTAACGGCTGATACATCAACATTAACGGCGATTGCAAACGACTATAACTATGATGAGATCTTCTCAAAACAAGTGAGAGCATTAGGCCAACCTGGGGACATATTATTAGCCATATCAACAAGTGGTAATAGCCAAGACATTCTAAAAGCAATGGAAGCCGCCGTAAGTCGCGACATGACAATTATTGCACTAACAGGAATGGATGGTGGTGTAATGGCTGGTTTATTAGGTGAATCAGACGTTGAAATAAGAATACCATCACACCGAGTAGCTCGAATTCAAGAGGTTCATTTAGTTACATTGCATTGTATTTGTGATCTTGTTGATCAAGTCCTCTTCCCACAACACACAGAGTAAATATCATGAAAGCCTTTAAACTAAGTGCATTGTTGCTCTCTATCGTACTGTTGCAAGGCTGTGCAGGACTATTTATTGCTGGTGCGGCTACCACAGCTTCTGTTGTTACTGACCACCGAAGCATGAAAGAACAATTATCAGATAAGAATCGCGCGTTAGAAGCGACGGGATTAGCAAATAAATCCCCTTACCAATACAACATGAGAGTAAGTGCTGTTGCTTATGACGGTAAAGTATTGCTTATGGGGCAGGCAAAAGACAAAGAGATAAATCAACAATTTGAGCAACAAGTAAAAACAATTAAAGGCGTTAAAACCGTTTATAATCAAATTCGAATTCGCCCTTTATTAACTTTCACTCAAATTAATAATGACAGCTGGATCACAACCAAAGTGAAATCGTCATTGTTAGCCGATTCTGAATTAAATGGGATTAAAGTGAGCGTCTACACTGAAGCTCAGGAAGTATTTTTAGTCGGTTTTGTCACTGAAGAGCAAGGCAATTTAGCAGCCGATATCGCACGAAACGTAACCGGTGTTAAAGGGGTTATAAAAGCGTTTGAATATGGTCAAGGCGACAGTGTTAAAAAGTAGATAAATAAAGACATACAAAAAAGCCTGCACATATGCAGGCTTTTTTTTATTTGACGACTCGTAAACTCGGACGACCACTTGGGCGTGGTGGCTCGGGTTTATCATCAGATAGCGTATTTTCAGTTGAATCTAATGATTCATCTTCGAAGATACCTTCATCAGCATCCATCTCATAAGCTTCTTCAGGTTCAAACATAGTCCCAGCACCATTCTCACGGGCATAGATAGCTTGAATTGCATAAATTGGCACAATGATCGAATGAGGACGACCGCTAAAACGAGCATTAAACGTTACCGCTTCGTTTCCCATTTCTAAATTACCAACAGAGTGAGGGGCAGTATTTAAAATAATCTGTCCATCTTGGATAAACTCTTCAGGTACACGAACACCATTCATAGTGGCATCAACAACAAGATGAGGAGTCAACTCGTTATCTACAATCCATTCATAAAAAGCACGTAATAAATATGGGCGACGAGGCATCATAGAACTAATATCCATTAGTTCGTTAGACGCATTTCACGTTCAATTTCAGTTAAAGATGCTAGGAATGAATCTCGTTCAAATACACGATTCATATACACTTTCATCTCTTTAGAACCCGGACCAGATAACTCAATACCCATAGAAGGTAAACGCCATAACAGCGGAGCTAAATAACAGTCAACTAAGCTAAATTCATCACTCATGAAGTAAGTGTACTCAGCGAAGATAGGACCTAACATCAATAAATCATTACGCAATTTAGCACGTGCCGCTTCTGATTCTGATTCTGATTCTGATTCTGATTCTGATTCTTCAAAAGTACCAGTAGCAATGATCTTAGCCAATGAGTACCAGTTAGTTTCAACACGGTGCATCATCAAACGACTATTACCACGAGCGACAGGATAAACAGGCATCAATGGCGGATGAGGAAAACGCTCATCTAAATATTCCATAATGATGTTTGAGTTATATAGTGCAAGCTCGCGGTCAACTAATGTTGGAACCGTTTTGTAAGGGTTTAACTCTACAAGTTCTGCAGGTAAGTTGGATGGTTCAACCAATTCAACTTCAACACTTACTCCTTTCTCAGCCAATACAATGCGTACTTGGTGACTGTACATGTCAGAAGCGTCTGAAAAAAGCGTCATTACTGAGCGTTTGTTGGCAGCAACAGCCATTGAGCCCTCCGGTATTTATCTAAGGAGCAAAAAGCACCATTTTCTGGTGCCAGTCAGCTAATTTTTTTATAACATTCGTATAAAAATAAGTAGTGACACAAAAACAATGGAGGCAGGGCCTCCATTGCATACAATTAACGACCTAGAATATCACGATTAATGGACATCGCGCCAATATTCTTTCTTAAGTAAATAACAAACAAAAGCGAATATCACTAGGAATCCCATCACCCACCAACCTAAACGATGACGCTCAAGCTGAACTGGATCACCTGAATACTCCAAGAAATTAACTAAATCGCGCACAGAGTCATCAAACTCTCCGACCGTTAACTCACCAGTACCATCTGATTCCACACCAATAACCGTTTTATGTTCAACGCCATCAACAACAGTGGTTTCATAAATAGGGGTTGTTACGCCTTGCAGTTCTTGAAGAACATGAGGCATACCGACACTAGGGAAAACCATGTTATTTACACCGAATGGACGAGTTGGATCGGCATAAAATGTACGTAAATACGTATATAACCAATCGGTACCTCGAACGCGAGCAACTAACGTTAGATCTGGTGGTGGAGCGCCAAACCAACTAGCCGCTTGTTCTTCTGGTATCGCATTTTCCATTAAGTCTCCAATCTTCGCATCTGGATTAAACACGAGATTATCCATCATCAGATCAACAGGGATACCAAGATCTTCAGCAACTCGACCGTAACGTTGGTACTGAGTAGAGTGACAACCCGCACAATAGTTCATGAACAACTTAGCACCATTTTGAAGAGATGCTTGATCACGAATATCATTATTTGCGCTATCTAATGGCGCTCCCGACCCTGCAGCCATTGCCATTGATGGCAACAAAGCAAAAAGTACTAAAATCAACTTTTTCATTTGAATGTCACCCTTTCTGGTAATGGTTTTGTTTTTTCATTTTTACTGTAAACAAACAAAAGAACAAAGAACATAAAGTAAGTTAAGCTGAATATCTGAGCTAACAATGTATACAGTGACGTTGCAGGTAATGAACCCAAAACACCAAGAGCAATAAAGCTCACAGTAAACTGCGCAATATTAAGTAAATGCAACTTACTACGGTAACGGTACGACCTTACTTTACAGCGATCCAACCAAGGAAGAAGGAACAGCACAACAATTGAAGCACCCATTGCTGCAACACCGATTAACTTATCAGGAACGGCACGCAAGATTGCATAAAATGGAGTGAAGTACCACACAGGGGCAATATGCTCTGGCGTTTTCAGTGGATTTGCGGCTTCAAAGTTTGGTCCTTCTAAGAAGTAACCACCCATTTCAGGATTAAAGAACAATACATAGCAAAAGAAGAATAAGAAGCCAGCAACACCGATCATATCTTTTACCGTCCCATAAGGATGGAAAGGAACAGAATCAATAATGTTGTACTTCTTCGTATAATACTCATGGAATTTAAATTGAGTTTTATGCTCACCCTTATCATCTTTCGCTTTTGGTTTTTTAAGTTCAATACCATCAGGGTTGTTTGACCCGACTTCATGCAAAGCTAGAACATGCAGAACAACTAAAAGCAATAACACAATCGGCAAAGCGATAACGTGTAAGGCAAAGAAACGGTTGAGCGTCGCACCCGAGATAACATAATCACCACGGATCCACAGTGTTAGGTCATCACCAATAACAGGGATAGCACCAAACAGAGAGATAATAACTTGAGCTCCCCAGTAAGACATTTGTCCCCATGGTAATAAATACCCCATGAAAGCTTCAGCCATTAACACTAAGAAAATCAACATACCAAATAACCACAACAGTTCACGAGGCTTCTGGTAAGAGCCGTAAATTAAACCGCGGTACATATGAAGATAAACCACAACAAAGAAAGCTGACGCCCCAGTGGAGTGCATATAACGTAATAGCCAACCGTAATCGACATCACGCATGATGTATTCAACAGAAGCAAATGCACCTTCTCCAGAAGGAACATAATTCATTGTTAACCAAATACCCGTAATTAACTGATTAACGAGTACAAGCATTGCTAATGAGCCAAAAAAGTACCAAAAGTTAAAGTTTTTCGGCATTGGATATTCAGATAAATGCTTTTTATAGGCATTCATTGCAGGTAGACGTTTTTCTACCCAATCAAGTAATGGTTGCATTAGGCTTCCCCTCCGTCATCAACCCCAATTAGGATACGAGTATCACTAAGGTACATGTGTTTTGGCACCACGAGATTTAATGGTGCAGGTACGCCTTGGAATACTCGACCTGCCATATCAAATTTAGAACCATGGCATGGGCAGAAGAAACCAGAGTTAACTCCTTTAACTTGTTCACTAAAACTGTCAGGTAAATAGGTAGGTGAACAACCAAGGTGAGTACAAATACCAACGGCTAAAAATATCTCAGGTTTAATTGAGCGATATGCATTTTGTGCATATTGAGGTTGCTGCTCTTCACCTGAAGATGGGTCTCTAAGTTGTCCGTCAATTTCAGTTAATGATTGCAGAAGTGCTTCTGAACGACGAACAACCCATACAGGCTTACCTCGCCATTCAACACGAACCAT
This sequence comes from Aliivibrio salmonicida LFI1238, assembly GCF_000196495.1. Lineage (NCBI taxonomy): Bacteria > Pseudomonadati > Pseudomonadota > Gammaproteobacteria > Vibrionales > Vibrionaceae > Aliivibrio > Aliivibrio salmonicida. The sequence continues at coordinate 2,880,500 of NC_011312.1, forward strand.
TTGCCCGTTTTCAAGCTTACTGATGTCGACTTCAACCGGTGCACCTGCCGCTTTGGCTCGTGCACTCGGGTTCCAAGATTTAATAAAAGGTACGGCCACCGCCGCTGCCCCTAAACCACCAACAACAGCTGTTGTTGCAGTCAAGAAACGACGTCGACCATTACTCACTGGCGCATTGCTCATCCAACTTTCTCCCATGTGCTCTTTATATAGTTTTTATTATGTCCATACATTGTCGAGCTACGGCTAACTTTTTAAGGTGTGGAACAACAGAATATTGATGTCCAAAGCTTTAAAAAAAAGCTAAGAATTTGTTCATAATTATTACACTGTTGTTTTAACCCATAAATGATAAAGAAAACCTTACTTTTTGACAAGGTAAAGCTACTTTTTTGCAACATTTGTGAACTAGATTTACTTTTGAAGTCGAGATAGGAGAAATGATAAGAAAAGAGAAAAGGATTCAAGAACTAAAGATGTTTACACCTCACAAAAACAAAAAAAGCCCAGCATAAATGCTGAGCTTTTTCCACAATAACCAAAGTAGCTTTGAAACAAAGCCACTTGGTAAGCGTAATATTAACGCTTAGAGAATTGTGGTTTCTTACGTGCTTTACGTAGACCAACTTTCTTACGTTCAACGCAACGAGCGTCACGCGTAACATAGCCAGCAGCACGTAGTGCAGGACGTAATGTTTCATCGAATTGCATAAGCGCACGTGTGATACCGTGACGGATCGCACCAGCTTGACCAGAAATACCACCACCAGAAACAGTGATGAATAGGTCTAGTTTATCAGTCATTTCAACTAGCTCTAAAGGTTGGTTAACAACCATACGTGCTGTTGGACGACCAAAGTAAACTTCAAGGCTACGCTTGTTGATTACGATGTTGCCAGTACCCGGTTTGATAAAAACACGAGCTGCTGAACTTTTACGGCGACCAGTGCCGTAGTATTGATTCTCTGCCATTGCCATGATCCTCGGTTAAATGTCTAGTACTTGTGGTTGTTGAGCACTGTGGTTATGTTCAACGCCAGCGTAAACTTTAAGTTTACGGTACATAGCACGACCAAGAGGACCACGTGGAAGCATACCTTTAACAGCTAATTCAATAACCATTTCAGGTTTACGATCAATCAGTTTCTCGAAAGAAATAGATTTTAGACCGCCTGGGAACTCTGAGTGGCGGTAGTAGATCTTGCCAGCTGCTTTGTTACCAGTTACGCGAACTTTCTCTGCGTTGATAACGATGATGTAATCACCAGTATCTACGTGAGGAGTGTATTCTGCTTTATGCTTGCCACGTAGGCGAGATGCGATTTCAGTTGCGATACGACCAAGAGTTTTCCCTTCAGCGTCTACAACATACCAGTCACGCTTTACAGCGGCTGGTTTAGCAACGAAAGTTTTCATGCTAATGATACCCGTTATTAAATAAATTCACTGATTAGGAGCTTTCGCTCCCACTGTATATTTTCGAGCCCAGTCATCACCCCTTCGAGTGGTTGGCACTCTTGGCTATTAAGCCAGTACAGTAACGGTGGGTCGGAGGATTATAGTGAAGCGTGAAGAAAAAATCACCTTTTTTTTGAAGATTTTTCACATATCAGTAAAAAACATTAAAAAAAATGAAATTTGAGCCTTATCACACTAAATAAATACGTTAACAAAAGAAAATCATCCCATTTCGACTAAGATAAATGTTCTTTTGCTAGATACTCATGACTTTGCATTTCAATCAACCTTGACTGACAACGTTTAAATTCAAAGGTTAATCGTCCATTTTGATACAAATCAGCTAATTGGACTTCCGCTGAAATGATTAATTTCACGTTTCGCTCATAAAACTCATCAACCATGGCAATAAAACGACGAGCCGCATCATCATTGAGCTCTCCCATGACCTTTACGTTAGAAAGAAGAACCGTATGATACAAACGAGACAATTCAATGTAATCATGTTGACTGCGCGCACTTTCACATAGAGAAGTGAATTCAAAATGCACAACCCCATCCCCTTCGGCATTCACGGACAATATCCGATGATTAATTTCTATTTCTTTCTCTTCATGTTCCGTTTCTGACGTTAACTGATGGAAATAATCCAACATATTTTGTTGAGCTAAACTATCGAGAGGGAAATGATAGATTTCAGCTTGCTCTAACGTCCTTAAACGATAATCAATGCCACTGTCCACATTAACTATCTGGCAGTGTTGTTCGATCAACGTAATAGCAGGAATAAAACGCGCCCTTTGCAATCCATTTCGGTATAACTCCTGAGGGACAATATTTGATGTCGCAACAAGGGCAATACCTCGTTCAAATAACGCCTCTAATAATGTCGCTAATATCATGGCATCGGTAATATCAGAAACAAAGAATTCATCAAAACAGATAATATCGGTTTCTTGTTTAAATTTATCAGCCACAATCAACAATGGATCCGCTTGTTGTTGAAGCTCACCAAGCTCATCATGAACTCGCTGCATAAACCGATGGAAGTGCACTCGCATTTTACGTTCAGTAGGCAAGGCATCGTAAAAAGTATCGACTAAATACGTTTTTCCTCTCCCCACTCCTCCCCAAAAATACAATCCTTTCTCTGGCACGACGGTCTGAGGTTCTGATTTTTTAAATACAGACAACCAAGATTTTCGTTCTGCTTTGGGTGTCGTTTTTGGTTGCAATAATCGATGATATAACTCATCCAAACACTCCACGGCGTGTTGCTGAGCACTGTCGTGATGAAATGTATCTTGCGTAAGGTCAAGCTGGTATTTTTCTAATGGTGTCATCAGTTTTTATCTTTTCTTTTGTTGATTCACTCTGTTCATAGTAGCATGATCGCAATAAACACTATGAGTGGGCTTACTCACATTTATGCCTACTCATGCATAATAAAATGACAAGGAGCACTTCATGGCTTGGACATACGCATTAATTGGTTTAGCTATTGGTATAAGTATTGGCTTTATCATTTCTCGATTTACTATACCGGGTATTAAACAGCAAAAATCATTAAAACAAGATTTAGAAAAATCAAAATATGAATTAGAGCAATACCGACAAGAGCTGGTTGATCACTTTGCAACTAGCGCGACAATGCTTGAAGCGTTAGCAAAAGATTTTAATAAAATGTATGACCACATGGCGTCAACATCTAAAGAGCTAATGCCAAATCTTCCAGAGCAAGATAACCCATTTACCGCTCGTTTAGATGAAATGACACTTTCTCCTGAATTAAATAAGAAAGTGGCTCATATAAAAGAAGAAGTAAGCAAACAACCCAAAGATTATGCAAATGGCGCAACCGGTCTACTTAAAGATGAACCATTAATGGATATCAGCGCAAAGAAAGAAGATAAAATTGCATAATAAATAAACACCACAATGAACTTTTTTAAAGGTTTCTAAGTCTCACATATACATCTTTATTATAAATGGAGTATATGTAGATGAAGAAACCTTTATTAATTTTAGGCTTACTGACGTTAACGATCAGTACCATCATCACCCCAATTCAAACTCAAGCTGCCCTTCCTCTTACTGTCAATTCTCAGCAGCTGCCAAGTTTGGCTCCGATGCTCGAAAAAATAACCCCCGCAGTGGTTAGTATTTCTGTCGAAGGGACTCAACTATCAAAACGTCAGATCCCTGAACAATTTCGTTTCTTTTTAGGTCCAGACTTCCCAGAAGAGCAAGCTCAAGAGCGCCCATTCAAAGGGTTAGGCTCTGGCGTTATACTTGATGCCCAAAAAGGCTATATCGTTACCAATCATCACGTCATTAATAATGCCAAAGAAATCCTCGTTCAGTTGCATGATGGCCGAGAATATAAAGCAGAACTCATTGGCAGTGACGAAATGTCAGACATTGCCTTATTAAAATTAGAGGAAGCTAAAGACTTAACACAGATAGTGCTTTCTGATTCAGATGATTTACGCGTGGGAGATTTCAGTGTTGCTATCGGTAATCCTTTTGGTTTAGGGCAAACCGTCACCTCGGGTATCGTCTCAGCCTTAGGACGCAGCGGACTAAATCTTGAAAATTTTGAAAACTTCATCCAAACCGATGCAGCAATTAATAGCGGTAACTCTGGCGGGGCATTAGTCAATCTTAATGGTGAGCTGATTGGGATAAATACCGCAATTTTAGGTCCGAATGGCGGTAATGTCGGTATTGGTTTTGCCATCCCATCGAACATGGTTCGAAACTTATCTGAGCAAATTATTGAGTTTGGTCACGTCAAGCGAGGGATCCTTGGTGTTCAAGGTGGAGAACTCACCGCTGAGCTTGCTGAAGCATTCGATTATGACACTAATCACGGTGCATTTGTCAGCCAAGTATTACCCGATGGCGCTGCCGAAAAAGCGGGAATAAAAGCAGGCGATATTTTAATTTCCCTGAATGGAAAAAACATTCAAAGTTTTGGGGAACTGAGAGCCAAAGTAGCCACACTTGGCGCAGGTAAAAAAATCACTTTAGGGTTAATCCGTGATGGCAAAGAGAAAACCGTTATTGCTACTCTCGCAGAAGCCGACCAAATAAAAACAAAAGCAGAAAACCTACATGAAGGACTAAAAGGCGCTCAATTAAAAAATACTGCATCGTCAGATCCGATAAAGGGTGTAAAAGTCAGTGCAATACAAAAAAGGTCAATGGCACAACGTTATGGCTTACAGAAAGACGATATTATTATTGGCGTCAATCGAACTCAGATTAAGAACTTGCAACAATTTAGACAATTACTCGACAGCAAACCGCCCGTTTTAGCTCTCAACATTCAACGTGGGAAGCAAACCTTATATCTTGTTATTCGTTAATAGGTAGAATATAAAAAGTAGGCTCTATTCTTCATTTCGATGAGCCGAGCCTGCTCTTTCTTCTCTACTTCTTGGCAACATTAATGTTATCCTAACTTCTGGTCATTTATTACTTACAAGTTTAGGAAGCCAATGCTCTCATTTTTACTGCGTTCTGCTGTAATAGGCACAGTAACTGCCGCTGTATTACTTCTTGCTTTTCCTAACCTTCGCTCAGGTATAACGCCTGAACAAGATACGAACCAACAAACACCTCGAATCAGTAACCAAATTTCATTTAATGATGCGGTACGTCGAGCTGCGCCTGCTGTCGTAAATATTTATAGCCGTAAATATAATGATAAAGATCGATTACGACTAGATACAGAAGGCCTTGGTTCTGGTGTTATTGTTAGCGATAAAGGCTACATCATTACCAATTACCATGTAGTTGCAGAAGCCGATCAAATTATTGTTGCCCTTCAAGATGGACGATTGTTTAATTCGCAATTAATTGGGAAAGATAAACGTACCGATCTTGCTGTTCTACAAATTAAAGACACCAACCTTCCAGTGATCCCTTTAAATCCGAAATATCAAGCGGATATTGGTGATGTCGTGTTGGCTATTGGTAATCCTTATAATTTAGGACAGACCACCACATTTGGTATTATTTCAGCAACGGGTCGTGCTGCCTTAAGTTCTGATGGTACTCAAGGCCTTATTCAAACAGATGCTGCGATTAACCGCGGTAATTCAGGCGGGGCGCTCGTTAATACTCGAGGAGAATTAGTCGGTATCAATACCGCCTCTTTTCAACAAGCCACAGAGCTAGAAACCTATGGGATTTCTTTCGCGATTCCTTACGCACTGGCAGATAAGATAATGCGTCGCTTAATTGCTGATGGTCAAGTTATCCGTGGTTATATAGGTATTGATGGCAGAGACATAAATCCAGCAATGGCTCGCTTAATGAATGCCGATAATATCAATGGTATTTTAGTTCTTGGTGTTGCTCCTGATAGCCCGGCTGAAAAAAGTGGCATTATGACTCAGGATATAATTACCAGTATTGATGGGCAAACAGTCACTAATCGACAAAGTGTCATTGATATTGTGACTGAATTACGTCCAGGAACTAACGTTAATGTCGATGTAATTCGAAAAGGGGTGACTCAAACTATTCCACTAATGATCGAAGAAGACCCCGCGGACTAGAACCCCCATAAGCGAAATATCGAAATATCGAAATATCGAAATATCGAAATATCGAAATAAAAAAATAGCGCATTCATCATGCGCTATTTTTTATTAACGATTCAATCGCTCTATCGAGAGTGCTTAACTCTCTTCTGTAGAACCATTGTCACCATTGATATCAATACGAGTAACTCGCTGTAAGCCTCTTGGTAACAAACTACCACGACGGCCACGCTCACCTCGGAAATTATCTAAATCACTTGGTTTCAAGCCTAATTTACGCTTACCTGCATAGAGGGTAATCGTTGCGCCTTGAGGTAATGGCAATAAATAAGACAAGAATTCATCTCGCGATTTAGAACGAGCCGCTGGAATATTAATGATCTTGTTTCCCTTACCTTTACCTAATTGAGGTAAATCTTTAATAGGGAACAGAAGCATTCTGCCTTCATTCGTAATGGCGAGTATCTCATCGCTATCAAGATCCGATACCGTCTCTGGATTCATAACTAAAGAATTATCAGGAAGCGTTAACAATGTTTTACCATTCTTATTCTTTGATAATAAGTCACTGCCTTTACAGACAAAACCATAACCCGCATCAGAACTGATTAACCACGTTTGATCTTCTTCACCCATAACTACATGCGTAATTTGGCTACCAGCAGTAATATTTAGACGACCTGTAATTGGCTCGCCTTGGCTTCTTGCTGACGGTAATGTATGTGATTCAAGCGCATAACTTCGACCATTATTTCCGATAAAGACCGCCGGTGCATTACTCTTACCATGAGCATGAGTAAGGTATTTATCACCAGATTTAAAGTTTAGCGTTGTTGGATCAACCTCATGACCTTTTGCATGACGTATCCAACCTTTATCAGAAAGAATAACCGTAATCGCTTCACTTGGAATTAGATCACGTTCCGTCATTGCTTTCGCTTCATCACGTTCGATTAATGGAGAACGACGATCATCACCAAACTTTTCAGCATCGGCTAAGATTTCTTTCTTAATTAACGTACTTAAACGACGCTCAGAACCCAACAGTTTCTCAAGTTGATCACGCTCTTTCGCTAATTCATCTTGCTCGCCACGAATCTTAATCTCTTCCAGTTTTGCTAACTGACGAAGTTTAATCTCTAAAATGGCTTCCGCTTGAATCGCGGTTAAATCAAAGCGAGTCATTAACTCGTGTTTAGGATCGTCTTCTGTACGAATAATTTCGATAACTTCATCGATATTCAAATACGCAGCAAGCAAACCATCTAAAATATGCAAACGCGCTAATATTTTATCTAGACGATGCTGCAGACGTTTACGTACCGTGGTGCGACGAAATTCAATCCATTCATTAAGAATGCTAACTAAGCCCTTCACCTGTGGACGTAAATCCAAACCAATCATATTTAAGTTTACACGGAAACTCTTTTCAAGATCCGTAGAAGCAAATAGATGATTCATTAATGGCTCAGCTTCAATACGATTTGAACGAGGAACAATCACGATACGTGTCGGATTTTCATGATCCGATTCATCACGAAGATCGTCTACCATTGGTAATTTCTTCGCTCGCATTTGATTGGCAATTTGTTCTAATAACTTACTGCCCGACACTTGATGTGGCAATGCAGTAATAACAATATCACTGCCTTCTTTATGCCACACTGCGCGCATTTTAACGCTGCCTCGACCCGTACTGTAAATCTTCTTAATATCAGAATGCGATGTAATGATTTCCGCTTCTGTTGGGTAATCAGGGCCTTGGATAAAGTTCATCACTTCATCTAAATCCGCTTTTGGATTATCCAATAAATGCACGGTCGCATTCGCAACTTCACGTACATTATGAGGTGGGATATCTGTCGCCATACCAACCGCGATTCCCATAATACCGTTCAGTAATATATGAGGCAGACGTGCTGGTAAGATTTTTGGCTCTTTCATCGTCCCATCAAAATTGGGCTGCCAATCAACCGTACCTTGGCTTATCTCACCAAGTAATACATCGGCAAACTTAGACAGTTTTGATTCTGTATAACGCATTGCGGCGAACGACTTAGGGTCATCTGGAGCCCCCCAGTTGCCTTGACCATCAACCAATGGATAACGATAAGAGAAAGGTTGAGCCATTAATACCATGGCTTCGTAACACGCAGAATCACCATGTGGGTGATACTTACCGAGTACATCACCAACTGTACGTGCCGATTTTTTGTATTTTGCATTCGCAGACAAACCTAATTCAGACATCGCAAAAATAATACGACGTTGAACCGGTTTTAAACCATCACCAATATAAGGTAACGCGCGATCCATGATTACGTACATGGAGTAATTTAGATAAGCGTCTTCTGTAAACTTGCGCAGCGGCAGCTGTTCAACACCTTCTAAGGACATTTCTGCACTCATTTGTTATACCTCTGCCAGATCGCCATTAGATTGTAACCAAGCTCGACGATCGTCAGCACGTTTTTTACCTAAAAGCATATCCATCATTTCATTAGTTTTTTCATCATCATCAATGGTCAGTTGAACAAGACGACGGGTGTTTGGATCCATGGTTGTTTCACGAAGTTGAAGTGGGTTCATCTCGCCCAATCCTTTAAATCGTTGAACATTAATTTTTGCACGTTTATTACTTAAACGCTCTAACACACCTTCTTTCTCTGCCTCATCAAGGGCGTAGAAAACTTCTTTACCGCAGTCGATACGATACAGTGGCGGCATTGCCACATAGACGTGACCAGCACGAACTAAAGACGTGAAGTGTTTTAGATATAAAGCACACAACAATGTTGCGATATGAAGCCCATCTGAATCGGCATCGGCTAAGATACAAACTTTACCGTAACGTAATCCCGATAAATCGTCCGAATCAGGATCAATACCTAACGCGACTGAAATATTGTGTACCTCTTGAGAGGCTAACACTTGATCCGCCGAGACTTCCCACGTATTAAGAATTTTACCACGTAATGGCATTACCGCTTGGAATTCACGGTCACGCGCTTGCTTAGCTGAGCCCCCCGCCGAGTCCCCTTCCACTAAGAAAAGTTCAGTACGAGCCAAATCTTGAATTGAACAATCGGTCAATTTTCCTGGTAACGTAGGACCAGAAGCAATTTTCTTACGAACGACTTTTTTCGCTGCACGCATACGACGATGGGCATTAGCAATACACGCTTCGGCGATAAGTTCTGCGATTTGTGGTTTTTCGTTCAACCATAAGCTGAAAGCATCTTTAAGTACGCCAGATATAAACGCAGCACATTGTCTCGATGATAAACGTTCTTTGGTTTGACCCGCGAACTGTGGATCTTGCATCTTAACCGACAAGACGTAAGCACAACGATCCCAAATATCATCAGCGGTTAATTTAACCCCGCGTGGGAGCAAGTTACGGAATTCACAAAACTCACGCATTGCATCAAGAAGTCCTTGGCGCATACCATTTACGTGTGTACCGCCTTGCGCAGTAGGGATAAGGTTAACGTAACTTTCAGAAACTAATTCTCCACCTTCAGGTAACCACGTAACCGCCCAATCAGCCGCCTCGCCTTTACCTAAAAATGCACCAGTGAATGGAATTTCAGGTAATAGGGTATAACCCGCGACACCTTCTAAAAGATAATCTTTTAAACCGTCTTCATAACACCATTGGTATTCTTTATCGTTTACTTTGTCTTTAAAAACAATTTCTAAACCTGGGCATAATACCGCTTTGGCTTTTAAATTATTAACAAGGCGAGAAACCGAAAATTTAGGTGAATCAAAGTAACTGGTATCCGGCCAAAAATGCACACTGGTACCACGGTTACGTCGACCACAAGTACCAACGACAGTTAAGTCTGATACTTTTTCACCATGCTCAAACGCAATTTCATAAATTTCGCCATCACGACGAACGGTCACTTCAACACGTTTTGATAACGCATTTACGACCGAGATACCAACCCCATGCAAACCACCGGAGAATTCGTAGTTTTTACCTGAGAATTTACCACCGGCGTGCAACTTACATAAAATAAGCTCCACACCAGAGACTTTCTCTACTGGATGGATATCTACAGGCATACCACGGCCATCATCAATCACTTCAAGCGATTGATCTGCATGCAAAATTACTTCAACTTTTTTCGCGTGTCCGGCTAAGGCTTCATCGACACTGTTATCTATAACTTCTTGCCCTAAATGGTTTGGGCGAGAGGTGTCGGTATACATACCAGGACGGCGACGAACGGGCTCAAGGCCATTTAGAACCTCAATGGCTCCTGCATTATATTGTTCAGTCATATCTCGGAAGGCTTCTTAAAATTTGTTACATAGTCTGAAAGGCAGAAAGGAAAGTCAAGCAATCGCCCCTATTCCTCTCTAAATATGTGGCTTTGTATTAAAGATTGTATAGTTAGTGTGTGTTCACTGTAGATAAACAGTAACTATAAATTTAGAAATTGAATTATTTGTTCAGGATAGCGTTCGAAATCAACAAAACTGTGATCGCCCCCTTTTTCTACTATTTGTTTGCTTTGTGCGTATTTCTCAACAGCTTGATGATAATCTAAAACTTCATCACCTTCTTGCTGCAATAACCACAGATCTTCTGGTGAAGTAATGGTCGCTATTGCTAATGCTTGTAACTCAGCCATATGCTGCGCTTCAAGAAAATACGTTTCATTTGTGTAAGGGTTAACTTGCTTACCTAAATAATCCGCTAACAACTCATCAGGTTTAATCGCCGGATTAACTAGGACGGCTTTATAACCATATTGATCATTTAACCATGTTGATAAATACCCACCAAGTGAACTTCCCACTAAGCCAATCGTATAGTCAGATCTATATTCTTCAATTAGATTCACTAAAAATTCAGCGGCTTCTTTAGGGTAAGAAGGCAAGCGTGGGGTTATAACGCGAATATCAGGACGCTCATTTTTACAATAACGACTCATGACCTGAGCTTTATGTGACAATGGGGAACTGTTAAAACCATGAATGTACAATAATAAACTTGGCTTTTTCATCTTAATATCCTCCTGCATCTGCATCTGCTGAAAACTCACACTGTTCTAAGCGGTACACTTGAGTCACGATCTCTCCATTGGGTAATAAATCCAATATTCTCCAACCTGGTGCTTTTGAATCTAAAGCAAAATCATTCGAATCTGGCAAAAACTGCACGCATGTTGAAGGCGTTGCCATTAGACGAATATTATTCACAATACAATCCATTTCTTGATGAATATGTCCACACAGAATGCCACTCACATTACGATGCTTGGCTAACACTTCCCAAAACACTTCATTGTCTTTCAGCTGATGTTGATCAAGCCATGCACTACCCGCAGGAAGTGGATGATGATGAAGTAAAATCAAACTGTGCCGTTCGGAGTGCTGAGATAATGCAGAATCTAATAGCTGTAACTGCTCTGTTGATAGTGCGCCATGAGGAACCCCCACGACTTGGCTGTCTAAGATAACAACTTGCCAGTGCTCTCCTATCAACAAATGTTCACAATCTTTTATTTGAGGTGACGGTAAAACGCCCCCCATACTTGGCTTATAATCATGATTTCCAGGAAGCCAGTAACACGGTTTTTTTAATGGTTCAATACCCTCAACAAAATGCTGATACGATTGAACCGTATGATCTTGAGAAATATCGCCAGTGGCTAAAATCGCATCAAAATGAGGACTCTGTTGCTGAACTTGTTCGACAACACTCTGAAAGCTTTTTAACGTAGACACGCCAAGTAACGCTCCTTCTGGGAGCGCAAATAAATGGGTATCTGTTATCTGTAACAACCGAATTGGGCCGTTTTTTTTATTAAGTAGTGTTTCAGACAGCAAAATAGCTACAACCTTTTAATTCTTTAACTTTTCTCTAAAAAAATGGGTTCCTGACTTATCCCATTCTTCAAACAAAACGTGAGCCAGTCACTTAAAAATTGATTCAATTGATGCTTTTCATCTTTTTGCAGCATCTTCCCATTCGGGTAATCATATTTCGCTTTTATATAAGCCAATTGCTGAATAGCACAAACCTCGGCAACTCTTGCGTCGTGATACAGTCTCACGGTTAATTTAGGCAAAGGGTACACGGGGTTTTCATCTATCTGGTAAAGCTCAACTAATGTTGTGTATACCGTTATTTCCAATACTTTTATCTGGTACTGTTGTTTACATACTCGATAACTAACAAGAGCACCAATCACTTCTGGCTTAGGTAGTAGTGACACCATTTTGGCATAATTGGTTTCATATACTCGCATTAACTCTGATAAATTAACGTGATATTTACGCATTTTCTATCATGTTCCACTGTGATCTTAAGCGAGAAACATTTAATTCTAACCATTGGAGCGCAATAATTGTGGCGGCATTCTCAATTATGCCACGAGTCACTAAAGCATACGCATCTTCTCGAGTCATAACATGAACCTTGATGTCTTCACCTTCCTCTTCGAGGCCATGTATACCGATGGCTTCTAATGAGTTAATGCAACCAACAAACACATCTAACTGTTCAGTACACCCACCCGACGAAGGGTAAAAGTGTGATATTTTCTCTAATTTAGAGACCGAAATCCCCGCTTCTTCTTCTGTTTCTCTAATCGCAACTTGTTCTGCAGACTCATCTTTATCAATCATGCCCGCAACGATTTCATATTGCCATAGAGAAGCAGACTCTAAAGCCCCAACTCTAATTTGTTCGATAATAACAACACTGTCAGTCACCGGATCATAAGGCAACAAAGCAACGGCATGACCGCGTTCAAATAATTCACGCTCTATAATATCGCTCCACCCACCACTGAATAACCGATGACGAAAAGCAATATTGGTCATTTTAAAAAAACCGTTGTATAACGAATTTTTCGATACAACATCAACATCATCAACCGTAAATTGATTCGCTCGTACTATACTTGATGATGAATTCATTTTTATTTCCCAATATTTCAACTCTGTTTTATCACTCATAATACAGAGCAACAATTTTTTAACTCATTTTTTTTGATAATGCTTACATTTTTTTTAGATCCTTTCCACATTATTACAATAGGTAAAGTTCATTAAACGTAAAAAAATGTAATCTTTGCAGCCATAGTCTATAGAGATAAGGTACACTCTATGTACTATTTTTATATAAAACAATTTTGCAGGATCAACCACCATGAAAAAACTGCTTCCGCTTTTTATTGGAATGGCATTAGGTAGTTTCAGCTCTCTAGCTACTGCTGATGACCTAGCGCAAATCTACAATCAAGCTAAAGAAAATGACCCCCAATTATTAAGAGCTGCGGCGACTAAAGATGCGGCATTTGAAGCGGTGAACTCTTCTCAAAGTTCATTATTACCACAAATAGATTTAACCGCAGGTTACAACATATTACGTAGTGATGAAGATCGTAGAGATAATGACCGATTAACTGCAGGTATTAATTTATCTCAAGAACTTTACCAACAATCAAGCTGGGTAAGTTTAGATATTTCTGAGAAAAATGCTCGCCAAGCAGATTCTGCTTATGCAGCAGAGCAACAAAACGTGATTTTACGTGTTGCTCAGGCTTATTTTGATGTATTACGTGCTAACGACAATCTAGAATTTGTCCGCTCAGAAAAAGCCGCTGTTGGTCGTCAACTTGAACAAACAAAACAACGTTTTGATGTTGGTCTATCCGCAATTACTGATGTTCATGATGCACAAGCTGAATACGATAGCGTACTAGCGAATGAAGTATTAACCGAAAACCAACTAGTAAACAGCTACGAAGATCTTCGTGTTATTACGGGTTTAGGTCATACCTCTCTAAGTGTATTAGATACTAAGCGTTTCTCTGCGAGTCCTTCAGAACAATCATCTGACACTTTAATTGAAGAAGCTCAAAAGAAAAACTTAACACTATTGGCTTCTCGCATTAGTGCTGATATTGCAAAAGATAACATCTCCTTAGCAAGCTCTGGTCACATGCCATCGTTAACATTAGACGCTAGTTATAATTATACTGACCAAAGCAATTCGGGCTTATCAGCAAACGACGGTAACTACGGTGACATCAACGCAGGCATTAACTTAAATATCCCTCTATACACGGGTGGTAATACAAGTTCATTAACAAGCCAAGCTGAATTCCAATATGTCGCAGCAAGCCAAGATCTTGAAGCTACATACCGCGAAGTCACTAAAGATGTTCGTGCTTACAATAACAACATTAATGCCTCTATTGGTGCATTAAAAGCCTACGGACAAACGGTTATCTCAGCAAACTCTGCATTAGAAGCAACAGAAGCAGGCTTTGATGTAGGTACTCGTACTATTGTTGATGTGTTGGATTCAACTCGTCGTTTATACGATGCAAACCGTAACCTAGCAAATGCTCGTTACGATTACATTTTAAGTGTTCTTCAGCTAAAACAAGCCGTTGGTACACTAAGCGAACAAGATATTATCGATATCAACATGGGTCTAAAAGCGGGTAAAACAACTCAAGCTAAATAACCTGATATCAAATAAAAAAAGCCACATTATTTATAATGTGGCTTTTTTATTAGCGATTAAAGAGTAAAAACTAAATTAGCCTCTACCACCTTTAATGGCTTCAATGATTCCCGTTGTTGAACAACCATCTTCAAAATTTAATACTTTCACTTCACCGCCTGCGGCAATCACTTCAGCACCACCAGCAATGTCTTTAATCTCATAATCGCCACCTTTAACTAATAAAGTAGGCAATACTTCAGAGATTAAACGTTGTGGTGTGTCTTCAGAGAAGGGAACAACCCAATCAACAGCACCTAAACCTGCAAGTACCGCCATACGGCGATCCGTCGGATTAATAGGACGACCAGGGCCTTTTAGGCGTTGTACTGATTCATTCGTATTCACAGCCACGATCAAGCGATCGCCTAGCTCTGCTGCATGATTTAAATAATACACATGACCTGCGTGTAGAATATCAAAACAACCATTCGTCATTACGACTTTTTCGCCACGCTCACGCGCTTGTTTTACCGCACTGATCAGTAGCTCTTCATTAATAATACCAAAACCAGAATCTTGGCTACCATGAATCGCTTCAGCTAATTCAATCGTTGATAGTGTTGATGTACCTAACTTACCGACAACAACGCCTGCTGCGGCATTTGCTAACGCACACGCTTCATCAAGAGGTTTCCCAGTTGAGACTGATGCTGCTAAAACCGAAATAACCGTATCACCCGCACCAGTAACATCAAAAACTTCACGAGCTTGCGTCGGTAAATGCAATGGCGCCATATCACTACGAAGCAGTGTCATTCCATGCTCACTGCGTGTAACAAGTAAGGCTTCAAAGTCAAACTCTTCGATGATTTGTTGGCCTTTAACAACTAAATCTTCTTCATCTTTTACTTTGCCAACAACCGTTTCAAATTCAAGCATATTAGGCGTTAATAATGTCGCACCACGGTAACGTTCAAAATCAGCGCCTTTTGGATCGATAAATACAGGTACACCCGCTTTACGCGCTTCTTGGATCATCAGCTGCACATGCTCTAAAGCACCTTTTGCATAATCAGATAATACAACGGCTTTTACTTTGGGTAACGTCGCTTGCATACGGCTAATGATCGGTTCAGCAGGAATATCATGGAAACTTTCTTCAAAATCCAAACGAATCAATTGCTGACCACGACTCATCACTCGTAATTTAGTAATCGTCGGGAAATTAGGTAACGCAACAAAATCACAATGTACTTTTAGTGATTCTAACGTTGTTGTTAATGCTTGCGCTGGTTCATCTTCACCAACTAAGCCAACCAAATGTGCTTGTCCGCCTAACGCTGCAACGTTCATTGCTACGTTGGCTGCGCCACCTGGACGTTCTTCATTATTTTCAACTTTAACGACAGGAACGGGTGCTTCTGGTGAGATACGACTTGTAGGACCAACCCAGTAACGGTCAAGCATCACATCACCTACAATCAATACACCAGATTGATCATAATTCGGAAGTGTCGGTTTCATTTTTTTCTCCGGCAGTAAATAGCAATCACCTGTTTACTCACAGTTGCTATCTATCAAAAATAATATCTTTATAAATGGTAGCATTTACGCAAGTTCTGCGCCAACTTAGGATTACTGAACTCATGGTTAAATAACCCTAATCACCCCCAATCATTAGGTAAATAAACGACTATTCAAGCCAATCTTTCCATGCAGTCATTACCGCACTCTTCTCATCAAGAAAACAATCATCCGCCACATCGGCATCAAACCCTAATAAATTGCGATGATGTATCTCATTTCTCATGACACAATACGCATCAATCAGCGTTGATGAAAGACTTTCAGATATCACGCCTTGTTCAGCAAGACTTTCAAATATCCTAACATTATCAGACCAACGCGTTAATTTAGGATTATCGTGACTGTTGTTTAACACAAGATATTGAGCGAGAAATTCAATGTCGGTAATGCCCCCGGCATCTTGTTTCAACATAAACCGACCTTGTTTTTTACTTCCCAGATGGTCGCGCATTTTTTCACGCATTTCGACTACATCTTGTCGTAATTTTGCACTCTCACGTCTCAAGCATAAAATCTCATGGCGTGTTGTATTAAATGCATCCTGTAAAATAGGATCACCATAAATCATACGAGAACGAACTAACGCTTGATGCTCCCATGTCCACGCCTCTTTTCTTTGGTATTCATCAAAAGCGTCACTGGTACTAACAAGTAACCCTGATGCTCCTGATGGACGTAAGCGTGTATCAACTTCATACAAAATACCTGACGCGGTTCGTACCGAGAAAATATGGATAATTCGCTGTGCTAAACGCAAATAGAACTGACGTCCATCAATCTCTTTTTTGCCATTCGTATATGTATTGGCATCACAATCATGCATAAACACAATATCAAGATCAGAATTATAGCCAAGCTCCCAACCGCCCACTTTGCCATAACCTATAACTGCAAACCCTTTACTGTCTCGACCTTCAAGATGTGTGGGGACTCCAAACTTTTCAGTCACTTGTAACCAAGCTTGGTTTAATGCAGCTTCAACAATCGCTTCAGATAAGTACGTTAAGTGGTCGCTCACTTTCATTAATGATAAGCCACCAGAAATATCAGACGCAGCGATACGCAATAAGCCAACTTGCTTAAATTGGCGTAATGCTTCCATCTGTTGTTCCATATCATCTTCAGGAATACGAGCAAGAAACTCATGCAGCTCAATTTTGTATTGGCTTAATTCAATTGGATTATAGAGTTGGTTAATATCCAGTAATTCATCTAACAAGATTGGGTAACGAGTAAGTTGCTCGGCAACCATCGGGCTTGCCGCACACAAACGGACAAGATGTTGCAATGCCCCTGAGTTCTCATCAAGTAATTCTAAATACGTCGTACGTGTAGCGATTGCTTGAATCAGGTTTGTTAATCTCGGTAACGTATCTTTCGCATCTTCTCGACTAATCACAATACTAAATAGTTTGGGCATTAGATGCGTGATGGCTTCTCGTCCTCTTGGACCTAAAGTTTTCTTTTTCAGTTCCCCTTTAAATCTAATGATTTGTAAGACAAGAATTTCTGCTTGCTCTGGGTTTAACTCTTCCAGAATGTGCTCTAAAACATCTTGGTTATGAGCCATATCCCAAAGTTCACTGTACGATTTATCAATATTGCTTTCTGATTCATCGTCATCATGACCAATAAGCTCTTCAAAAACGGTATGGACGGTATTCATTCGTTGTTGGATTGTAACGAATAAATCATCCCAATTATTTTCACCCATCGCAAAAGCTAAACGATGTTGATCTCTTTCATCATCAGGCAGAGTTTGAGTTTGTTTATCATTAATCGCCTGAAGGCAGTTTTCTAAACGACGTAAAAAACAATAAGAATCGACAAGATCATCAACATCTTGTGGGGGCAATTGTCCTAACACTTTAATTGCCTCTAATGTTTCTAATAAGCCACGCCCTCGCAATGAAGGCTCTCTGCCTCCTCGAATTAATTGAAACACTTGAGCGATAAATTCAATTTCACGGATCCCGCCAGCCCCTAATTTAATATTATTGCTTAATCCACGACGGCGAACTTCTGTACTTATCATTGATTTCATACGGCGTAATGCTTGAATTGCACCAAAATCGATATAACGACGAAAAACAAAAGGGCGAAGCATTTGACGCAATTCTTGATAATGGCTATATGTTTCTTTGCCCATCACTCGGGCTTTTATCATGGCATAGCGTTCCCAATCACGACCTTGTTCTTGGTAATAATCTTCTAATGCCGCATAACTCATGACTAACGGGCCGCTGTCCCCAAATGGGCGCAAACGTAAATCCACTCGATAACAAAACCCATCGAAGGTGGTTTGATCAAGAGCTTTAATCAGTTTTTGCCCTAAACGTGTAAAAAATTGTGCATTAGCGATGCTTCGACGTGCTCCTTCTGTCTCTCCATTTTCTGGGTAGGTAAAAATCAAATCGATATCCGAAGAAAAGTTAAGTTCTCCACCACCAAGTTTACCCATTCCAATAATAAGCATGGGTTGTTCTTCCCCTTGCTCATTTTTAGGGGTGCCCCAATCGATACACGCTTGCTTGTATATCCATTGGTAAGACTCAACAATTAACGCCTCTGCAAGTAAAGAAAGGTGTGACAGGCTTTCTTCTAATGACCACGAACGGTTAAAGTCGCGCCACGCAATGTAACTCATTTCTCTGCGACGAAAATAACGCAGTTCTCTCATTAATGCATTTTCATCAAGACACAACTGAAGCTGGATCTCTAATCGAGAACGATATGATTCTGCTCGAGGCGTATTCTCAAAAAATGAGGGAAAGTGTTCGCATAGAAACTCATCTTGTTGAAATGCGTCATACAAAAAATCACTGCAACCGAAAGAAACCAGTAACTGTTGTTGAAATTCTTCAGGCCACATTTTTACATGAGAAAGATAGGTTAGTTCGTCTACACGTTGCTGAGCAAGAGACACTAATGATGAAGGCAAAGACATGATATTCCTTATCGAAAATTCCATACAAAGGTAATGCTAACACTGTGCCAAACTTTGTATTTTGTCGCAAACAAAAACGCCCACAACTGAGTGCGGGCGTTCATAAAAAAAGAGACCGTCGTAAACTAGATCTTAAACATCTTCATTTTACTTTCGAGATCTTCAGCATTCTTCTTCATTTCTTCTGAGGTTTCGGTTAGCTCTGTCATTACAACCACTGACGCTTCAACCAGTTCACGAACATTCGTTAGGTTCTGATCCATTTCTTCAGCCACACTGCTTTGTTGCTCCGCAGCACTCGCGATTTGGAAGTTCATTTCATTAATGTTATTCACTTGATTCACAATGCTGTCTAGTTCTGTCCCAGCATTCGTCACCAATTCCACGCCTTCAGCCGCTTCAACCACACTTTTTTCCATTAGGTCAACGGCTTGATTCGCGCTGTTTTGAAGCTGAGTGATCATTTCTTGGATCTCAACCGTTGCACCTTGTGTGCTCTGTGCTAGGTTTCTCACTTCATCAGCAACGACCGCAAAACCTCGACCAGCATCACCTGCGCGTGCCGCTTCAATTGCCGCGTTTAATGCTAATAAATTCGTTTGTTCTGAGATGCCACGAATCGTCTCAACCACTGAACTAATGGATATTACTCGTTCTTCTACTTGATTAACCACTTCAGCAGAAGCCGCTATATCACCAGACAGTGCTTGAATTTTAATGATGGTCCCTTGAACAAATTCTTGACCTATTTTTGCTTGGATTTTAGCTTGCTCTGTCCCTATAGAGGCACTGCGCGCATTTTCTGCTACGTTTTGAACCGTAGAATTCATTTCACTCATTGCTGTCGCTAGCTGATCAATTTCTGCAAACTCTTCTTGGGCCGCTTCTTTTGTTCCTTCCATGCTTATCGTCATGATTTCAGTCAAACTGGCCAACTCTTGAGATGCCGATAATTGATTCTCCACAACCGATTTAAGCTGTAAACGCGTTTTATCTAATTCTCTTGCTAGATCACCAAATTCATCTTTGCAATTCATCTCAACAGGTAGCGATAAATTTTGCGCCGCAATCTCTTTCATTGAACTGTTCAAGTAACGCATTTGGCGCAGCATAATGCTTGAAGCACCCAACAGAATAACCATAAAAGCAACAATCATGGCAATGGTCTGCCAAATCACTTGCATCAAATATTCTTGATAATAAGCCTCTGCACCTTTTGTTGTTAATGAAGAAGCAACAACCCAATTATGATTTGCCACTTTTACGGCAAACTCATAGCGAGTATTATCATTAAGGGAATACGCTTGCTGAGACGATACATTACGCAAGAGTTGGTTAACGGAGTTTCCACCATCAATAGATCCTGTTAATGAAGACAACGATTGAATCGATTTATGGCCAAAGACTTCCCCACTATTACGATCAATCGCGTAAATGTAGTTTCCGGTGGTCCATGCCTTTGCTTGAGCGGTGATGGCCTCTGCCACCAATTGCTGATTGCCCGATTGGCTGTTTAAAATACCGTTAATTAATTCTGCATTCGCTGTCGCAGCGCTTTGTGCGCTTTCTTTTTGAACATCAATAACGGCATGATAGAACGTATTTGCATCCCATAATTGTTTTGATACTAACAAAACGGTACTAAATACCATTAACATGACCAATTTAGGGACTAACTTAATATCAGTTACCAGCCTTTCCCATGGCTTAAATGTTATTACGGGCATAGCATTTCCTCATTCCTTTAAGTCTCTGATTATTTAGTGCATCATGGAGCAAGCTGTGCAAGCCTATGTGCACATTTTTTATATCTACTGAGATACATATAAATTTAACATGAATCATACCAAAATTGACCTTAAACCCATGAGCTTAATGTCACTGATACTGTCGTTTTTATCATTAATTGTGATCTCAAGCTTGCTGTTTCTACCACTAAATAGTGCCAGTAAAGCAATGTTGATTGGTATCGACACCACCATCTGTGCCTTGTTTCTTCTGCAATTAAGTATTGATTTACTTAGAAGTCAAGATCGTCGTCAATATATGAAAGATCATTGGATCGATTTTATTGCCAGTATTCCGATCATTGAACCCATTCGATATGCCCGAATTTTTCATATTTTAAGAATATGCCGACTTTTCCGATCCAGTCAATCCGTCTTAAAACAGATTAAGAAAAACCGAAAAGAAGCCACTATTGCTTCTATTCTTGTGTTGATGGTGACATTAATTTCGCTTGGCTCTGTCTTTATGCTTGTATTTGAAGGGCAAAACCCGAATGCAAACATACAAACCGCAGGAGATGCGATATGGTGGGCTTTTGTGACAATATCAACCGTCGGTTATGGTGATCATTATCCTATTACTGTTGCGGGAAAAATACTGGCCGTTTTTATCATCATTTCAGGCGTTGGGATCTTTGGTATGATTTCAGGTTTAATTACCTCCATAATTACAGAGCCTGAAAAAGTCAGAGAAAAGCATATGCACGAGCAAGAGCAAATAGTACGAAGCCAAAAGCTTGATTTGCTCCTCCAGCAACAAACCGAAATTTTAGAACGACTTAATCAAATCGAAAATAACAAAGAGAAGTAAGCACACTTCTCTTTATATTTCATGACAGCTTAAGACAATAAATAGATCGTATTTTTATTGCCAATAAGGAGGGTACGCTAACCCAGCCCGTCGTGTTTGTTCCATTGCATGGAGCATGGATCGCTCTTGACGAATAATCCAACGTTCTAACTGATCACGCTCTTCTTCACCGGTAAGTAAGTCAACACGTGCTCTTAATGGCTCCAAACTCATCAAATCATCAATGCCTTGCAATAAATCAAGCCAAGGTAATCGAAAACCAGTACGACGCTCATCATCATAGATAAGAGCAAAACACGTTCCCGTCATCAAATTTCGGCGTAAGCGCATTTTCTGTTTAAAATAATCTTGTGGTAATAATTGATTGGAACTTGAAAAAGCAGACTCTAGCGCCTCCCAAGTGCGATCAAGAAGCGTTCCTGAATGAGCATCTATTGGTTCTTGCAATGATTGACGTTTTTTATCATCTAAAAAAGGTTGCCAATCTCGCGTTAAAATCCAACGGCTTAAATCAAGCAATAAACCACAATAACGAGATGATCTTAATAGAGAGAGCATTTCGTCATCACTTGGCAGTGTTTTTGCGCCTTCTTCTAAACTAGAAACTAAAAACTTACGCGCATTCAGTTTTCTTAGTACGTTGCCTTTTTCTTCTGTCAGGTATTCAATATGCTCAGAAACATCAAGCCAATGCAGTTTTTCTTCTAACCACTTTAATTCTTGTCGTAATAACTCACTCGCACGCTTTGGCACCATTTCACCGAAGACAAGGAAGATCTGACGTAAAAACGCGATTGCGATTCGAATTTCCTGCAACGCTAATTTATCGTGTGTATCAACGTAAATTTGTTCGTGATAATGCCAATGAGACAAAGCATGCTCTAGCGAGTTTACAAAACACGTTTCAACACTGTCGTTGGAACTCGTTTTGACTAATGATAATGGTTTTACATTATCTTTAGGGCTATTCATGGCTAAACGATACCCTTTAGCAGCCTTGCTTTGATTGCCTAAGCGCATCCCACCAGAACGGCAAAGATCCCGAGCTAATGTAAACAAGGCATCCGTTTGGCCTGACTTCAACTCAAGTTCAACTTCACATATCGGTGTTGTTTTATCACCAGCGAGAACCTCACCTTGATCAAAAGCTAATTCAATTTCACTGCCATCAGACATTAAAATCAACCACTGCTTACGAGTAAAATTAGTTGAAAACAAAGGAGCAAGCTGCAATTGAAGTGCATCTAATGTAATGTCGTTTGGCCATGCATCTGCGGGATGCAATAACACATTAGGTACATCCGAATCATGCTCTGCATTATATTCAGGACGTTGATGTAATCCTGCTACAACACGACCCGCGGTCTTTAGTGTTTGAATACGTTCATCATTAAAGCGACGGATACGTAACCCCGTATCGTGCTTACGTAAATGCTGTTCTGGCGTGTCAAAATAGGTGTTCCCTAAATCAAGACTGCTGTGTTCTATGACTTTGGCATCCGAAATTTTGTCTATAATAGTGTCTGCAAATTCAGGAAAAACAAAAAACTTTAGTTCTATTTCAGTTTCCATAATGACCTCATAACCGTTGTCTTTCCAAGGATATGGCTTAAACTATCCCGTATCAAGTAAGAAATAATAGCCAAACCATGATCTAAAGTAGTTTTATTGATTGTGGGATTGGGTTAACATTCGCGCCTTTGTGGCCATCGTCTAACAATCCACCATTAGGTGGTTGTTTTATTAGGTTAAGAAACCATGCCAGTAAATACTATTATGGGGTTATTCGCAAAGTCCCCAATGAAACCTTTGCAGCGTCACGTTGTTTGTGTCAATGAATGCTGCTCACTGCTTATTCCGTTTTTCGAAACGTGTGCAACTGGTGATTGGGAAAAAGCGAATGAACTTCGTGCGCAAATTTCTCATCTTGAGAAAGAAGCGGATGTTCTGAAACGTGAAATTCGTTTAAAACTTCCTCGCGGGTTGTTTATGCCTGTTGATCGTACCGATATGCTCGGCCTTCTGACTCAACAAGATAAACTCGCAAACTTGGCTAAAGATATCGCAGGTCGCGTTGTCGGTCGTCAACTTGAAATTCCAACCTCTATGCAGGATGCATTTCTAGCTTATGTTCAGCGTTGTTTAGATGCGGCTAACCAAGCCCAAGAAGTAATCAGCGAATTAGACGAACTGTTAGAAACCGGCTTTAAAGGACGTGAAGTCACCTTAGTTGCAGAAATGATCAACAAACTAGATATCATTGAAGATGATACTGATGATCTGCAGATTCAATTGCGTCAACAACTCATGGGCATCGAGCACAAATACAACCCAATCGATGTTATGTTCCTTTATAAAATTCTTGAGTGGGTTGGTGGCATTGCCGACCAAGCACAACGTGTTGGTTCTCGTTTAGAACTGATGTTATCTCGCTCATAAGTTTGTGATTCAGTAACAGGTACTACAATGGATATTCTTGCTAACTACGGCACGACCCTAATTATAGTTGCGGCCTTCTTCGGTCTTCTAATGGCTATTGGTATTGGTGCTAATGATGTAGCCAACGCGATGGGCACTTCTGTAGGTTCTAAAGCGTTAACAGTAAAACAAGCAATTATCATTGCTATGATCTTCGAATTTGCAGGGGCGTACCTTGCTGGTGGTGAGGTTACAGATACAATTCGTAAAGGGGTAATTGATACCTCTCTTTTCGCTCATCAACCTGAAGTTTTAGTTTATGGCATGATGTCAGCGCTTCTTGCCGCTGGTACTTGGTTATTACTTGCTTCTTACATGGGTTGGCCGGTATCAACAACGCACTCAATTATCGGTGCTATCATCGGTTTTGCTTGTGTTGCTGTTGGTACGGAAGCGGTTAATTGGAGTTCTGTGCAAGGTATTGTGGGAAGTTGGTTAATCACGCCTCTCATATCCGGTATTTTTGCCTATATGATTTTCATTAGTGCTCAGCGATTAATCTTCGATACTGATAAACCATTGATGAACGCAAAACGTTTTGTTCCTGTTTACATGTTCATTACGACAATGGTCATTGCACTTGTTACGATCAAGAAAGGTCTAAAACACGTTGGCTTACACCTATCAAGCGGCGAAGCATGGCTAGCCTCTATTGCAGTCTCTGCATTAGTCATGGTTGGTGGGTATCTTTATATTTCTCGTAAATTTGCAAATACAGTAAATGATGAGAAAGACAGCCGTGGCTTTACTGGCGTAGAAAGTATCTTTAGTACGTTAATGGTAATTACAGCCTGTGCGATGGCATTTGCTCACGGTTCTAACGATGTTGCCAATGCGATCGGTCCATTGTCTGCGGTTGTTTCAACCATTGAAAACATGGGTCAAATTACCTCTCAAACCTCTATTGCTTGGTGGATCCTTCCGCTAGGTGGTATTGGTATCGTTGTTGGTCTTGCAACCTTAGGTCATAAAGTAATGGCTACCGTTGGTACTGGTATTACAGAACTGACTCCTAGCCGTGGCTTTGCTGCACAGTTAGCAACGGCTTCGACTGTTGTATTAGCATCAGGTACTGGTCTTCCAATCTCAACAACACAAACATTGGTTGGTGCGGTTCTTGGGGTAGGCTTTGCTCGTGGTATTGGCGCACTAAACTTAGGTGTAGTACGTAACATTGTTGCCTCTTGGGTTGTTACCCTACCAGCTGGTGCGTTATTGGCGGTCGTTTTCTACTACGCAATACAAGCCATCTTCGGTATCGGCGCTCCAGTATAAGCTTAATCAATTTTGAAACAATTGCACAAAGAGGAGAGTAAAATCTCCTCTTTTCTTGCATCTGGGCTTAAATATTTTTAGTATCTATACCTTCGTTTGAATTTACAGTGATAAGAGTGTCATTTTTTCTTTAACTTAAACGATTCAATACCAATTTTTCAAAGGAATATTATTGTGAAGCATTTTATTAGCCTGATTTTACTTGCTTGGGCTATTGCTGCGCAAGCGCAAGCTCAAACTCGTTATATTTCTGATAACCTGTTTACGTACATGCACTCAGGTCCAAGTAACCAATATAAAATCATTGGCAGCGTAGATGCGGGTGATCGAGTGACTCTATTAAGCAGCAACAAAAATGCGAGCTTTACTCAAATTGTCGATACTAAAGGCCGTAAAGGCTGGGTTGAAAGCAAGTTTGTTTCTCGCCAAGCGGGTCTTGGAGAGCGCTTACCAAAAGTTCAAGCTGAATTAACGTCAGTTAAAGCACAGCTTGCAAATGCGCGTAAAGCCGCAAATGATGAGAAAGCAGGGTTGGCAGATAGCTTGACTCAACGTAATCAACAAATGCAAGATTTAGAGCAAAGCTACAGCGATGTAAATAACCAACTGGTTAGCTCTCAATCTGAAGTTCGTGAATTACGCGCTAAGTTAGATACGCAAAAAGAAGACTTACTACTTAAGTACTTCATGTATGGCGGTGGTGTTGCTGGTATTGGTCTTCTATTTGGCCTTCTACTTCCGCACATGATCCCAAGCCGCAAGAAAAAACAAAACGGTTGGTCTTAATTTATTAGTAAGCGTGCGGGGAACTACACCTTGTCTTTTACATTCCAAGGTAAAAGTGAATCGATATCTGGCGATCCAACACATAAACGATCTAGACAATACCTAATATAATCGTAAGGGATTAATCCGTTTGCCTTTGCTGTTTCTACAATGCTGTAAAGCATTGCACTTGAATCTGCACCAGCCGTTGAACCCGAAAATAACCAGTTTTTCCGGCCGATAACAAACGGTTTAACCGCTCGCTCTGCTCGATTGTTATCAATAGATAACAATCCATCATCAATATAACGAACTAATTTATCCCATTGATTTAATGTATAGCTAATCGCCTCACCTAATTTTGTTTTAGGTGATACTCGACTAACTGCGCTATCAAGCCAATCACGGAGCTCTTTAAGTAAATCGCGGGCTTCTGTCTGCCTAGCAACATACTTGGCTTCAGGGGAAGCCTCTTTTAATAACGATTCGATCCGGTATAGCTTTTGGATTTTACTCAATACCCAATCTGCACTCCCTGTTTTCCCTTTTACTTGAACACGTTGAGCCTCAATAAATCGTCGACGTGCGTGTGCCCAACAGCCAACTAAAATCGCTTCAGTTTGTTCATAACCTTGGTAACCATCGGTATGTAAATACCCGTTATAACCTTTTAAAAAGTTAACTGGATGGTAGCCATGCCTGCTAGATTGATAATCATAAAGTACAATTCCAGGCAAAACACCAGAGCCTGGAGAATCATAGCCAGAGCAGTAGACCCACATATAACATTTTGCTTTTTCAACATCCAACACATTTACCGTTGTTTCATCACAATGCAGAGTGGGTTGTTCAAGCAAAATACGATGTAACTCGTTATTAAGAGGGGTAAATAGTACCGAGCATTTTATTAACCAATCCGCCATCGTTCGCCGTCCAATAATGATACCCCATTGCTGAAATAACGTTTCTTGACGATAAAGTGGAAGACTGTATTGAAATTTAGCCGTAATAATTTGAGCAAGTAAACTTGCGGTCGCAATCCCTTTAGGGATTGGTGACGCTGGCATTGGGGCTTGTTTAATGTCTACTGAAGTATTGTTTTTTTCACAATTTCGGCAAGCATATTTAGGACGAACATGTTGAATAACTTCCACTTTAGCTGGTACAAATTCCAACTTTTCACTGATGTCTTTACCCATCGCATGCATCTCTAGACCGCAACACTTACAAGTTTTATCTTTTATGTCGTGGATAATAACAGTACGCGGTAAGTCTTCAGGTAAGCGTTGGCGTTTTGGCTTTTGACGAGTGTAGGTAATCGTTTGTGTGTCATCATTTTCAATGATGATTTCTTCTTCTGTTTCATTGAATAAATCAAATTGAGTCGAGTCAGATTCACTGCTTTTACCAAAGCGCTGATGTTGAGCCAGTCGAAATTGCTCTAGAAGACGGTTATATTTATTTTCAAGCTGAAGCACAAGTGCTTTCAGCTCGTCAATGGTATCAGGAAGTGGTTTTATTTTATCAGTCATGTAGATGACTATATAACGATAATACAGGTAATCAATCGGTTGCCTCCTATTCTTGACTGAGAATCAACTATTTAAAGGGTTGTTTGATAATGTACCGGTTGATGTCCTAAGATATCAAAACCTTGTAATAGCAGTGTCAGTTGCTGCTCTGATAATGCTAACGTATCGTTATTTATATTTCGTGGCCATTTGAAGCGGTCTTCATCTAATCGCTTGTACCATAAAGCGAATCCTGTTTTATCCCAATACAATATTTTGAGTTTATCACGAGGCTTATTGCAAAATATAAATAGAGCATCACTAAACGGTGATAGTTGCATTTCTTGCTCAACAATCACGACAAGGCCATTAATGGCCTTGCGAAAATCGACAAAATCACGATGAAGATAAATGGTGGAAACATCAGTAAATACATTCATGATTGATACCCTTTTAATAAGAGTCCTATCCAGTGAGGTTCAGTAGCTGGCAATGTTAATCGCAATTTTCCGATAGAAAGTTGAATATCTGGTAATTGTGGAGTGGCGATGATAGTTGATGTTAACGCTTCTACTTTCAAGAAAGTAGAAGCGTTAATCTTTTGTTTCCATCGTGCTTTACGTGCACTAAATGTCTTTGGCAGAATATTATGGTTACGACAAAATTCAGCGGCACTAAGCTTGCTAGATTGCTGAGATTCAAATAGAGCGTGCCATTGCTCTGGTGTTCTCTTTTTATCTTTTTGCATAATTACGTTCTCGTTAAATGAAAGATCGTAAGATACGCATAATGAATTTTATTTGTTAGGTGTAGTTCCCCGCACGCTTACATTTATTAAGGTTCAACTAATACAAAAAAGCTCAGAATTATTCTGAGCTTTTTTGTATCTATATAATCCACTTATTTATACAGAAAGAACATCCATCATCCTTTCCACTCATAAAGTGCAGGCACTTCAATTTTTTTATTTTCAAACTCAATGATTACATTTCTTGGGTTAATCTCAAGTAATGACACACTAGGTGTGATTTTCTCCCCTGCACTGACTTCTTTTCCATTCACTTTTACCCACCGCTGACTGAGCTTAGATGTGTAATTGTGCGTCTGAAAATTCAACGCGGGTAATCGCCCCATAAATTCAGCCCCATTTTTAACAAGTTCAATGGTCGATTCATCATTATCCCAAACAAATTCTTTCTCTTGATTAACGTCTGCCGGATCATTCATAGCCGATTCAAACCGCGCTGCAAGCTCAGGTGACAATCCAGATAAATCTAAATTATTAATATTAAAATCTTTTTCTTGTTTCGCTGACGTAATGCTTGAATTAGCTTGAGCGGGAACACGCTTGACTGTACCGAATCCAGTCTTATCAGATAGAGGCGTCTCTACCTCTTTCTTTGCATTATTTGAAGAATTAAGCGCTAACAAATGACGGCGCATAGGGATCTTTTGTGTTTCCCATGTAGGGAATGCTAACTCAACATAATTGGCGTGATAGGGAACAATTTCTTGCTTACTTGCTTCATAATAAGGCAACGCGATAACCAAGGATAAAGCAAAGGGAGGTAATATCACCAATGAACCTATCAAAAACTTTGAAGGATGAGAAAAGAAAGTACTCATTTATTTGTCTCCTTGAAGCATAGGGACATTGGTATTTATCACACTGTCTAACCACATTAACGTACTTGACCCCACCACTCCATCTGTCTTCAAACCGAAAATAGCTTGAAATTGCTTAACTTGTTCTTCGGTTTCTTCAGTAAAACGATTCGAATCAGTCAGTGGTTGCTCTAAGGCAAAAGAAAGTAATTGATTCAATTCCACAATGGCTTCACCTTCATCACCAAGTCTCATCGCTCTTTTGGTCATAATTGGTTTTTTCCAGAGTTGCATATAAGCGCCATTCCAATGTTTTTCAAACCATTGATGAGAAACTTCAATCTGGCGCTCTGGCAATAATAATGCAATATTTTTAGATGAGATATGATAAACAATAGCCAGTAAGTCATCTCCATTCTCTTGTTGTAACCATACAATCGCGGGGCGATTTAGTGCTAATAGATCATTTAAAGACCCATTATTATCTAAACAATATAACTGCGCTCTTTTTGCATTAGTACAGTTGGCTTGAAATGTATTTGTTTCATAACCCCATACTTCGAGTAATTGTTGAAAAGCCGCTTGCTCGGAATCAAAGCCGATTAATGGATGTTCTTTCACTTGTTCGACGATAGGATACGTCGATGCTAAGTAGCTAGGGAGTGCTTTATAAACCCCCCAAGTACCACTAACCGATAGTGCAATTGCAATAGATAACATTAACCAAGGCGCGTTGTTTTTAGCGGGTAGGTCAATGTGACTTACTGCTGGGATTTCCCACTCTAAAACCAATTCACAAGCACGCTTTACCGATGAAGCATTAACGTTTTTTTCTCCCTGTTGGTAACTCACCCATAGTGCCTTATCGCATAATAGATTAATCAAACGGGGAATGCCTTTTGATCGCAATGCGATGATTTTAATCGCCGAAGACGAAAATAACGTCGCATTACTACCAACAACCTGCAAACGGTGATCGATATAATATTGGATGTCTTCTACTGTTAACGGCAATAAATGATATCGAGCGGTGATCCTCTGAGCCAACTGGCGTAAATTAGCTTGTTGCAGTTTCTGTTGCAGTTCAGGCTGACCAATCAACAGAACCTTTAATAATTTATCACTGTCCGTTTCAAAATTAGTTAATAAACGAAGCTGTTCTAATACATCAGGACCTAAATGTTGAGCTTCATCTATCGCGACAATGGTTTGAAATCCCTTTTTATCTTCACTCACTAAGAACTCAACAATCACTTCCGTTAATTGCTTTAATGACGGTGTTGATGAATATTCAATTTTTAACTCATCACAAATAGCCGTGAATAATTCCAATGCGGTAAATGTCGGATTTAAAATAAGAGCAAGATGTATATTTTCATTTAACTCCGAAAAAAGTGCTCTCGATACTGTCGTTTTACCAGTACCAACTTCTCCCGTTAATAAAGCAAATCCGCCCCCTTGCCCTAATCCTGATTGCAAATAGCTTAATGCCTCCTTGTGACGCTCGCTTAAATAAAGAAAACGCGCATTAGGAGTCATTGAAAATGGACATTCAGTAAAGCCAAAGAAGTCTTGGTACATAAAAGGGGGATCTACCTAATTTATCTATATCGATGAGTGAGTCTTCGAATAAAAAGTCGAAATATTATCATTGCACGGTATCATTGGAAGTCAGAAAGTAAAGAAAGTTCTCTTTATCTTGATTGTGTGTAGGAAAAACAGATGCAAATTTATTTAGTAGGTGGTGCAGTTCGAGATTCACTCCTCAATATTGACGTAAAAGATAAAGATTGGGTCGTTGTTGGTTCTACACCCACTCACATGAATTCGCTTGGCTACCAAAGCGTAGGGCAAGACTTTCCTGTTTTCTTACACCCAAGAACAAAAGAAGAATACGCCTTAGCCAGAACAGAACGAAAAAGTGGTCAAGGATATAAAGGATTCACTTGTTACGCAGAAGCAGATGTCACATTAGAAGAAGATTTGTTGCGTCGAGATTTGACGATTAATGCGATAGCTCAATCAGATAAGGGCCTATTAATTGATCCTTACCATGGGCAAGAAGATTTAAAGAATCGGTTATTACGCCATGTATCCAATGCCTTTGTCGAAGACCCGTTACGGGTACTACGAGTTGCTCGTTTTGCCGCTCGCTTTCATTATCTTGGTTTTACAATTGCACCAGAAACAATGCAATTAATGAAAACACTTGTTTCGAGTGGCGAGCTCTCTCATTTAACCCCAGAACGAGTATGGCAAGAATGGGAAAAATCATTATCAAGTAAACACCCAAATATTTTTCTTTCTGTACTCAAAGAATGTGGTGCATTAGCGGTCGTATTGCCGGAAATTGATGCTTTATTTGGCGTTCCTCAACCAGAACAATGGCACCCAGAAATTGATACTGGAATGCATACATTGATGGTTTCTCAGCAAGCATCATTACTAAGTACCTCACTTCCAATACGCTTTGCAGCGCAAGTTCATGATTTAGGTAAGGGGATTACTCCTGAATCAGAATGGCCAAGCCACAAAATGCATTGCCATACAGGGATAAAAGTAATCAAGAATTTGTGTAAGCGAGTTCGAGTCCCTAATGAATACAAAGAGCTAGCCTTATTGGTTTGTGAGCATCACACAAATGTCCACAGAGCTTCAGAACTACGAGCACAAACCTTTATCAAGATATTCGATAAAATGGACTTATGGCGTAAACCAGAACGTTTAGAATCGATTCTATTGTGCTGCCAAGCCGATCATGCAGGGCGACTAGGGTTAGAGTTAAATCCATACCCTCAAAAAGAACGAATGGAATCCGCATTTAATGCAGCACAACATGTAGAGGTAAAAGAAGTGGTCGCAGCAGGGTTTAAAGGACCAGAAATCAGAGATGAATTAACCAAGAGAAGAATTGAAGCTGTCAAAGTGGCACTTTTAATAAACTAGAATTAAAAAGTGGTTGTTAATAAGTTCATCACTTACAACAACCACCTTAATCTAGACTCTAATTATTACGTTAACGCTAACCAAGCAAGTAGGCTCGTCCCTAACAATAATCGATATATAACAAATGGCGTCATTCCCATACTCGAAATCAGTTTCAAGAAAAAGTGAATACAAATATAAGCACTAATAAATGAAACAATAATACCGGTACCTAAGAAACCAAAGTGAATAATCGCATCACTTAATGCTAATTTTAAACCAAGATAAGAACCAGCTAAGGTAATAATTGGTATCGACATTAAGAAAGAAAAACGCGCTGCCGCCTCACGGGTAAAGCCAAGATACAACGCCGCTGTGATTGTGATACCTGAGCGTGATGTTCCTGGGATCATAGCTGCTGCCTGAGCAATACCAAGGAACAAGGCTTTTTTCCACGTCATTTCATATTCATCTTTAACAAGCGTTGAGTTTTTGTCTACCCACCACAGTAATAGACCAAACACGATAGTCGTTATCGCAATCACCCAAGCACTACGTAAATAAACTTCAATGAAGTCTTTAAACATCAGCCCACATACTGCGGCAGGAATCGTTGATAATATAATTAACCACGCTAGTTTAGATTCTTTATTGTGTTCTTTTTTTACAATAGAGAAAGTCCAAGCAGAAAGTAATGTCACTACTTCTTTTCTGAAATACATAACAACCGCGGCTAACGTACCAACATGAACAGCAACATCAAAAGCTAAACCTTGATCAGACCAACCAAGTACCTCCGACGGTAAAATTAAATGAGCCGAACTAGATATTGGTAAAAATTCAGTAAATCCTTGCAATAAAGCAAGAAAAAATGCTTCAAAATACGTCATTACATCTCTTAAATAATCAATGTCAAAGTGACAGGTGTTAATGATTGAGTTCTAGGGAAACCCGCCCATATTTCACTAATGGTTTTATCTGTACTTGGAATAACCAATTCAGGATTTAATTCAACCATAGGCAAAATCACAAAAGCGAACTTAAAAAGATCGCTTCTTGGTAATGTTGGAGCTAATTTAGATACGACATTATCATAAAGTAAAATATCAAGATCTAAGGTTCTATCTTGATTTTTTTGTGCTTGGGGCTTGCGACCCCACTTAATCTCGATAGCACGCAAATAATCGCCTAACAAAGATAAACTGTGCTTTGTTTCAAGCTCAACAACAAAATTAAAGAAATTATCCCCCGAAAAACCAACCGGTTCCGCTTCATAAATTGTTGATACTTTTTTTAACTTACCCAATTGCTTTAGCTCTGTTATTGCTATTTTTGCGTGTTTTTCAGGATCAATATTGGAACCTACACCGATATACACAGTGCTCATTTTGATCCTCGTTCAATCACCACACCAACACTGTGCGCGTTAACTACCGCACCAGGTTTTGATAAATGAATGCGAACCCAAGGAACAGAAAAACGAGTCATTATTAGCTCGGCAATTTCTTCTGCCACTCGCTCAACAAGTAAAAAACGCCCTTGTTGAATATGCGCAGTAACCGCGTCGCTGACTTCTGCATAATTTAAGCATTGCTCTACATTATCAGAATCCGCGGCTGGTTTATTATCGTGAGCCATATCAATATCTAATACTAGCTTCTGTTTAATGCCCTGTTCCCACTCATAAACACCAATGGTTGTAATAACTTCAAGTTGTTTTATAAATACTAAATCCATCTTTGATCACACTTTTTATTAAGAGGTCGGATACCCATCAAAAGAAAAACAACGTAATATTGTTATTACCTTGCTCAATGTGTAGAGCAATATACTATAAAAGTTATTTCTGATCGCTGTTGAACACTTAAATAAAGGCTCATTCATGACTCCTCTTGCGCTAATTATGATCATCATCGCCTATCTACTGGGATCGATCTCTAGTGCTGTGCTTATTTGTCGATTAAGAGGCTTACCCGATCCTAGAACATCAGGATCTCAAAACCCTGGTGCAACCAATGTATTCCGACTGGGTGGAAAAGGGGCGGCAGGTCTGGTTCTACTGTGTGATATTTTAAAAGGAATGTTACCGGTATGGGGAGGTTACTTTCTTGAGAGCAATCCACTACTACTTGGCATTATTGCTATTGCGGCGTGCTTAGGGCATATGTATCCGCTTTTTTTCCATTTTAAAGGAGGGAAAGGCGTCGCTACCGCATTAGGTGCACTGGCTCCTATCGGTTTAGATCTAACTGGTCTTCTATTTGGAACTTGGGTCGTAATCGTACTAATTACTGGATATTCTTCGTTAGCCTCAATGGCCACCGCATTACTCGCCCCTTTATTCACGTGGCTTGTGAAACCTCAATATACGTTACCCGTTGCGATGCTTTCATGCTTAATCGTCTTAAAACATCACGAAAATATTCGACGTTTTTTTGCCGGAAAAG
Organism: Aliivibrio salmonicida LFI1238; assembly: GCF_000196495.1. Taxonomy (NCBI): domain Bacteria; kingdom Pseudomonadati; phylum Pseudomonadota; class Gammaproteobacteria; order Vibrionales; family Vibrionaceae; genus Aliivibrio; species Aliivibrio salmonicida. The sequence continues at coordinate 2,915,131 of NC_011312.1, forward strand.
AAAAGAAAATTTGGTAAAGAAAAAGGGACTAATAAGTCCCCCTTCTTTATTTCGTAAAAAAGATCCATTACGATCTCTGTCGATCTTTTCTTATTTAATCGGTGCTAATTGATCTATCGGCCAACGAGGTTTAGCTTGAACGGCCAAATCTGTTGTTTCGCCATTTTTCAAACGTTGCATTCCTGCATAAGCAATCATCGCACCGTTATCCGTACAAAACTCAGTTCGAGGGTAAAATACCTCGCCACCAATTTTCTTCATCATGGCTTCTAATTCCTGACGAAGATACGTATTTGCACTCACACCACCCGCCATCACCAATCGCTTCATACCTGTTTGTTTTAAAGCACGACGACACTTTATCGCTAACGTATCCGCCACTGCTTCTTGGAAAGCAAATGCAATATCTGCACGAGTCTGTTCATCGTCATCATTTGCTCGAATGGTATTTGCAGCAAATGTTTTTAATCCTGAAAAACTAAAATCAAGTCCCGGACGATCAGTCATTGGGCGAGGGAATTTAAAACGACCTTTCACACCCGCTTCCGCTAATTTAGAAAGTCGTGGGCCACCTGGGTAATCTAATCCCATTAATTTTGCCGTTTTATCAAACGCTTCACCCGCAGCATCATCCACAGATTCTCCAAGAATTTGATAATCACCAATGCCTTTAACTTCAACCATCAACGTATGTCCGCCAGACACGAGCAATGCAACAAACGGAAACTCCGGTGGATTATCTTCCAGCATTGGAGCCAATAAATGTCCTTCCATATGATGAACAGGAATCGCAGGTACATCCCATGCGTACGCAATGCTACGACCAATAGTTGAACCAACCAATAACGCACCAACCAAACCAGGGCCAGCGGTATACGCAATACCATCAATATCATCTTTTGTCATGCCAGCATCATTTAATGCCGCTTGAATCAGTGGAATTGTTTTTTTAACATGATCACGAGACGCTAATTCAGGTACTACACCACCATAATCTGCGTGTAACTTAACTTGGCTGTACAGCTGATGAGCCAATAGCCCTTTTTCGTCATCATAAATAGCCACACCCGTTTCATCACACGAGGTTTCAATACCTAAAATTCGCATATTTTTCTCTGTTACCTGTTAATTTATCGCCATATTACCTACATCCCTAAGCTAGCTCAAGCAAGGAGATGACTAGCATAGCTAAAATAAACAAAGAAATTACTCAATTCTTAATCAAGAATGCTTTACAAAACGACGTGATCGGATTAAAATTCGGCACCAATTTGAATAATAGCTGGTTAATTATAACTACCAGCGAATTGACTAACACCTGAGGTGAAAGGCATATGCCAGTAGTTAAAGTACGTGAAAACGAACCGTTCGACGTTGCACTACGTCGTTTCAAGCGCTCTTGCGAAAAAGCAGGTATTCTTTCTGAAGTTCGCCGTCGTGAGCATTACGAAAAACCTACTACAGTACGTAAACGCGCTAAAGCAGCAGCTCAAAAGCGTCATGCTAAGAAGTTGTCTCGCGAAAACGCACGTCGCGTTCGCCTGTACTAATAACTTACCTAACTATTTAGGACTAAGTTATGGCTCTAATTGAACAACTCAAAGACGAGCAAAAGTTAGCGATGAAAGCCAAGGACAAATTACGCCTTGGCACAATTCGTTTAGCTTTATCTGAAATTAGACAACGTGAAATCGATGGTCATACAACTTTGTCTGACGATGATATCATTGCTGTGTTAACTAAGATGGTTAAACAACGTCGTGATTCAGTGTCGCAGTTTACTGCCGCTGGTCGTGATGATCTTGCAGATAAAGAGAGTGCTGAGATTTTAGTACTTGATGATTTTATGCCGCAAGCACTTACCGATGAAGAAGTTGCTGAGTTATTAGACAAAGCAATTATTGAATCTGGTGCTGCTGGAATGCAAGATATGGGCAAGGTGATGGGCGTGTTAAAACCTCAAATCCAAGGCCGCGCTGACATGGGTAAAGTAAGCCAACTCGTCAAATCGAAACTGGCTTAATACTACTCTATTTATAAAGCAAGCCGTGCTATCTTTGATATGCACGGCTTGTTTGTATCTGAGATAATATAAACACTAGAATAGTATGAAAAACCATTGAGGTAAGAAGTAGCATGTCCGGACATATCCCTCGTAGTTTTATTGATGAACTTTTAAATCGACACGATATTGTCGACATCATCGACACTAGAGTAAAACTAAAAAAACAAGGGAAAAACTACGGTGCTTGTTGCCCTTTTCATAATGAAAAAAGTCCTTCTTTCTCTGTAAGCCAAGAAAAGCAATTCTATCACTGCTTTGGCTGTGGCGTTCATGGTAATGCCATTGATTTCTTAATGGAATTCGACCGTCTTGAGTTTGTAGAAGCCATCGAAGAACTTGCTTCAATGCTTGGTTTAGATGTTCCTCGCGAACAGCGTAGTGGCTTTAGTGCGCCTTCTGGCCCAACCGCAAATTCAGAACAAAAACGCAGTTTATACGATCTAATGGGCGGTATTAGTCAGTTTTATCGTTCTCAATTAAAATCCGCTAATAACATTGTTGCAATTAACTACCTTAAAGAACGCGGTCTCTCTAGTGAGATTGCTCAAAAATTTGGGGTTGGTTATATTGCTGATGAATGGGAATTAGTGAAAAATAACTTCGGTCGCGACAAAGCATCACAAGATGCTTTAGTGAGTGGCGGGATGTTAATTGAAAACGATAAAGGGCGACGCTATGATCGCTTTCGTGGTCGAGTCATGTTTCCTATTCGAGATCGTCGCGGACGCGTTATTGGTTTTGGTGGTCGAGTTATTGGTGAAGGTACACCGAAATACTTAAATTCTCCAGAAACGCCTATTTTCCATAAAGGCAAAGAACTTTATGGCTTATACGAAGCATTACAAGCGTATAAAGACCTGCCTCAAGCTTTGGTTGTTGAAGGCTATATGGATGTTGTCGCCCTTGCTCAATTCGGTGTAGATTATGCCGTTGCCTCCCTAGGCACAGCAACTACCGGCGATCATATGCAATTACTTTTCCGTCAAACAAGCACTGTCGTATGTTGTTACGATGGAGACAGAGCGGGTCGGGAAGCGGCATGGCGAGCAATGGAACAAGCGCTTCCCTACCTCAATGATGGCCGCCAATTAAAATTCATGTTTTTACCCGACGGTGAAGATCCAGATACCTATATCCGTCAATATGGTAAAGAAGCCTTCGAGCGAGAAATCGCTCAATCTGAATCATTGATTAATTTCATGTTTAGAAGCTTGATTGATCAAGTAGATACAAGCAGCCGAGAAGGCAAAGCAAAACTCACAACACTTGCTGTTCCTCTCATAGACAAAGTTCCTGGTGGTACGTTACGCCTTTATTTACGTGAGCAACTTGGCAAAACGCTTGGAATTATGGATGAAAGCCAATTACAGCAACTAATATCTAAACAAGGTGCTCCTGAAACCAAGCGACAGGTACAACCAGATATTAAACGAACAGCGATGCGCGAAGTCATTACGTTGTTATTACAAAATCCAAATTTAGCTCAATTAGTCCCAGATTTAAGCAGTGTTCAAGATATTCCACTGCCGGGTTTAAGTTTATTTCTACAATTACTTGAAAATTGCCGACATAATCCCCATATCACTACAGGCCAATTATTAGAATATTGGCGCGGTGATAAAAATGAAAAACTATTATCACGCTTGGCAGCATGGGAACTCCATATAGACCAAGACAATATACAAGATGTATTTATGGATTCGCTGGACAACATTTTAGCCCAGTGCATCAACCAACAAATTGAAAGTTTGCAGACGAAAGAAAGAACGCTTGGCTTATCAGTCGAAGAAAAACGGGAGCTACTAGCCTTAATGCTAGAATTAAAAGCATAGAATCCCGACATCGTCATCAATAAAAAAATTTGTTATTATTTGTGGTTTGCATTTCGCATACTAATTCTGTCACACAGACCAAAAGTAGGAACCGTCTATGGATCAAAATCCGCAGTCACAGCTAAAATTACTTGTAATTAAAGGCAAGGAACAAGGCTATCTGACCTACGCAGAAGTTAACGATCACCTACCAGAAGAAATTGTAGATTCTGAGCAGGTTGAAGATATTATTCAAATGATCAATGACATGGGTATCAAAGTGGTTGAAACCGCTCCTGATGCCGATGATATGTCATTGAATGATGATGATGCCGTAACTGATGAAGATGCAGCAGAAGCCGCTGCAGCCGCACTATCAAGTGTTGAAAGTGAAATTGGCCGTACTACGGACCCAGTTCGTATGTATATGCGTGAAATGGGTACCGTTGAACTTCTTACTCGTGAAGGCGAAATCGACATCGCTAAACGTATTGAAGAAGGCATCAATGAGGTTCAGTGTTCTGTTGCTGAATTCCCAGGCGCTATTTCATACTTACTAGAACAGTTTGATAAAGTTCAAGCCGAAGAAATTCGCTTAACTGACATCATCTCTGGTTTTGTTGATCCTAATGATGACGGTTCAGCGGCACCAACTGCGACTCATATCGGCTCAGAATTGAGCGAATCAGATCTTGCTGATGAAGATAAAGAAGCAAAAGATGATGAGGAAGAAGATGTAGGTATCGATCCAGAGCTTGCTTTGGAAAAATTCACTCAACTTCGTACTTCTTATCATAACATGCAACTTGCTTTCGAAGAGCATGGTCGTGATAACGGAAAAGCTCGTGAAGCAATCGGTGAACTCACTGATGTATTCCGTGAATTCAAACTGATCCCTAAACAATTTGATTTTCTTGTTCGTGAAATGCGTGGCAGCATGGATCGTGTTCGTACACAAGAACGCTTAATTATGCGTATGTGTGTTGAATACGGGAAAATGCCTAAGAAGTCATTTATTGCTCTGTTCTCAGGCAATGAAGCTTCTGACGAATGGTTTAACGAAATTCTTGCGTCAGATAAGCCATACGTAGAACGCCTAAAGCGTTACGAAGAAGACATTCGCCGTTCAATTAAGAAAATTAACAGCATTGTTAAAGAAACAGGTTTACCAGTTGTAAATATCAAAGACATCAGCCGTCGTATGTCTATCGGTGAAGCGAAAGCTCGTCGTGCGAAAAAAGAAATGGTTGAAGCAAACTTACGTCTTGTTATCTCAATTGCAAAAAAATACACAAACCGTGGTTTACAATTCTTGGATCTTATTCAAGAAGGTAACATTGGTCTAATGAAAGCCGTTGATAAATTTGAATACCGTCGTGGTTATAAGTTCTCAACTTATGCGACATGGTGGATCCGTCAAGCTATCACTCGTTCAATTGCCGACCAAGCACGTACTATTCGTATTCCTGTACACATGATTGAAACGATCAATAAATTGAATCGTATTTCACGTCAAATGCTACAAGAAATGGGTCGCGAACCATTACCTGAAGAACTTGCTGAACGCATGCAAATGCCAGAAGACAAGATCCGTAAGGTTTTGAAAATTGCAAAAGAACCTATTTCAATGGAAACACCAATTGGTGATGATGAAGATTCGCACCTAGGTGATTTCATCGAGGATAATACCCTTGAACTTCCTGTTGATTCTGCAACTTCAACCAGTTTGAAATTTGCAACTAACGATGTTCTTGCTGGTTTAACACCTCGTGAAGCAAAAGTACTTCGTATGCGTTTCGGTATTGATATGAATACTGACCATACGCTAGAAGAAGTGGGCAAGCAATTTGACGTAACACGTGAACGTATTCGTCAAATCGAAGCAAAAGCGCTTCGTAAATTGCGTCATCCAAGTCGTTCTGAAGTATTACGTAGTTTCTTAGACGAATAATAATTACGATTATTCATCAATAGAATCAAAAAGGTGGGCTTAGGCTCACCTTTTTTCGATCTAAATCCATATTTTTGACTAACTGATTAAAAAGCAAACGCCTTCTCTCTAGACACCCTTTTCATCTTCCCCTATAATCACCACCTAGTAAGGCCCCTTAGCTCAGTGGTTAGAGCGCACGACTCATAATCGTTCGGTCCCCAGTTCAAATCTGGGAGGGGCCACCAAATTAAAAAAGCCAGATAAGTATCACTACTTATCTGGCTTTTTGTCATTGAGAGAAAAGCGATTTGTTTTCTTCTTTTTCTCCAGTAATACATACCCAATGAGTATGGAGAAAACAGAGAGTTCAATCATTGCTCTTATTAATCCAGAAGTGAATATCGCAGCCATAATCAATAAAATCACAACGCTAATGATCCCTTTATTATTCATTCTCAATTCCTTTGATACGCCATAGAAAAATCCATTATTCAATATTAAGCGAGCATTGAAAAATAGCCTTTTCCTCTATCAAAGAACCAATTGCACTATCCATCCCTCAGAATCAATCATTCGCACCTTGGATATTAAATAAACCTACCTATACTGATAACGAATTAATTTGATTATGGAGTTATCAATGAAAAGAATATTACTTCCGCTTGTTCTAGCAACATCCCCACTTTTCGCTATTGCAAATGAGGATATTTCAACACAAGGACCTAAAATCAGTGGCGTTTATATTGGTGCAGGCTTCGGCACTTTTGGGTACTCAGAAGAAGATTCTTGGGGATACAATAGTAACGAGATTTCAGCAAAGGCGGATGGTAACTCCACTAAAATTTATCTTGGTTATCAATTTAATAAAATAGTCGGCATTAGAAGGGACCTATACTGATTATGGAACAGCAAAAGCCAAAGTAGGTAACTATTCAATGAAGCCAACCTCTATCTCATTAGCGGCTAATTTAGGCTACACCTTTGATAATGGGCTTAGACCTTTTGGCTTAGTTGGTATGTCTAGCTTAGATTTAAATCAAAATGAAGAATTGTTAACTGATGATAAAGGCGCCGCATTTAAATTTGGGTTTGGTGTTGAATATACCCCAACAGCATTGAACGGCATTCAATTTAGAGCCGCTTATGAAATGGACTTATATTCTGTGGAGTATCTCGATTATCAAAGCGGCAGCGGCTTAACCACAGAGACCAACTTATACTCATTGGATTCCCTTTATGTAGGTGCTTCCTATAAATTTTAAATCCAATCTATCTCAATAAATAAGCAGTAATCGACAAATAAGTAAGTTACTGCTCTTATTGATAATAAAAACACAAAATCCCCTTTGACCTCCCTACTTTTTTTCATTTCTTGATATACACTTAACGCATTTAGAGAGACTTAGATCTCGATATAACATCAACAACAAAAACCAAGAAAGGTTATATATGTACAATCTTGCGACCAACCTTGAGCGTAACGCCACATTTCGTCCAAATAATATTGCCCTAATTTTTCATGACCTAAAGATGACTTATTCAGAGCTCAATAAAAAAGTAAATGCCATTGCTGATCATCTAACACAACTGCACATCCAACCCGATGACAAAATCGCACTTTCGTGCCCAAATACCCCTGAGTTTGTTATCGCTTATTACGCAATACAAAAAATAGGTGCAGTAGTCGTTCCTCTCAACGTAATGTTGAAAAGTGATGAAGTTGCTTATCATTTAAAAGACTCCGACGCTGTTGCTCTTATTTCATACCAAGGCTCTGATGCAATGCCGATAGGTAAATTTGGTTATGATGGCTACGAAAAAGCCGATTTTTGTGAGCATTTCATTTTAATTGAGACGACCGAATCACAGAAACCAGTTGCTGCGTATTCTTTTAATCAATGGTTAAACACTGGCAGAGATACCTTTGATACCGTTTGCAGAACCGCTCAAGACAGCTGTGTAATTTTATATACCTCTGGAACAACAGGTACAGCAAAAGGCGCAGAATTAAGTCAAAGTAATATGCTTTGTAATGCACAGGCTTGCCAATCATTAACGAACCAAAAAGGAACGGACGTTAGCATTGCCATACTTCCTCTTTTCCATACGTTTGGCCAATCGTTAATAATGAACACCTCTATCTTAGCTGGCAGTGCATTAGTGCTTATTTCTCGCTTTGTACCTAAAACCGTTTTGCAGCAAATTCATGAGCATAAAGTTACGCACCTTGCTGGTGTGCCTACCATGTTTATTGGGTTGCTTGCTTATGCCGAAAAAAATAAAGGTGACTACCTAAAAGAAATAGCACAAACATTAAAAGTGGCCATTTCAGGTGGGGCTTCAATGCCGATAGAAGTACTAAAGCAATTTGAAGAGAAACTACAAGTTCCTGTCATTGAAGGTTACGGTTTATCTGAATCATCTCCGGTAGCGGCTTTTAATCATCTAGAGTTTCAACGCAAGCCCGGCAGTATTGGTCAACCCTTGCCGGGCATAACAATGAAAGTCATCGATAAAAATGGTCATGAATTACCTGTAGGACAAGAAGGCGAATTGGTAATCCGAGGTCATAATGTGATGAAAGGCTATTACAAAAAGCCCCAGGAAACAGCAAAAACCATTATTGATGGCTGGCTTCATACCGGAGATATTGTACGCTTTGATGACGAAGGTTATATCTATGTCGTTGACCGCTTAAAAGAGCTGATCATTAGCGGTGGCTATAATGTGTATCCACGAGAAGTTGAAGAAGTGTATATGAAGCACCCTTCGGTTCATTTGGTGGCAGTAATTGGCATTGAACACCCTCGATTTGGGGAAGAAGTAAAAGCATTTGTTATTTTAAAAGAAGGCCACTCAATATCAGAAAAAGAATTGATAAAATGGAGCAAGCAACATTTAGCCGACTATAAATGCCCTAAACATCTCGATATCGTTGAAGCTCTACCAATGACAGCAACGGGGAAAATCTTAAAGCGAATGCTAAAACCTTAACTCTCCCCTCACCACTATTTTTGCAGGTATATTCCCACACAAAGAATAGGTATATACTTGCGGAACAATTTAATAATTGGATAACTACCATGTCGAATAAAACAAATAAAGGCATTTGGTTTGCCTACATTGCCAGCCTTCTTACTCCGTTAACATTAATGGTCTCAGGTATTGTTGCCATCATATACGCTGGTTATCAAATGAATAAAGGGACTAATGACGAAGTCATTAATAGTCACTACTATGCCATTATCAAGAGCTTCTTTTTGTTTCTCACTTTCTTTGTTGTTCTTGGTGTTACTGCTGCAACAATGAGTGGAATGGTTGCCGGCTTAGAGTACTGGGTACATAGCTCTATTTTAGAGAAAATCTATTCTGCTATTCCCGTTATTGGTGCAATAATTTCATTATTAGCAATTGGGACTTGGTTTGTAAAATTAGCTAAAGGTATGCAAAAACTTAAGGCATATCAACCAATTGAAAATCAATAATAAAAAGGCACTCTATGTGCCTTTTTTGATTTGTAAAATAAATATTTGCTAACGAACATAACAACAAGAAAGTGATCTTCATCAGTTTTACTGTTAGAATTTGCCCGAAAATAGATAGAAAATTACGAAAAAGATCTGATCGAGACAATGTAAGTAATGTAAGTTTGTTTTTAATATTGTGATTAAAGAGCAAATTGTTTACCTGAATCAATAATCCATTACTCTTTTCGGTCTACACTACCAATAATTATTGAATTTATATGCTTAGCCATATGAGTAATGAAGCAAGAATTTGTTGTTATATTTCAACACTTCATACCATTAAGCTGAGCGTAACTGTGTTTATCATTTTAAATATACTTATCTGGAGAGATTTCTCACATGAAAAAGACCAAAATCGTTTGTACGATTGGCCCAAAAACTGAATCAGTAGAAAAACTAACTGAATTAGCAAATGCTGGCATGAACGTAATGCGCCTTAACTTCTCACACGGCGATTTCCAAGAGCACGGCAACCGTATCGATAATCTTCGTCAAGTAATGAAGAACACAGGTAAGCAACTTGCTATCCTTCTTGATACTAAAGGTCCTGAAATCCGTACTATCAAACTAGACAACGGCAATGATGTCGCTCTAGTTGCTGGTCAAGACTTCACATTTACAACTGACGTTTCAGTTGTAGGTAATAAAGACGTTGTTGCTGTTACTTACCCAGGTTTTGCAAAAGATCTTGTTACTGGTAACACTATCCTTGTTGATGACGGTCTAATTGAAATGGAAGTAGTTTCGACTACTGAAACTGAAGTTAAATGTAAAGTTCTTAACAACGGTGACCTAGGCGAAAACAAAGGTGTTAACCTTCCTGGTGTTTCAGTTAAGCTTCCAGCTCTTTCTGAAAAAGATAAAGCTGACCTTAAATTTGGTTGTGAGCAAGGCGTTGATTTCGTTGCTGCATCTTTTATTCGTAAAGAAGAAGATGTTAAAGAAATCCGTGCTCTACTTGTTGCTAACGGCGGCGAGCACATCCAAATCATCTCTAAGATTGAAAACCAAGAAGGTGTAGATAACTTCGATTCAATCCTAGAAGCTTCTGACGGTATTATGGTTGCTCGTGGTGATCTTGGTGTTGAAATCCCTGTTGAAGAAGTAATCTTTGCACAGAAGATGATGATCGAGAAATGTAATCGCGCACGTAAAGTTGTAATCACTGCAACTCAAATGCTTGATTCTATGATCAAAAACCCACGTCCAACTCGCGCAGAAGCGGGCGACGTAGCTAACGCAATCCTTGATGGTACAGATGCAGTAATGCTTTCTGGTGAGTCTGCGAAAGGTAAATACCCTATCGAAGCTGTGACTATCATGGCGACAATCTGTGCTCGTACAGATGCAGTATTAAAAGCAGAGCTTAGCTCTCGCCTAGACAGCCCACGTCTACGTATCACTGAAGCGGTATGTAAAGGCGCTGTTGATACAGCAGAGAAACTAAGTGCACCTGTAATCGTAGTAGCGACAGAAGCGGGTAAATCAGCTCGTTCTATTCGTAAATACTTCCCAACAGCAAGAATCATTGCCGTAACGACTAATACTAAGACAGCAGCTCAACTTTGTCTTTCTAAAGGTATTACACCAATGGTTGTTGATGCTATCGACAGTACTGACGCATTCTACCTACGCGGTAAAGAGTTAGCTCTTGAGTCTGGTATTGGCGCTAAAGGCGATATCGTTGTTATGGTTTCTGGTGCTCTAGTACCATCAGGCACAACTAACACAGCATCTGTTCACGTATTATAATTCAGATGAATATATAAAAATTACGTAACAATCAATAAAAGAGAGCTTCGGCTCTCTTTTTTTATGAATTATCATTGGCACAAAACATGCAATACGGTATACTCTCTTCCGCATTATTAACCACACAGCAGATGGTATAGCCACCCTTTATTTAGCACACCTTACTCGATAAGCTAAACACAGGCCTAAACCGATGATCTGCTATGAATATTTATAGAGAGAATCGCAGTGTCTAGCCCTACCCTTACTGATAAAGTATCAAAAATGATCCACCAAGATATTCTTAGTGGCGATCTTCACCCCGGTAAAAAGCTGGTTGTTGCTGAATTAAAAAAACGCTACAACGTAGGCGCATCTCCAATTCGTGAAGCTCTTGTTCAATTATCATGGAGCAAATACGTTAAGCTAGAACCTCAAAAGGGATGTTGGGTTGCAACGATCTCAATTATTGAACTTGAAGAGCTATTCGAAGGTTTACGAGTTGTAGCAAAAATGCTGTTAGAAAAAGCCATTTCTAAAGGTGATGAAGCGTGGGAACTCAGTGTATTAACAAGCTACCACAGATTAAGTAAAGTCAACTTAGAGAATACACCAGAAGCAATCCAAGAATGGACACAGCGTCACTCTGACTTTCATAACTCACTGCTTTCTGGCGCAGACGCTCCTATTATGTTCCAGTTTTATCAAGAATTAACAAACCAAATTAGGCGTTATCGCCATCTTCAAAATACACATAAAATGTTTAATAAAGAACATACTGATTATTTGGAAGAACATGAAACAATCATGAAATTAACGCTTTCTCGAAATACAGATCAAGCGGTTGCATTATTAGAAAGTCATTATATTAAGACCATGGATCTACTCTCTGCCTATTTTGAAGCTTAATTTGTCTACAAAAAAACCAGGTAAATCACCTGGTTTTTTGTATTCGTGTTTAGCTTACCATCCAAAAAACTCTTTATTATGCGTACCAATCAATAACACCATAAGTAAAAAGTATATTGCACTTAACTGAAATCCTAGAATAGCCAAACTGCCGATTGTTAATCTCACTAAAAAATCTGTAAGCATAAATACCCCAGCCTCTTTAGTCCTGCGCATCACTTTGCAATATCAGCGTCCTGCTGTAGACAAATTAAACGATACTAATAAGTATAGCCGTCTTACTACTTTAGTCTAATAAGCGATAATGTACCTAAGCCAAATCCCCTAAATCACTACAAATAGAAATAAGATTACGTCCATTGGTTTTTGATTCATACAATGCTAAGTCGGCACATTTATAAGCATCATTACCTGCAATACCTATATCAGCCAAACCACCACTAATCGTTAATTGATATTCTTCCAATTGAGAAACCGCGACACGTAAGCGATTGACGACCCTCTCTGCATCTTTCAACTCAGTATGAGGCATAATTATCGCAAACTCTTCTCCTCCATCTCTAGAGCCTTTTTGCAGTATACCTGCGACAAGAAAAATGACCTTATCACCAACGTCATGGCCTTTAGTGTCATTAATTCTTTTAAACCAGTCAATATCAAGAATGGCTAAACAACATTGATGTACTGGGTAATAACGATTCGTTAATAACGTCTGATTCTCTAATTCAAACTCGAATTTTCTGCGATTCCAACAATCCGATAAACTGTCTTTTTCACTTAAATAACGCAATTCTTTTTCTAATAATTTTCGTTGAGTAATATCAATATAAGACAAAATATAATATTGAATGTCTTTACGCTTATTTTTAACAACTTGAATTCTTACCAGCAAGCTTAATTTTTTTTCGTCTTTATTTAATGCTTCGATTTCACCTTGCCAAACACCCAGTTCTTCGACTTGTTTCCAGTTCTGAACTCGCTTTTCTGAATGTTCAACACCTGACTTCAATACATCAAATGTGGTTTTTCCTATCGTCTCTGATGCACAGCATCCACTAATTAAAGAAAACGCTGAATTTACTTTTATAATTCGTTGATATTTATCTGTGATCACCACAGCCGTCATCCCCTCAAGAGCTGACTTTGCAAGTTGGCTTTCAATATTTGATTTATCCCATAATGTTAAAGCGACCCCACAAGGAAGTACGATTAAGCTTAATAACAATAATACAATCGTTGTTTCTTCGATTAATTCAGACTTCGCTTCTTGAAATAAAACATTCAAGCTTTCTTCAGAGTAATCCAATAAAAAGTACACTTCTTTATTTGGCACTTTTTGATTAAGAGAGAATTTATAAAACGAAAAAATATTTTTATCAATGTAAGCACTGCCTGTTTTTTGAGTAGTCATTAAGCGCCATAACTCCGAATTTTCAGCCTTTAATGTTTGATCTTCTCTTCCATTAACAAGATGACCAAACATTTTATTTCGCTTATTCGTTAATAAATAATAACCATCTTGATTAACGATAGAGGGAGAGATATTAAGCGTAGGAGAAAATTTAATCACATTTTCAATTCTCGTCTCACTCAGTTCAGCAACAACATACCCTTTACGAGATCCTAACACTTCAATTGGAATAATAATTTGCATGACTGGCTTATAAACACCCGACGTCGCTAACTTTTCATTTAAGACCACCCCTTCCGAAAATACTTGTCCGGCAGCTAATTGGGATAACGTTGTTAATAAGGAGTGATTCACGACAGTTAAGGGCAAATTATGTTTAGATGTCTCATTATTGATGGCGTTATAAGATAAGCTAAATAAAGCAATCCCTTGGTTATCGATAAGCTCTAATTGAGAGAAGAACTTTTCAGCTTTAACCAAATTAACCCATGAGCTTTCTACGGCTGCTTTAGCACGATTGGAAGGATATAAAAAATAATCATAAACAGGTCGGCTGTCAGAGAGTAAGCTTAATGTATTTTGGATACGAGTTAATAACTCATCAAATTCATGATGTGTATAAGCTAACTGTCGAGTTGATTCATTTTGAACTTGCTCAATAATAACCAGTTTTTCTTTCTGATATTCACTATAAAAATACACCAGCGTTATCATTGATAACACAAGATAAACACAGCTAGAATAAGCTACTATTTTAAAACTTTTCTTATTCATGTCAGTTGAACTCAAACATACAGGGCGTCATTCTATATTTTTATCATTATATAAACAATCAAGCCTTCTCAAAAAGAAGGCTTGATTTATAAATCTATCTAATTGAATTGTAAATGAATATTACACTCTAAGAGATTTTTCTCCTCGAGCAATACCAACAACACCACTTCTTGCCACTTCGATAACATCCGTCACTTCAGAAACCGCGGTAATAAACGCATCGAGTTTCTCTGATGTCCCTGTTAACTGAATGGTATATAAAGAACTGGTTACATCAACGATTTGTCCACGGAAAATATCAGCAGTACGCTTGACTTCTTCGCGTGCAAAACCGCTGGCTTTAACCTTAATAAGTAAAAGTTCTCGCTCTACATGGTCAGCGTCTGTGACTTCTTGTACTTTAATGACATCTATTAATTTATGTAATTGCTTCTGAATCTGTTCAAGCTCCATAGCATCACTTGCAGTCGTGATATTTAAGCGCGATAAGGTTCTATCTTCAGTTGGAGAAACCGTTAATGACTCAATATTATAACCTCGTTGAGAGAACAGACCTACAACACGAGATAACGCCCCTGACTCATTTTCTAATAGCAGTGATATTATATGTCTCATTACGTTCTCTCCGTCTTACTTAGCCACATCTTGTCCATTGCTTCCCCTTTAATTTGCATTGGGTAAACATGTTCCGTTTCGTCAACATTAATATCAACAAAGACCAGTCGATCCTTCATTGCTAATGCTTTTTCTAGACCAGATTCCAATTCATCAGGGTGATTAATTCGGATTCCAACGTGTCCATAAGCTTCTGCAATCGCTGCAAAATCAGGAACAGAGCTCATGTAAGAGTTTGAGTGTCTGCCTTGATAAATGATGTCCTGCCATTGTTTAACCATGCCTAAAAATCGGTTATTAATATTAATAATTTTTACCGGAATATCGTATTGAAGCGCCGTTGATAACTCTTGGATATTCATCTGAATACTGCCATCTCCGGTAACACACACAACAACGTCATCAGGATGCGTAAATTTAACCCCTAAAGCCGCAGGTAAACCAAAGCCCATTGTCCCCAAACCACCCGAATTTATCCAACGACGAGGTTTATCAAATGGATAATATAATGCCGCGAACATTTGATGCTGACCTACATCAGAAGCAACATAAGCATCACCATTGGTTAATTTATAGAGTGTTTCTATCACTTGTTGCGGTTTAATTTTATCCGGTAATTTTTTATACGCTAAACAATTACGAGCACGCCACCCTGCGATATCTTTCCACCATGCTTCCATCGCTTCGGCATCATTATGTCCATCTTGTTCATTCATTAATGACAGCATTGAGTCGAGGACAATATCAGCAGAACCAACAATAGGTAAATCCACTCGAACATTTTTAGAAATAGAAGAAGGGTCGATATCAATATGCATAATGGTTGCATCTGGACAATATTTTTCTAAGTTATTCGTCGTTCGATCATCGAATCTAACGCCAATACCAAAAATTAGATCTGCATTGTGCATTGTCATATTTGCTTCATACGTACCATGCATACCCAACATACCTAATGCATTCTTATGCGTACCAGGAAATGCTCCTAGCCCCATTAAGGTACTTATGACGGGTAAGTTTAACGCTTCAGCTAACGTTAATATTTGAGCATCTGCGGAAGAAATAATTGCACCACCACCAATATAAAGGACAGGCTTCTTAGCAGAAAGTAATGCTTTTAGCCCTTTTTTAATTTGCCCTTTATGGCCATTCATTGTGGGATTATAAGAACGTAACGAAACCGCTTCAGGATACTGATAAGGGAATGTAAATGCAGGGCTCATGACATCTTTAGGAATATCAATAACAACAGGGCCTGGTCGGCCTGTCGATGCAATATAAAATGCTTTTTTTATAATTTCAGGAATGTCTTCGGCTTTTTTAACTAAAAAACTATGCTTAACTATCGGGCGAGAGACGCCTACCATGTCGCACTCTTGAAAGGCATCAGTGCCAATCATGTTGTTTGGTACGTTGCCAGATAGCACAATCATTGGAATAGAATCCATATAGGCCGTTGCTATTCCTGTAATCGTGTTCGTTGCTCCCGGGCCTGAGCACACAAGAACCACGCCAGGTTTACCTGTTGCACGTGCATAACCATCAGCCATGTGTGTTGCTGCCTGCTCATGTCTCACTAATACATGTTGAATATCGTCGCTTTTCATATGCAACGCATCATAAATATCAAGAACAGAACCGCCAGGGTATCCGAATATGTGCTCTACACCTTCATCAATCAAAGACTGTACGATCATCTCTGAGCCAGATAACATTTCCATATTTATCTCCAGACGCTGAAAACCTCAAATAGAAGATTTGAATTATCTACAAATTATTGGTTTTACATAGTTAGGGCTTATTTTTAGCCTAAACCGAATTAATTAAATTAAATCCCTATGCATATGGCTATATGTGATAACAAAGTAAGCGTGCGGGGAACTACACCTTGTCTTTTACATTCCAAGGTAAAAGTGAATCGATAGCTGGCGATCCAACACATAAACGATCTAGACAATACCTAATATAATCGTAAGGGATTAATCCGTTTGCCTTTGCTGTTTCTACAATGCTGTAAAGCATTGCACTTGAATCTGCACCAGCCGTTGAACCCGAAAATAACCAGTTTTTCCGGCCGATAACAAACGGTTTAACCGCTCGCTCTGCTCGATTGTTATCAATAGATAACAATCCATCATCAATATAACGAACTAATTTATCCCATTGATTTAATGTATAGCTAATCGCCTCACCTAATTTTGTTTTAGGTGATACTCGACTAACTGCGCTATCAAGCCAATCACGGAGCTCTTTAAGTAAATCGCGGGCTTCTGTCTGCCGAGCAACATACTTGGCTTCAGGGGAAGCCTCTTTTAATAACGATTCGATCCGGTATAGCTTTTGGATTTTACTCAATACCCAATCTGCACTCCCTGTTTTCCCTTTTACTTGAACACGTTGAGCCTCAATAAATCGTCGACGTGCGTGTGCCCAACAGCCAACTAAAATCGCTTCAGTTTGTTCATAACCTTGGTAACCATCGGTATGTAAATACCCGTTATAACCTTTTAAAAAGTTAACTGGATGGTAGCCATGCCTGCTAGATTGATAATCATAAAGTACAATTCCAGGCAAAACACCAGAGCCTGGAGAATCATAGCCAGAGCAGTAGACCCACATATAACATTTTGCTTTTTCAACATCCAACACATTTACCGTTGTTTCATCACAATGCAGAGTGGGTTGTTCAAGCAAAATACGATGTAACTCGTTATTAAGAGGGGTAAATAGTACCGAGCATTTTATTAACCAATCCGCCATCGTTCGCCGTCCAATAATGATACCCCATTGCTGAAATAACGTTTCTTGACGATAAAGTGGAAGACTGTATTGAAATTTAGCCGTAATAATTTGAGCAAGTAAACTTGCGGTCGCAATCCCTTTAGGGATTGGTGACGCTGGCATTGGGGCTTGTTTAATGTCTACTGAAGTATTGTTTTTTTCACAATTTCGGCAAGCATATTTAGGACGAACATGTTGAATAACTTCCACTTTAGCTGGTACAAATTCCAACTTTTCACTGATGTCTTTACCCATCGCATGCATCTCTAGACCGCAACACTTACAAGTTTTATCTTTTATGTCGTGGATAATAACAGTACGCGGTAAGTCTTCAGGTAAGCGTTGGCGTTTTGGCTTTTGACGAGTGTAGGTAATCGTTTGTGTGTCATCATTTTCAATGATGATTTCTTCTTCTGTTTCATTGAATAAATCAAATTGAGTCGAGTCAGATTCACTGCTTTTACCAAAGCGCTGATGTTGAGCCAGTCGAAATTGCTCTAGAAGACGGTTATATTTATTTTCAAGCTGAAGCACAAGTGCTTTCAGCTCGTCAATGGTATCAGGAAGTGGTTTTATTTTATCAATCATGTAGATGACTATATAACGATAATACAGGTAATCAATCGGTTGCCTCCTATTCTTGACTGAGAATCAACTATTTAAAGGGTTGTTTGATAATGTACCGGTTGATGTCCTAAGATATCAAAACCTTGTAATAGCAGTGTCAGTTGCTGCTCTGATAATGCTAACGTATCGTTATTTATATTTCGTGGCCATTTGAAGCGGTCTTCATCTAATCGCTTGTACCATAAAGCGAATCCTGTTTTATCCCAATACAATATTTTGAGTTTATCACGAGGCTTATTGCAAAATATAAATAGAGCATCACTAAACGGTGATAGTTGCATTTCTTGCTCAACAATCACGACAAGGCCATTAATGGCCTTGCGAAAATCGACAAAATCACGATGAAGATAAATGGTGGAAACATCAGTAAATACATTCATGATTGATACCCTTTTAATAAGAGTCCTATCCAGTGAGGTTCAGTATTAGCTGGCAATGTTAATCGCAATTTTCCGATAGAAAGTTGAATATCTGGTAATTGTGGAGTGGCGATGATAGTTGATGTTAACGCTTCTACTTTCAAGAAAGTAGAAGCGTTAATCTTTTGTTTCCATCGTGCTTTACGTGCACTAAATGTCTTTGGCAGAATATTATGGTTACGACAAAATTCAGCGGCACTAAGCTTGCTAGATTGCTGAGATTCAAATAGAGCGTGCCATTGCTCTGGTGTTCTCTTTTTATCTTTTTGCATAATTACGTTCTCGTTAAATGAAAGATCGTAAGATACGCATAATGAATTTTATTTGTTAGGTGTAGTTCCCCGCACGCTTACAGAACTTTCAGTAATAATTGAATAAATATGTAAAAATAATGCATTTAATTCTTTATTTTTATCTGGAATTGCCGTAAGTTTGAATCATCAAGAAAAATACTGAATTAAATCAGACTTAATAGTTTCAAAAAGCAGTGAGCACTGTGCATTTAGGAGAAACACCATGGCATTATGGGGCGGACGTTTTAGTCAAGCAGCAGACACAAGATTTAAACAGTTTAACGATTCACTTCGTATTGATTATCGCCTTGCAGAACAAGACATTGTCGGCTCTATCGCATGGTCTAAAGCACTACTTTCTGTCAATGTTATTACAGAAATAGAACAACAAAAACTTGAATTAGCATTGAATGAATTGAAATTAGAAGTGATGGAAGATCCTGAACAGATCTTATTGTCAGACGCTGAAGATATTCATAGCTGGGTTGAGACACAGCTTATCGGTAAAGTGGGTGATTTAGGTAAAAAACTCCACACTGGTCGTTCTCGTAATGATCAAGTGGCGACAGATTTAAAATTGTGGTGTCGTCAACAAGGCCATCAACTGCTTCGCACATTAGATTTATTATTGAACCAACTCGTGAATGTAGCGAGTGAGCATCAGGCGACGGTGCTTCCTGGTTATACTCACCTACAACGTGCACAACCTGTGACATTTGCGCATTGGTGTTTGGCGTATGTTGAAATGATTGAGCGTGATTACTCTCGCCTTGAAGATGCGATTAAGCGTTTAGATACGTGTCCATTAGGATCAGGGGCTTTGGCTGGAACGGCTTATCCAATGGATCGTGAGAAATTGGCTCGTAATCTTGGTTTTCAAAGAGCAACACGTAATAGCTTAGACTCTGTATCGGATCGTGATCATGTGATGGAGTTAATGTCGATTGCTTCAATCTCTATGGTTCACCTTTCTCGTCTTGCCGAAGACATGATTTTTTATAACTCAGGTGAATCTAATTTCATTGAGTTAGCGGATACCGTGACGTCTGGTTCATCATTGATGCCACAGAAAAAGAACCCGGATGCCTTAGAGCTTATCCGTGGTAAATGTGGCCGTGTATATGGCGCATTGGCTGGTATGATGATGACAGTAAAAGCGTTGCCCTTAGCCTATAATAAAGACATGCAAGAAGACAAAGAAGGTTTGTTTGATGCATTAGACAGCTGGTCTGATTGTATTGAAATGGCTGCACTTTGCTTTGAAGGCATTAAAATAAATAAAGAACGTACTTTAGAAGCGGCGAAACAAGGGTATGCAAACTCAACCGAATTAGCCGATTATTTGGTAGCGAAAGGCATTCCATTCCGCGAAGCTCATCATATCGTTGGTGTTGCTGTGGTTAGTGCAATAGAAAAAGGCTGTGCATTAGAAGAGTTATCTATTGCAGAATTAAAAGTATTCTCTGATGTGATTGAAGACGATGTGTATGCAATTTTAACTATCGAATCTTGTCTTGCGAAACGTAATGCCCTAGGTGGTGTTGCTCCTGAACAGGTAGCTTATGCTGTTGAGCAAGCAGGTAAACGTTTAGAAGAGCGTGATTCGACAGGGGTTAAAGTTCGTCCTGCACGATTAACGGATTTAGATGCATTAGAAGGAATGGTCGCTTACTGGGCTGGTCTTGGAGAGAATTTACCACGTAGTCGTAATGAGTTGGTGCGTGATATTGGATCGTTTGCAGTATCAGAACATCATGGGGAAGTGACTGGGTGTGCCTCTTTGTATGTGTACGATTCTGGTTTAGCTGAAATTCGCTCATTAGGTGTTGAAGCGGGATGGCAGAGTCAAGGTCAAGGGAAAGCGATTGTTCAACACTTGGTAGAAAAAGCGCGTGAAATGGCGATTAATAAAGTGTTTGTATTAACTCGTGTGCCTGAATTCTTTATGAAACAAGATTTTATTCCAACATCTCGTTCGTTGTTACCAGAGAAAGTATTGAAAGATTGCGATCAGTGTCCTCGTCAACATGCGTGTGATGAAGTGGCATTAGAGGTGAATCTGCAAGAGCAAATTATTATCAAAACGAATGTGGCTTAACTGGCGTTGAATGGTAATGATCGGCACTGAGCTAAAAATACAGAATAAAGAGAAAAAGTGGTGAACTTTTTAATTAAAGACTAGTCTTATTAATACTGCTTTTTCTTAGATAGATTCTAAGAGGCCCTAATATCTTTATTGGTATTGGGGCTTTATTTTTTGTGCTTACCTTTAATATTTGATGATTTTATCAAACGATAATAGCCCATCGCTAATAAATGCAATGTCAGTAATCCGCTAAATGCAGCACTTACCATGAAAGTGGCAATGGCTTCGATTTGATAAGGTGTTGCTTGAAAAAACTCCAGCCATGTTAACCATCCGCCGATAGATAAAAAAGTAAGTTGTTTCATACAGCGAAAGCATCGGCCTAGTTTTTGTTTGAATATATCAGAGTGACAAAATTGGCAAGCCATGTTGATTCCATTTTAAATGACGAGTTATGGCCGTTATTTTAACGAGTGATGGGTAAGATAGAAATAAAAAAGGTCGATGTTTTCACATCGACCTTTTTTATTTTGTTTTTATGTTAGTTGCTGGTGATTAACAACCAGGACCACAATCCATACAATGTTTAATCATTTCAGGGCCTAAATGCAGTTTCGCATTTAAATCACGAAGTGCAGTACGAATACCTTCTTCGATTACTGGGTGATAAAATGGCATATCTAGCATTTCAGAAATAGTCATTTTATTTTGGTGTGCCCAAGCTAATAGGTGCGCTAAATGCTCTGCATTTGGTCCCATCATTTCAGCGCCTAAGAAACGCCCCGTTCCTTGTTCACCGTATACATGAAGAATTCCTTTGTTCCGCAGCATTACTCGTGAACGGCCTTGATTTTCAAAAGAAACCTCACCAGTTGCGAAACAACCACAAGTCCCTAAACGAGTTGTGATTTCTTTATAGCTTTCTCCAACCATTGCGATTTGTGGATCTGAGAATACCGCTGAGATTTTCGAGCGACGAAGGCCTGCGCGGATCTCTGGGAAACGTCCTGCATTATCACCAGCAATACGTGCTTGATCAGCGGCCTCGTGCAATAGGGGCAGTTGATTACTGGCATCACCAGCAATGAAGATGGTTGGTAATGATGTTTGTAATGTGTAGTGATCGGCTGTTGGTACACCGCGTTCGTCTAATTCAACCAATGTGTTTTCTAAGCCCAATTTGTCGGTGTTTGGACGACGACCGGTTGCTGCAAGTACATACTCAACTAGGATCGTTTCTTGTTCGCCTTGTTTATTGATGAATTTGATTTCAACTTTATCTTCATCATCATTAAGAGATATGCGTTTCATGCTCTCTATTTTCACATCGGCATCAAGGTAAAACTCTTCGTTGAAGGCCTTGTTTGCATAAGCCATTACTTCAGGATCTGTTACCGGACCGACTTGACCACCTAAACCAAAAAGCTTAGTTTCAACGCCTAAACGGTGAAGTGATTGTCCAAGTTCAAGACCAATAACGCCAGGACCAAATACGGCGACTGATGTCGGTAAATCATCCCAATCAAATACGTCATCATTGATGATAAGGCGATCACCTAATTCATTCCATACCGCAGGGTAAGCAGGGCGAGAGCCTGTTGCAATAACAATACGTTTTGCTGTAATGATCGTATGATCATCGACTTGCAATGTATTGTCGTTTAAAAATTTAGCGTAGCCAGAGATTTTATCTTCCGCTGGGATTTCATCAACGCCTTCTAAAACAAACCCAACAAAACGGTCACGTTCAAATTTAACACGGGCCATGACTTCGCGGCCGTTAATTACGATGTCACCTTGAGGGTGAATTCCGAACTGAGGTGCTTTTTCAATTTGGTGAACGCTTTCTGCCGCTGCAATTAACAGTTTTGATGGCATGCAACCAACACGAGCACAAGTGGTACCGTAAGGGCCGCCTTCGATCATGACAACACTGTCAGTATGTGCTTTTGCTGCACGGTAAGAGCCTAAACCTGCTGTACCACCACCGATAACAGCTACATCAACATTGACTTGTTTCATAATTCATATCTCACGTAGATTCATTTTAGAAGAAGTTTTGAAATGGCCCACGGTGTCGTGGGCCATTTTTATTCATTTTGAGCGAGAGATTAAGCTAGGAACACTTCAAGCTCTTCGCTACCACCAATGTGTTTGCCACCGATGAATACTTGAGGAACGGTAGTGCGACCAGTAATTGCACGTAGGCTTACTGTCGTTGCATCTTTACCCAGTACCACTTCTTCGTAGTTTAGGCCTTTATCAATCAAAGTTTGTTTGGCTTTCATACAGAAAGGACAACCAGGTTTTGTAAATACAGTGATTGATTCTTGCTCTTTGTGCTCAGGAGCAAGGTAGTTCAGCATCGTATCTGCATCAGAAACTTTGAACGGGTCACCCGGTACGTTTTCTTCGATGAACATTTTTTCAACGATGCCGTTTTTCACTAACATGCTGTAACGCCATGAACGCTTACCAAAACCAATGTCATTTTTCTCAACTAACATGCCCATACCATCGGTGAAATCGCCGTTACCATCTGGAATGAAGGTAATGTTTTCTGCTTCTTGGTCTGCTTTCCATGCGTTCATTACAAACGTATCGTTTACAGAGACACAAACGATTTCATCAACGCCGTTGTCTTTAAATACAGAATAAAGCTCGTTGTAACGAGGTAAGTGGCTTGAAGAACATGTTGGAGTAAATGCACCAGGAAGACTGAATACGATAACGGTTTTGTCTTTGAATAGTTCTTCTGTTGTTACGTTAACCCAAGCGTCACCTTTACGTGTTGGAAAAGTTACTTGAGGAACTGATTGGCCTTCTTTAGATGTAAACATAATGATGTCCTTTAATTTTTAAATAATTTTGAATTTCTTTTCGGGGTCTGCCCGGTTGATGTAGCTATTATGCAAAAGCCAGCTTGATAGTTCTAATCGTTTGGTGTTATCGTTTCAATCGTTAAAAGCTATCGAACTTATTGCCATCAATAAGATATAAGCTTTCAGGAGTGTAATACATGAATATCCGTGATTTTGAGTACTTGGTCGCACTTGCTGAGCATAAACATTTTCGTAAAGCTGCAGAGTCTTGTTTTGTTAGTCAACCAACGTTAAGTGGTCAAATCAAGAAGTTAGAAGAAGAAGTAGGATTGACGCTGCTAGAGAGAACCAGTCGTAAAGTATTGTTCACCGAAGCGGGCTTACAATTGGTCGATCAAGCAAAGCGTATTCTTATTGAAGTAAAGTTATTTTCAGAGCTTGCTAATCAGCAAGGTAAAGAGATGACAGGGCCATTACATTTAGGCTTTATCCCAACGGTAGGTCCTTATTTGTTGCCTTGGATCGTACCAACATTAAAAGCACAGTTTCCTGATTTGAATTTATATCTTCATGAAGCCCAGACACATCAATTGGTTAAAATGCTAGAAGAAGGCAAGATTGATTGTATGATTTTGGCCTCGGTTGATGAGACGAGTGGCTTTATTGAAGTGCCTGTCTATGATGAACCGATGGTGTTGGCTGTCCCTAAAGAGCATAAGTGGGCAGAAGAAAAGTCGATCGATATGTCTCGTCTTAATGGTGAATCCGTACTGATGCTTGGCGATGGACATTGTTTACGAGATCAAGCATTAGGTTTTTGCTTTGCGGCAGGCGCAAAAGACGACGATCACTTTAAAGCAACAAGCTTAGAAACGTTGCGAAATATGGTCGCCGCTGGAGGAGGGATAACATTGATGCCTTATCTTTCTGTGCCAAAAGAAAAAGAGCGTGATGGGGTGTGTTATTTGCCAGCGAAAGCGCCTGTACCGCATCGCCAAATTGTATTGGCTTATCGTCCGGGTTCACCCTTAAAGAGCCGCTATGAGGCATTAGCAAAAGAAATAGAAAGTAAAATGGCTGACGTTATCCATCAAACTGTTTTATAGATAAAATACGAATAAAAAAAGGGACGCTAAGTGAGCGTCCCTTGTTCTTTACTTTAAACTAAGTACTTAGAATAAGCTTTCGTCTTCTTCGCCGTCGCCA
The DNA here is from genome assembly GCF_000196495.1 of Aliivibrio salmonicida LFI1238. Lineage (NCBI taxonomy): Bacteria > Pseudomonadati > Pseudomonadota > Gammaproteobacteria > Vibrionales > Vibrionaceae > Aliivibrio > Aliivibrio salmonicida. The sequence goes on from NC_011312.1 coordinate 2,940,141, forward strand.
TCAGCATCACCTGATGAATAGATAGTATCTTGGAAATCTTGTTTTACGTATTCAGTTGGCTCTGTACCTCCAGCAAAATATTCCCACATACTCGTTTCATCATTTTTATTACTTAATAGGCCGGTTTCACGGTCTATTTTTACTTTAATGATGTTGGCTGGAAGTCTTAAGTTTTCTTCAGGCACACCTTCTAAAGCAACCTTCATGAAATTAACCCAAGCGTAGATTGCTGTTTTACCGCCAGCTTCTCCGCCAGTTAGCATCTCATCTTTAGGCATGTTGTCATTTTTACTTGTGCTGCCTAAATGGTGTGATGGGTTATCAAAACCAACCCAAGCCGTTGCAACAACGTTTGGACCGTAACCGTTATACCATGCATCAACAGAGTCATTGGTTGTACCGGTTTTACCACCAATATCACGACGTTTCAGCACTTGTGCTCGCCAGCCTGTACCATTCCAACCGGTACCTTTGCTCCATACGCCACCACCCCAGATATTGCTATACATCATCTGTTTTGTGAGGAACGCATTTTGAGCTGAGATAACTTTTTTCGCATAAGGTGAGTTTTCATCATTTTGGTGATCGCACTCTTTTTGGCAGATAAGTTTTGGCGTTGCTTTGTAAACCTCATCGCCGTATGGGCTTTCAATATGGTCTATATAATAAGGTTCAACATAGTAACCATTATTAGCAAAGACTGAAAAGCCTTGTACCATTTGCACTGGGCTTAAACTGCCTGCACCAAGAGCAATGGTATCTGAGCGAGGTAACTCATCTTTCTTGAAACCAAAACGAGTAAGATAATCAATCGTTTCATCTAAGCCGACATCACGCAAAACGCGAACAGCCATTACATTTTTCGATTGAGCTAAACCAATACGTAAACGAGCAGGACCAATGTAGGTTGGTGGTGAGTTTTTAGGTCTCCACGCCGTACCTTGGCTTTCATCCCATGTATTGATCGGTGCATCGGTAATTAAGCTTGCGAGTGTTTTACCGTGATACAACGCCGCGGAATAAATAAATGGTTTAATACTCGAACCAACTTGACGAACAGATTGAGTCGCACGGTTAAATTTATTATGAACAAAGTTGAAACCACCAACCAGAGAGGTAATCGCTCCGTCATTAGGATCCATTGCAACAAATGCGGTATTCGCTGCAGGAACTTGGCTTAGTTTCCAGACGATAGTCGTAACGTCGTCTTTTGTTTCTTCGCTGAGAGGGCGAACGTAAATTTTCTCACCAACACTCAAAATATCAGAGGCACGACGAGGTGCAGAACCTTGGCGTTTATCTGTTTTGAAACGACGAGCCCATTTTAATCCATCCCAGGGAATGGTTGCTGTACCGTTATTTTTGATATTAACCGTGACTGTTTTTCCTTTCACTTGAGTCACAATTGCAGGCATTAACTCACCGTACGAAGGTTCTTTTTTCAAGTGTTTTGCCATCGCGTCTTCATTAAGCGGTGTGGCTTTCGGTTCCCAGACTGTTTTGACTGCACCACGGAAACCATGGCGTTCGTCATAAGCAAGTAAGTTATCGATGGATGCTTTATTTGCAGCGGCTTGCATTTTTGAATCAACAGTCGTGTAGATGTTCATACCTGATGTATAAGCCGCTTCTTCACCGTACTTATTCACCATCCATGCACGAGCTATTTCTGCAACATAAGGGGCTTGTAGTTTAATTTCTGCGCCGTGATATTTAGAAATAACCACTTCCGCTTTTGCGTCTTCAAATTCTTGTTTTGTGATATAGCCTTCATCGAGCATACGAGCCAATACGACATTTCGACGAGTCGTAGCACGGTCAACTGAATAAATAGGGTTCATCGTTGAAGGCGCTTTTGGTAAGCCAGCAATGATAGCGACTTCACCTAGCGTTAATTCGTTTACTTCTTTACCAAAATAAACATGAGCGGCAGCACCAACACCGTATGAACGGTAACCAAGGTAAATTTTATTTAAATAGAGTTCTAAAATTTCTTGTTTTGTTAGCAATTGCTCAATGTGAACCGCGATAAAAATCTCTTTGATTTTTCGCATGATTTTCTTCTCATTTGATAAGAAGAAATTACGCGCAAGTTGCTGAGTAATGGTACTCGCCCCTTGTTTTGCGGAACCTGAAGCAAGTACTGCAAATGCGGCACGAGTAATACCAATAGGATCAAAACCATAATGGCTATAGAAACGACTGTCTTCAGTTGCAATGATGGCCTCAAGTAAATGAGGGGGCATGTCTTCCAATTTTAAAGGAATACGGCGTTTTTCACCAAATTGAGCGATCAACTTTCCATCGCGGCTATAAACTTGCATTGGCGTTTGTAGCTGAACGTCTTTCAATGTCGCGACATCTGGTAATTCTGGTTTCACATATTGGTAAAAACCAAAAATTGTAGTGACCCCAATAATTATGCAAAAAAATGTAACTATGAGCAGTGCCTTTATGAACTTCACCTGATATTTCCCGTTTACTTTAATCTGTATTGTCGTTTCTAACCAATAACTGAGTAGTATAAATATAACACAACGAAAAATAACGTAAATTAACGCTTAATTTTGAGATATTTATTTTTTACTCGGAGCCAAATCAAGATGATTTATCCTACAGTCACTGGTGTAGACATAGGGCATCATAGCATTAAAGCGGCGTCTATAAGGTTAAAAAAAGGTCAATTTGAACTGATTGCTTGTCATGAAGTGTTATTACCTGACTCTGTTTTTATTGATACGAACTCAGTAAACCTCGAAGAGTTAACGCCATATCTGACTCGTTTAAAAAAAATGCTCTCATTTAATCAAAAGCGTATCGCTTTTTCTGTACCTGATAGCAACATTATCAGCAAGGTCATACAGATAGACAGTCAGCTTGATGAAAAAGAAACAGAGTTTGCGATTGCGCATACTTTTAACCAGCAGTCCTCTTTTTCTGTGGAAGATCTTAATTTAGATTATGTCGCGTTAAATCAACGAGGGGTAAGCAGCGTTAAAACAACCACATATCAAGTGTTTGCTACACGTAAGGATCTCATCGAATCTCGTCAATTATGTTTCTCTTCTGGAGGATTAACCCCCGTTTTAGCCGATGCTCATTCACATTCGTTATTCGCACTGTGGAAGAAGGCAACGGAATCCTATCCGAATAAAAAAAACTGGATGTTAATTGATATTGGGCACGCTCAAACTATTTTTTGTGTGATGTCACCGAATCATAACTTTTACTCTAAAAATATTATGTTTGGAGCGCAAGATTTACAGAGTAAAGACGAACAAGAAACCAGTGAAAGTATTAGTTTTGAACATGATACGAAGTTTATTGCTCAACTTTCTGAGCATATTAAACGGCAAGTCACACTCTATTCATCGATCCATCACCATAAAATTGAAGGTTTGTGGGTTGTCGGTGGTGGAGCACTGTTACCTGGCTTGTCGGACTGTCTAAGTTATGAAGTCTCTCTCCCAACAATGGAATTAAATGTATCGTCTCTTTTTTTTCAAGATAAAAAACGAGTGATGCCAATGGCTGTCAATGCAAGTCAATATGCGGTTGCTTTAGGTCTGGCGTTGAGAGGGGTGTCATGGCTTACGAGATAAACTTGCTGTCTTGGCGAGATGAAAAAAGGCTTAAATATAAACAACGGTTTATAGCGATATTAGTCTTGGCGGTTATTCTTTCGGTTTGTTTGCAGTGGGGTTTTGCTCGGTATTTGAATCATCAAGCTTCATTGCAAGATTCGCGTAATAACTCATTAACTACCCACGTTACTTGGCTTAATAGTGAACTGAAGGGATTGGCAGAAATAGGAAAGCAGCATGAGGCTATTTTGACTCGCTTAAAAGTTGTCGAGAATCTGCAGCAAAATAGAAATAAAACAACGCAAATTCTTAATATATTACCGGAAGTGATTACTGAAGGTGTCTATTTAAACAAAATTAGAATGGATGCTCGCAGTATTGAAATGAAAGGGTTTAGTGACAGTAATGCTCGATTGGCGACGATGCTGGATAAATTGGAACGGTCCACGCAGATTGTTGATGTCGAAATGCATTCGATTGTTTCTGGGCAAACGATGTTTGGGCATGAAATGAGTCGTTTTGACGTGTCCTTTCGATTATTAGCCCCAAAGAAGAGGGTCAATAATGATTGATTGGCGTGAGTTAGATATAGATGAAATTACTGAGTGGCCATTGTTACCTCAGTTACTTGTCGTGTTTTTACTGTGCCTATGTGTGCATGCCGCAGGGTATTGGTTTTGGTTATCACCGATTCACGAAAAAACAGAGCAATTAAAGAGAGACGAATTAACGTTAAAAACAACCATCAAATATAAATACAATCAAGTCGCGGCAATGCCTGAAATGGAAGATCAATTAAATGAATTGAATTTACGTTATGAATTTTTAGCGCAGCAGCTTCCTGCGCAAAAAGAACTAGCGAGTATGTTGTCAGGGATCAATCAAGTCGGAATTCAAAACAAACTTACGTTTACTCGTATTGATTGGGGAGAAAAACAGAATCAAGAATTTCTATATAAACTGCCTCTAAATATCGAACTAACGGGGCAATATCATGATATCGGATCATTTTCAGAAGCAATTGCTGATCTCCCTCGAATTGTAAGTTTGGAGAATATTGATATTCAACGAGTGAGTAAAGAGAGCAGTACATTGCACTTTCGAGTAATGGCTTATACCTATCAATTTAGGGGGATCCATGAATAGGCCATTATTCGTTATGCTCACTTTTCTTTTCGTGATAATAGGGTGCAAAGCAAACAAAGAGCCATTAAATGACTTTTATGTAGAGGCCAAATTACAAGGCAGTAAAGAGGTTGAAGTATTAGCTGGCGTGCTTCCTTTTGAAGTCGATTCCTATAATAGGGCTGATGAACGTTCTCCTTTTGTTTTACCTAAATTACCAGAGAAAGTCAGTCAGCCAATCGCTAAGAAATCATGCTGGCAACCAGCATACAGAAAGAAAACCGGCAGTTTAGAGCGCTATTCATTACGGAAATTACGTCTTAAAGGTGTTATGGGAAGTGAAAATGACATTACTGCGTTAATACAAACACCAAAAGGTGGGGTTATAAAAATTCGAAAAGGACAATTTATGGGCATGAATAATGGTCAAGTTGTCGATATCCAATCAAAACAAATCACGCTAAAAGAAACGCTGTCTGATGGGATGGGGTGTTGGCAAAAACGGTACATAAAATTAGCGTTAAACCATTAATTAATTTTTAGGATTAGGAAAATAACATGTCGCAAGGATGCAGAGGTAACATGAATACTGGAGCAATGAGATGGTGCGCTTTTCTTGTACTGTTTTTTGTTCATATTCATGCATTTGCTGAAGAGTCGCTTGAGAATCAACTCGTTTCTGTCGATTTTCAATTAAGTAAGCAAAAAGGAGGGCAGATAACCGTCGAACTTGCTTCTGCTGCCGCTACGGTAGATTTACGTAAAGAGAACGGTAAGTTAGTGATCGAGCTTCATGACACTAAAGTGAATGATGATAAATTGGTCATTTTGGATGTCGAAGATTTTGCGACGTTGGTGTCTCGTATTGAGACATTTAGAGAGCCTAAGAGTACGTTGCTTTTTGTTGATATTAAGGGGGATTATGATTATGACTATTCTCTTAAAGGGCCTTTTTTAGAAGTGATAGTGTCTGCTCCTGTTGTTGTAGCAGCGCAGAAAGAAGCGACGAAAGTTAAAGAAGAGAGTAAACCTATCTCAATCAACTTCCAAGATATCCCCGTACGCCATGTATTGCAGTTGATCGCTGATTATAACGACTTTAATTTAGTGGTTGCTGATTCAGTGAAAGGCAATTTGACATTGCGTCTCGATGGTGTTCCATGGCAGCAGGTTCTCGATATTATTTTGAAAGTAAAAGGATTAGATAAGCGAGTTGAAGGTAATGTGGTTTTGATCGCACCTAAGGCCGAGCTCGATGCACAAGAGAAGCAAGTGTTAGAGCAAGCTCAGATGGCGTCAGAGTTAAGTGCATTGTCCTCTGAAATTCTGTCGATTAAATACGCTAAGGCCTCTGAAATTGCTGATTTATTGGTAGGCGAAGGTGATATAACCATGTTATCGAGCCGAGGTAGTATTACGGTCGATGAAAGAACGAACTCCTTATTATTAAGAGACTTATCAGAAAATATAATGGTAATAAAATACATTATTGAATCATTAGATATTCCGGTTAAGCAGGTGCAAATAGAAGCCCGAATTGTTACCGTTAATGAAGGAAATCTTGATGAGTTAGGGGTTCGCTGGGGATTCTCAAATACCAACGGAAGTGCAACGGCAGGAGGTTCGATTGAAAGTAATTTGGCTGCTGTGGGTTTATATGATGGTGGAAAAGATGGGTTGCCCGTAGATGATTTTTTAAATGTGAATTTAGGGCTATCAAATCCAGCAGCATCAAGTATTGCTTTTCAAGTGGCGAAACTCGGTTCAAACTTATTACTGGATCTTGAACTTTCCGCGCTTCAATCGGAATCAAAAGCGGAGATTATTTCGAGTCCTCGCTTAATTACGACGAATAAAAAGCCCGCTTATATCGAACAAGGGACTGAAATTCCTTATTTAACCTGAATTCTGGATAAAACATGCTTTAAGCGAGGATTAGTTCAAATTCACATTCTGATAGCTTAATTCGTGGCTTTTGTTTTTTTAAACAATAAGCCACAACGCCTGAAATTACATTTAGCATGAAACCAGTCACGCTACGATGACGGCTATGTTCAATTTGAGAGATATTCTTCAATTGGTCATTTATCGTTTCGATAATGTATCTCTTTGATAACATAGCCTTATCAAAAGCACTTATCTCTTTTGCTTTCATGTTTTTTCGCGAGGTAGTCACTAAATCGACATCAGAGTTCTTTAAGCTCTCACTCAACTTTTTACCTATGTACCCTTTATCAGCGTACAATTTCCCCGAGAGTTCTTTGCATAAATCAGGTACAGGAGTCCTATCATTTACATTGCCAGCTGTGATTTTCAGCGAAATAATTTCTCCAAGATGGTTAATCAATAAATGAAGTTTGAAGCCGAAAAACCATCCCATGGTACCTTTTCCTCTTTTCGCAACACCATCAAAGACTTTATGGCGAGGAATTCGAATGTTATGGCATACTTTAAGACTCGTGGAGTCAACAAAAGCAATGCCAGTCGGCTTACCTTTGATAGATTGAAAATAGGCACACATTGGGGCGATTAGGCTAGGCATTTTGCTCACAAATCGAGTGTGGCTAAGTAAATTTGGAAAGTATCCTTTCCAATATTGATGAACTAACCCGATATAGAAGTTCTTGAAATCTCTATGATTTGATTGATGAAAAGCGATGACAATAGTCATACATTCACTAGTAGACATTACTGACTGACGTTTTCTTTTTCTCTCACTAGCCTCAACAAGGTATTTTTCCCATTGAGATAAGAATTGATAACAAAAATCATCGACATCACAAAATATATCAACTAATTTATTCATCTTGCCCACCTTTTAAAATACGTTCAAATAATTCTTGGTCGAAAGATCTGATCGTTAGGTGGGCAATTAGTTCAGCCTTATCCAGAATTCAGGTTATTTAGAGTCGTCATCGAGCGGTGCAACAACCGTTGCCTTTAAAAAAGCGGTATTAAGTTTAATGGTTACACCACAGATAACGCCGGATAATCGATTGGTTCTTGATTTGATTGTGACGCAAGATAGACCCGGTCAAATTGTGAAAACGGGGACAGGTGAAGCGGTCGCAATTGAAACACAAAGAATAGGGACTCAAGTTTTAGTGGATAATGGCGAAACTGTTGTTTTGGGTGGTATTTATCAGCATTCCTTATCAAATAGTGTAGAAAAAGTACCCCTTCTGGGTGATTTACCCCTACTTGGAGTGCTATTTCGTCGCAGCTCCGAAAATATAGGTAAAAAAGAATTATTAATCTTTGTCACACAAAAAGTTGTTATACAATAGTAAGATAGCTGAAAATTTGATGGTTTATTTTTGGTGAAATAGGTGTAAAGAAAAATAATTATGCTGAACTTTTCATCTAGCTATTGCAATTACTAGCTATTAACTGAGATAATTTTTGGTCTTATCACGAAATATCTGTGAGGAATATGGTGCCACAGAAGCATGTCTGTTGAAGAGACAACTGTTGGCAATGTCGTTAATGAACTTTGCATAATTTCTAAAAAATGGCTGAAAAACGAAATATTTTCCTTGTTGGCCCAATGGGCGCCGGCAAAAGTACAATTGGTAGGCACTTAGCACAGCAACTTCACATGGAGTTTCTTGATTCTGATACGGTAATTGAAGAACGCACAGGCGCAGATATCGCTTGGGTATTCGACGTTGAAGGTGAAGAAGGTTTCCGTATACGTGAGGAAGGTGTAATTAACGATTTAACTCAAGAGCAAGGTATTGTACTTGCGACGGGTGGTGGCTCTGTAATTAGTAAAGAGAGTCGCAATCGTTTATCTGCTCGTGGTGTTGTTGTATATCTTGAAACTACGATTGAGAAGCAATTAGCTCGCACACAACGCGATAAAAAACGTCCGTTGCTTCAAACTGATGAGCCTCGAGAAGTGTTAGAAGCACTAGCGAAAGAACGTAACGCACTTTATGAAGAAGTGTCTGATTACGTTGTTCGTACCGATGATCAAAGTGCAAAAGTGGTAGCAAATCAAATCATCCAAATGCTTGAAGAGCGTTAATTCAAGTCATTTTATAAGACGGATATTGGGAACGAATCATGGAAACGATTCATGTAGATTTAGCAGAACGTAGCTATCCCATCTCTATCGGCGCCGAGTTGTTTTGCAACCCGGCGCATTTTTCATCTGTAATACCTGCCAAAAAACGTGTTGTCGTTATTAGTAATGTAACGGTTGCGCCGTTGTATGCTCAACAAATCATCGACACTTTAAATACGTTTGAATGCCAAGTATCACTGCTTGAATTAGACGATGGCGAACAATATAAAAATCTTGATACTTTCAATCAAATCCTGACGTTCTTATTAGAAGAAAATCACAGCCGAGACGTGACTATTGTTGCATTAGGCGGTGGTGTTGTTGGTGATGTGGTTGGTTTTGCCTCTGCGTGTTATCAGCGTGGTGTCGATTTTATTCAAGTTCCAACGACGTTATTGTCCCAAGTGGATTCATCCGTTGGTGGAAAAACAGCAATAAACCATCCACTAGGTAAAAATATGGTGGGTGCCTTTTATCAACCTAAAGCGGTTATTATTGATATTAATTGTCTTAAGACGTTACCTGAACGCGAATTTGCAGCGGGCATGGCTGAAGTCATTAAATATGGCATTATTATTGATAGTGATTTCTTTGATTGGCTTGATGAGAACATGGAAAAACTCTATGCACTCGATCACGATGCATTGGTGTATGCCATTTCACGTTGTTGCCAAATCAAAGCGGATGTTGTGGCTAAAGATGAAAAAGAATCAGGCGTTCGCGCACTTTTGAATTTAGGACATACTTTTGGCCATGCGATAGAGGCCGAAATGGGTTACGGTAATTGGCTTCATGGTGAGGCCGTGTCTGCTGGAACCGTAATGGCTGCAGTGACAGCTCAAAAAGAAGGCTTAATTTCACAGCAAGAAGTGGATCGCATTTGTGCTCTACTTAAAAAAGCGAAATTACCTTTGAAAGCACCTAAAGAAATGACGGTAGAGGCATTTATGAAGCACATGATGCGTGACAAGAAAGTATTGTCAGGCAAGTTACGTTTGGTACTCCCAACTTCAATTGGTAGCTCTGAGGTCGTAACAGGTGTTTCTGAGCGTGTTCTCGCTGATGTGATAGAGCAATGTAAGGCATAAACGATGAATATTGGTCATGATTCAACTGTTTTAGAATTAGAAAGTCAGATTGATGTGTTATCTCGCATTCAGTTTGTTTCTCGTTTTGGTTCTAATTTGGTACATATTGAAGGAGTTAAAGGCTCTGGAAAGTCATGGCTATCTCAGCGTTATCTTGAAAAATGGTGTGATGATGCAGATCAAGTACTATTGATGTGCCATACCAATCAATCAATATATCAACAGCGTGGGATCATTTTAAAACAGATGGTTCGTGATCCGCTTTTTAATGAGCACGATACTGTTGTTGATAGTATTAGTCGGATGTTAGCGGGTGAAAAGTGCAACTTAGTTCTGGTTATTGATGACGCACATCTACTCTCTTCTGAGTTACTTAGTGAGTTGTGGTTACTGGTTCAAAAAGCACAGTCAGCGTCTAACTGGCAAATTAATGTGCTGCTTTTTGCTGATAAAGGAACGTTAACACAACCTTTATCGCAGATGTCTTATGGGCAGGACAGTAAACCGATTGATATTGATATTGAGTTATTGACGCAAGATGAAGCTGCAACGTTTTCTGAAATGCTTGTGATTCGTTTTGCATCAAGCAAAGAAGAGAAAGCAAGAATTCGTCGCTTGGTGAATAAGAATAATAGATTGCCAGGGAAACTTATTATATTAGGTGAGAAAAAAGCAGAACGACGAGTAATTATTCGTTCAGTAGCGCAATCTCCCGTTGGTATTTTAAGTTTAGCGGCTATTTTACTTCTTGGTTCCGCAGGTGGTTATTGGTGGATGAATCAGTCATCGTTGCCTTCTATGAACTCAATGCTTCATGATTCACTGAATCAATCATTAAATAATGACAGTTTAGTCTTAGATGCACTTAATAAAGAAAACTCAGAGCTTAACAGTATTAATCTGCCTGAAGATGATACACATACGATCCCTCCTGATGTGATTGATAAGCCGATAATTATTGAATCAAGTAAAGAAGAAGGTAAGCGTGTTGTCGTCCCCTCTGAAGTGGTTGATGCTTTAGTCGGTGATTCTGAATCTTTGGATGAATCGGCGTCATTAACGTCTTCTGCAGATGATATTCTTGCTACTCAAGAGACGGTAAATAAAGAAAATACGACATCAGTGTCTTCTAAAAAAGAAGATATGGCGAGTATTGTTAATGAGAGTAAGCCTTTAGTTGTCGAAAAAAATACAGACGTAGGCAAAGAACGTATTACGTTTACTTTGGCTAATTCTGAACTTAAAGCCATTTCTGAAAAGCGCTATATATTGCAATTAGCCGCTTTAACAAATGAAGAAGCAGTGCAAGAGTTCTTAGATGAACATCAACTTGGAAGTTCAGCTCGAATTTATCAAGCATTAAGAAATGGTTCGATTTGGTATATCGTGAGTTATGGTGATTATGTCTCCATTTCAAAAGCTCGTGGTGCGGTGAAGAATCTACCAAATTCAGTTCAAACTCTGGGTCCTTGGGCAAAATCTTTAGTTCAAGTACATCGAGAAATTGATTCTTTAAAATAACACTGAGTATTGATTAAAAATAGGGTACAATCGCCCGCTTTCTGGATTAGGGTAAAAGGCTAAAAAGACGTATGAAAAAGCATCGCGCATTTCTTAAGTGGGCTGGCGGCAAATATAGCCTAGTAGAAGAAATTCAACGTCATCTTCCTGATGCTAGAAAATTGATCGAACCCTTTGTTGGGGCCGGTTCTGTATTTTTAAATACAGACTATGATCATTATCTTCTTGCGGATATTAATCCTGATTTGATCAATCTTTATAACCATCTTAAAGAGAATCCAGAGCGCTTTGTTGAAGACGTTCGTGAATTATTCCAACCTGAATATAATCAAAAAGAAGTCTATTTAGATCTGCGTATTGAATTTAATCAATGTACAGATACGTACCGTCGTTCTTTGTTATTTCTCTATATGAACCGTCATGGCTTTAATGGGTTGTGTCGTTATAACAAAAAAGGAGGGTTTAACGTTCCTTTTGGTTCTTATAAAAAACCGTATTTCCCTGAAAAAGAAATGTATTTTTTTGCTGAGAAAGCAAAGAAAGCGACGTTTGTTTGCGAAGGCTATCTAGAAACCTTTAAGCGAGCACGCAAAGGTTGTGTGATTTATTGCGATCCTCCTTATGCCCCTTTATCTACAACTGCGAACTTTACTTCGTACGCAGGGAATGGTTTCTCTTTAGATGACCAAGCGGCTCTCGCTGATATTGCGGAAAAAGCGGCATTTGGGCGAGATATTCCAGTTCTGATTTCTAATCATGACACCATTTTGACTCGTCGTTTGTATCATGGTGCAACGCTGAATAAGATAAAAGTTAAACGTACCATTAGTCGAAATGGTGCTGGCCGAAATAAAGTTGATGAACTCATGGCTTTGTTTTATGCGCCGAAATGTACCGAGTAATCTAAGCGACCCTTTTCAAACAATTGCCTAAGACAGTGTTTAAAATATCAGGTAGAATTGCGCCGTCGATTTAATCGATTGCGTAACTCTTATCAGATACTTATTTTAACCTGAGGCTCAACATGAAAGATTTTTTGATCGCACCATCTATTCTCTCTGCTGATTTTGCTCGTCTTGGTGAAGACGTAGACAAAGTATTAGCGTCAGGCGCTGATGTGGTTCACTTTGATGTGATGGATAACCACTACGTACCAAACTTAACGTTCGGTGCGCCGATTTGTAAAGCGTTACGTGATTACGGTATTACCGCTCCAATTGATGTGCATTTGATGGTGAAACCAGTGGACAGTATTGTTCCTGAGTTTGCAAAAGCCGGTGCAACAATGATCACTTTCCATGTTGAAGCATCTGAACATGTTGATCGTACCCTTCAGTTAATTAAAGAGCACGGCTGTAAAGCGGGTGTTGTTCTTAATCCTGCAACGCCATTATCCTGTCTTGACTACATTCTTGATAAAGTCGATATGATCTTACTTATGTCAGTTAATCCGGGTTTTGGTGGTCAGTCATTTATTCCTAGTACGTTAGATAAATTGCGTGCAGTACGTAAATTGATCGATGACTCTGGTCGTGATATCCGTCTTGAAATTGATGGTGGCGTAAAAGTGGATAACATTCGTGAAATCGCAGAAGCGGGCGCGGATATGTTTGTGGCAGGCTCTGCAATCTTTAATCAACCAAATTATAAAGAAGTGATAGATGAAATGCGTGCTGAACTCGCTAAAGTGAAAGGTAATTAAGAGACATGTTTGAAAACATCAAACTGATCGCGTTTGATTTGGATGGAACACTGCTAGATAGTGTTCCAGACTTAGCTCGTGCGGTTGATCTTGCTATGCAAGACCTAGATTACCCTGGCGTTACATTAGAGCAAGCTTCTCATTGGATAGGCAATGGTGCTGATGTTTTGGTCTCTCGTGCTTTAAGTCAAAGTGTGGTCGTTGCTGAAGGTCTTAATCTTGAGTTGGTAAAAACAGCTCGTGGGCGTTTAGATCATCATTACCATGAGGGTGGCCATAAGCTGAGCCATCTTTACCCAAACGTAAAAGAGACATTAGAGTCGCTATATCAGGAAGGGTATACGCTAGCGCTTGTGACGAATAAGCCCGCGCAATTTGTTCCTGAATTATTAAAACAACATCAACTTGAACATTTATTTGTTGATGTTATTGGTGGCGATACGTTTGTCGAGAAGAAGCCTAATCCATTCGCTTTAAATTGGTTACTCGATAAGCATCATCTTTTGCCGACGCAAATGTTGATGGTGGGTGATTCTCAAAATGATATTCAAGCCGCTAAAGCCGCTGGTTGTTATAGTTTCGGATTAACTTATGGTTATAACCATGGGGAACCTATTGCAGACAGTGATCCTGATGTTGTGAGTGATGAATTTAATCATTTATTAGCCGTGATGAGTGTGGCAAGATAGTATTCGTTAATAAGTACACGGATTAACGTAATTCGGCATTATTAATATCGATAGAATAACCATTAAATGATCCGATAACGGGTCATTTAATTTTTACAGTTAAACAAGGAATCATAACCATGAGCAAGCCCATCGTATTAAGTGGTGTTCAACCGTCAGGTGAACTGAGTATTGGTAACTACTTGGGTGCTCTACGTCAATGGCAACAGATGCAAGACGATTATGATTGTCAGTACTGTGTTGTAGACCTTCATGCCATTACGGTTCGTCAAGATCCTAAAGCATTGCATGAAGCGACACTCGATGCTCTGGCAATTTGTCTCGCGGTTGGTGTTGATCCAAAGAAGAGCACGTTATTTGTTCAGTCACATGTACCAGAGCATGCTCAGCTAGGTTGGCTTCTTAACTGTTATACCCAAATGGGTGAACTAAGTCGTATGACTCAGTTTAAAGATAAGTCTGCTCGTCATTCAAATGATGTGAATGTTGGGTTATTCGGTTACCCAGTCTTAATGGCGGCTGATATTTTATTGTACGGCGCGCATCAAGTGCCTGTGGGCAGTGATCAAAAGCAGCATTTAGAATTAGCGCGTGATATTGCGAATCGTTTCAATAATGCTTACTGCCCTGAATCGCCTTTATTCACGGTTCCAGAACCCTACATCCCACAAGTGAATGCGCGTGTGATGAGTCTACAAGATGCGACGAAGAAAATGTCTAAATCAGATGATAACCGTAAGAATGTTATTACGCTGTTAGAAGATCCTAAGTCAATTCTTAAGAAAATCAATAAAGCGCAAACAGACGCAGAAATGCCCCCTCGTATTGCTCATGATTGGGAAAACAAAGCCGGTATTTCAAACCTGATGGGTCTGTATTCTGCAGCAAGTGGCCAAACGTTTGAAGAGATCGAAGCTCAATACCAAGGTGTTGAAATGTATGGTCCATTCAAGAAAGACGTTGGTGAAGCGATTGTGACGATGCTAGAGCCGATTCAATCTGAATATAAACGTATTCGTGATGATCGTACGTATATGGATTCAGTAATGAAAGCGGGAGCTGAAAAGGCATCAGAACGCGCTGCAGTGACACTGAAAAAAGCGTATGAAGCCGTTGGTTTTGTTACTCGCCCATAGTTAGTCTGCCAATGAGTTAAATGAATTGCTCGTTAGCTTTTTGCTAGCGAGCAATTTTTATTTCTTCTTCTCTACTTAGCGAATGTAGTCTTTTTTATGCTGTTAATGATCGATAATTATGATTCTTTTACTTATAACCTATATCAGTACTTTTGTGAGTTAGGTATAGAGGTCAAAGTAATACGTAATGATGAAATTGATATTAAAGGTATTGAGGCGCTTAACCCGTCACATTTAGTCATATCTCCTGGCCCTTGTACCCCGAATGAAGCGGGTATTTCATTAGAAGCCATTACGTATTTTTCTGACAAATTACCTATTTTAGGCGTGTGTCTAGGCCACCAAGCGATTGCTCAAGTTTTTGGTGGTGATGTTGTGCGTGCAAGAAAAGTGATGCACGGTAAAACATCGTTAATTACACACACCAATTGCAGTGTATTTACAGGGTTGAATAATCCGTTAACGGTTACTCGTTATCATTCTTTAGTCGTGAAAGCAGACACATTACCTGCGTGTTTTGATATCACTGCTTGGACTGAAAATGATGAGGGAGAAATGGATGAGATCATGGGGTTTCGTCATAAAACATTACCAATAGAAGCGGTTCAATTTCATCCTGAATCGATAATGACAGAACAAGGTCATGAGATTTTATCTAACTTTATTAATAAATAATTAATATCTCTCTTAATTAAGAGAGCGATCCAGTTCACCCTTCTTGCTTTTTCTTTTTTCTCCGTTTTAAAAATAATAAGTGCTGATTTATGCATAATAAATTGAGCGCTCATCCTAATAAAGTCGTTTACATATAAACAAACCGTAAGCGTGCGGGGAACTACACCTAACAAATAAAATTCATTATGCGTATCTTACGATCTTTCATTTAACGAGAACGTAATTATGCAAAAAGATAAAAAGAGAACACCAGAGCAATGGCACGCTCTATTTGAATCTCAGCAATCTAGCAAGCTTAGTGCCGCTGAATTTTGTCGTAACCATAATATTCTGCCAAAGACATTTAGTGCACGTAAAGCACGATGGAAACAAAAGATTAACGCTTCTACTTTCTTGAAAGTAGAAGCGTTAACATCAACTATCATCGCCACTCCACAATTACCAGATATTCAACTTTCTATCGGAAAATTGCGATTAACATTGCCAGCTAATACTGAACCTCACTGGATAGGACTCTTATTAAAAGGGTATCAATCATGAATGTATTTACTGATGTTTCCACCATTTATCTTCATCGTGATTTTGTCGATTTTCGCAAGGCCATTAATGGCCTTGTCGTGATTGTTGAGCAAGAAATGCAACTATCACCGTTTAGTGATGCTCTATTTATATTTTGCAATAAGCCTCGTGATAAACTCAAAATATTGTATTGGGATAAAACAGGATTCGCTTTATGGTACAAGCGATTAGATGAAGACCGCTTCAAATGGCCACGAAATATAAATAACGATACGTTAGCATTATCAGAGCAGCAACTGACACTGCTATTACAAGGTTTTGATATCTTAGGACATCAACCGGTACATTATCAAACAACCCTTTGAATAGTTGATTCTCAGTCAAGAATAGGAGGCAACCGATTGATTACCTGTATTATCGTTATATAGTCATCTACATGACTGATAAAATAAAACCACTTCCTGATACCATTGACGAGCTGAAAGCACTTGTGCTTCAGCTTGAAAATAAATATAACCGTCTTCTAGAGCAATTTCGGCTGGCTCAACATCAGCGCTTTGGTAAAAGCAGTGAATCTGACTCGACTCAATTTGATTTATTCAATGAAACAGAAGAAGAAATCATCATTGAAAATGATGACACACAAACGATTACCTACACTCGTCAAAAGCCAAAACGCCAACGCTTACCTGAAGACTTACCGCGTACTGTTATTATCCACGACATAAAAGATAAAACTTGTAAGTGTTGCGGTCTAGAGATGCATGCGATGGGTAAAGACATCAGTGAAAAGTTGGAATTTGTACCAGCTAAAGTGGAAGTTATTCAACATGTTCGTCCTAAATATGCTTGCCGAAATTGTGAAAAAAACAATACTTCAGTAGACATTAAACAAGCCCCAATGCCAGCGTCACCAATCCCTAAAGGGATTGCGACCGCAAGTTTACTTGCTCAAATTATTACGGCTAAATTTCAATACAGTCTTCCACTTTATCGTCAAGAAACGTTATTTCAGCAATGGGGTATCATTATTGGACGGCGAACGATGGCGGATTGGTTAATAAAATGCTCGGTACTATTTACCCCTCTTAATAACGAGTTACATCGTATTTTGCTTGAACAACCCACTCTGCATTGTGATGAAACAACGGTAAATGTGTTGGATGTTGAAAAAGCAAAATGTTATATGTGGGTCTACTGCTCTGGCTATGATTCTCCAGGCTCTGGTGTTTTGCCTGGAATTGTACTTTATGATTATCAATCTAGCAGGCATGGCTACCATCCAGTTAACTTTTTAAAAGGTTATAACGGGTATTTACATACCGATGGTTACCAAGGTTATGAACAAACTGAAGCGATGTTAGTTGGCTGTTGGGCACACGCACGTCGACGATTTATTGAGGCTCAACGTGTTCAAGTAAAAGGGAAAACAGGGAGTGCAGATTGGGTATTGAGTAAAATCCAAAAGCTATACCGGATCGAATCGTTATTAAAAGAGGCTTCCCCTGAAGCCAAGTATGTTGCTAGGCAGACAGAAGCCCGCGATTTACTTAAAGAGCTCCGTGATTGGCTTGATAGCGCAGTTAGTCGAGTATCACCTAAAACAAAATTAGGTGAGGCGATTAGCTATACATTAAATCAATGGGATAAATTAGTTCGTTATATTGATGATGGATTGTTATCTATTGATAACAATCGAGCAGAGCGAGCGGTTAAACCGTTTGTTATCGGCCGGAAAAACTGGTTATTTTCGGGTTCAACGGCTGGTGCAGATTCAAGTGCAATGCTTTACAGCATTGTAGAAACAGCAAAGGCAAACGGATTAATCCCTTACGATTATATTAGGTATTGTCTAGATCGTTTATGTGTTGGATCGCCAGATATCGATTCACTTTTACCTTGGAATGTAAAAGACAAGGTGTAGTTCCCCGCACGCTTACAACAAACCTCCTATAGCTTGATTTTATAACTATTCTGAAATAATGACTGAGCAGTCATTTAATTACAGAAGGTGAAACTTTTTTAGTTCAAAAAAAGAATTTTGTACTATTGAAAAGGTAATGGTTTGTAAATACTATGCTGAAAAACGGCATACGCAGAAGGAAAGTGTGATGACGACCAATTCACAAGTAGAACGTAAAGACTTTAATGATGTAATGGTACCTTGTTATAACCCGATGGAAATTATTCCAGTGAAAGGTCAAGGTGCACGAGTGTGGGATCAAGCGGGAAAAGAATACGTTGATTTTGCTGGAGGGATTGCAGTTAGTTGTCTTGGCCACTGCCATCCAATTATGGTTAATGCACTGCAAGAGCAGTCACAAAAACTGTGGCACTTAAGTAACGTGTTAACGAATGAACCTGCAATTCGTCTGGCTAAAAAATTAACCGAAGTTTCTTTTGCTGAAAAAGTTTTTTTTGCTAACTCTGGCGCAGAAGCAAATGAAGCCGCATTGAAATTGGCTCGTCGCTGGGCGGTTGATGTTCATGGTGCAGAAAAAAGTGAAATCATTGCATTTAAGCAAGGCTTTCATGGGCGTACTTTCTTTACCGTAACGGTCGGTGGGCAAGAAGCTTATTCTGATGGTTTTGGACCTAAGCCGGGTGATATCTCTCATCTTGAATACAATAACCTTGCCGAACTTGAAGCGCACATGTCAGAAAAAACCTGTGCGATCATGATGGAACCACTGCAAGGTGAAGGTGGGTTAATTTCACCAACGGCTGAATTTGTTGAGGGCGTCAGAGCGCTATGTGACAAATACAACGCACTGCTTATTTTTGATGAAGTTCAAACCGGAAACGGCCGTACTGGTGACTTTTATGCATACCAAGGCTTAGGGGTTACGCCTGACATTCTGAGTACAGCTAAATCACTCGGTGGTGGCTTTCCTATTGGCGCGATGCTTACCACAACCGAGCTTGCTCAACATTTAAAAGTGGGTACACATGGGTCAACTTATGGTGGTAATCCATTAGCTTGTGCAGTGGCAGAAGCCGTTGTAAACGAAGTGAGCAAGCCAGAAGTATTGGCTGGCGTGAAAGAGCGTGAACAATGGTTTCGTGACGGCTTAGAAGCGTTGAATGCCAAATACGATATGTTTGCCGAGATACGTGGTAAAGGGTTATTGCTTGGTGCGGCATTAAATGAAGCATGGCAAGGGCGAGCTCGTGACGTGTTAGTTGCCGCTGGTGAACAAGGCTTAATGGTCTTAGTTGCCGGTGTTAATGTTGTTCGTTTTACGCCATCGCTAGTTATCACAAAAGAAGATGTTGAGTTAGGTTTCGAGCGTTTAGATAACGCATTAGCATCATTAACTAAATAATCGCCATCTCTTAATTATGTCAGTGACCCATTAATTTGGGTCACTCTTCTCAGTTCGATCTTACTTTTATTTCTACAGTATAGTGCTCACTCCAATGAATAGTCTCGTGGTTTTATTTATTGGAATTAGCATGATCTTTATACATCGCATCGGAGGGATTATTGATGCTTGTTATTCGCCCTATTACTCAGGCAGATTATCCTGCACTTCATCAGTGTGCCGTAGAATCTGGACATGGTTTTACGTCATTACCCGTTAATGAAGAGCAGCTTAGAAATCGTATTGATCATTCCACAGAAAGTTTTGAAAAAGAAGCGCTTTCCCCTGGGACTGAAGGCTACCTTATGGTTGGCGAAGACACGGTTACCGGTGAAGTGACCGGAACCACAGGGATAGAAGCGGCAGTCGGACTCGATTCACCATTTTATAATTATCACATCAGTAAAGTGGTTCATTTCTCTCGTAAATTAAACGTAAACAATGTGGTAAAAGTGCTGACGTTCGGCAGTAATTACACGGGAAGCACTGAGATTTGTACTCTATTTCTACGTCCGGAATTTCGTGAAGGCCTCAATGGTCGCTTGATGTCAAAAGCCCGATTTTTAATGATGGCAGAACACCCGCACCGTTTCTCAGACACTATTTTTGCAGAGATGCGTGGTGTGTCAGATGAAGAGGGGCAATCACCATTCTGGAAATGGTTACAAAAGCATTTCTTTTCTATCGATTTTACAGAAGCCGATTATTTAACTGGAATTGGCTATAAAGGGTTTATTGCGGATTTAATGCCTAAATTACCTATCTATGTCAGCTTATTAAGTAAGGAAGCTCAAGAGGTTATTGGCAAGGTGCATGACAGTACTAAACCAGCTTTAAAACTGTTAGAGAATGAAGGGTTTCGTTGTCGTGGTTATGTGGATATTTTTGACGCGGGCCCAACAGTAGAGTGCGATTTACGCAGCATTGAATCGGTGCGAAATTCATTTAAAGCCAAAGTTATCATTACAGAACATAACAGCTCTCAACAGTATTTAATTTCAAATACATCGTTTGAAAACTTTAGAGCAACGGCAACAACAGCTGCTTATGACAAAGCCACTGATACCGTTCATTTAACTAGAGATGCGGCAGATGCATTACAAGTTGATGTTGATGATTACGTACGTTTACTGGCTCAATAGAGGACAAAGGATATGACACATTGGATTGCAGGGGATTGGGTTTCTGGCCACGGTGAAACAATACAATCATTAAGCCCATACAACAGCAACGTTGTATGGCAGGGAGAAAGCGCAACCAAAGATCAAGTTGAGTCTGCGGTTAGTGCGGCACGACATGCCTTTATTGAGTGGAAAAAGCAGCCTTTCGAAGCGCGCCAAGTGATTATTGAGCGTTTTGCAGCGTTAGTGAAAGAGAACACGGATAAGATTGCTGAAGTCATTTCTAAAGAGACTGGAAAGCCTTTTTGGGAAACAAAAACAGAAGCGGGCGCGATGGTAGGTAAAATTGCTATCTCTATACGTGCGTATCATGAAAGAACGCCCCATAAAGAGCGTGAAGCGGCGGGAAATAAAATAGTACTCAGACATCGCCCATTAGGTGTAATGGCGGTCTTTGGACCGTACAACTTCCCTGGTCACCTCCCTAATGGCCATATCGTTCCTGCATTGCTTGCGGGTAACACGGTGGTATTAAAACCATCAGAGCAAACGCCGTGGACCAGTGAAGTCATTATGAAGTTATGGCAACAAGCGGGTTTGCCAAATGGGGTGATTAATTTGGTGCAAGGCGCTCGTGAAACTGGTGAAGCGTTAGCGAGTGCCAAAGGTATTGATGGTTTGCTGTTTACTGGCAGTGCCAATACGGGGCATATCCTGCATCGTCAATTTTCTGGTGATACCGGGAAAATGCTCGCTCTAGAAATGGGTGGCAATAATCCAATGGTTATTTCCAAGTCCTTTGGTGAGCAAGAGGCCGCAGTTTATACGATTATTCAGTCGGCATTTATTAGTGCAGGCCAGCGTTGTACTTGTGCCCGTCGTTTGTATGTTCCTATAGGTAAGGCGGGAGATGAGTTATTAGTTCGTCTTGTTGAAGTGGCAAAAACCATCGTGGTTGATCAACCTTTTGCCGAGAATACGCCATTTATGGGACCACAAATCTCAATCGCAGCAGCAGAGTTTATTCTCAACGCTCAGAAGAATTTACAAGATTTAGGTGGGGAGTCTCTACTTGAAGCTAAAAGCCTAGGTCACGCCTTTGTTTCTCCGGGGATTATCGATGCTACTAACGTTGCTGAATTACCCGATGAAGAATACTTTGGACCATTGCTACAAGTCGTGCGTTACGAGACATTAGAAGAAGCGGTAGAGCTTGCTAATGACACTCGCTATGGTTTATCTGCGGGTCTAGTATCGACGGATGACAGTGAGTGGGAATACTTTGTAGAACACATTCGTGCAGGTATCGTTAATCGCAACCGTCAATTGACAGGTGCGAGTGGTGATGCGCCATTTGGTGGCCCAGGTGCATCGGGTAATATGAAGCCGAGTGCGTATTATGCGGCAGATTATTGTGCTTATCCAATGGCATCGATGGAAGGTGATGCGTGTGAAATTCCTGCACAATTATCTCCAGGACTAACTCTTTAAGAGGTAACGAGTATGAATAATGTGAATTCTTTATTTTCGGCACTATGGCAAGATTATGTCGTTCGGCTATCTCCTTCTGCTGGGAAGGTTCGACAATTACTGTCTGGCGGTGACGAGATTATTAATGATCACATCGCATTAAGAACGTTTAATCTATCTAAAGTGGGTTTATCTACGTTAGCGGCGCCATTTTTAGCGATGGGCTATAAAGCGTGTGATGAATATGAGTTTGTTGCTAAAAAATTAAAAGCTCAACATTTCGAACACCCAGATCCAAAAGCGCCTAAAGTGTTTATTAGTGAATTATTAGTTGAGGAACTTTCTGTTCAGGCTCAAGATATTATTCATAAATTAGTTAAACAAGTGCCTGCCCACTATTTTGTTAGTAATGACTTTTTGTCTTCTGGCCGACCTTGGTCATTAAGTTATGAAGAGTACGAAACGTTAGCAAAAGAAAGTGAATACGCTTCTTGGTTGGCGGCTCATGGTTATGGGGCAAATCATTTTACTGTGTATGTTAATCAGTTGGATGGTTTTGATAGCGTGGTGGATGTAAATCAACATCTTCGAAAAGCGGGTTTTTCTATTAATGAAGTTGGTGGAGAAGTAAAAGGATCTCCTGAGGTTCATTTAGAGCAGTCCTCAACGATGGCTGATAAAGTAACCGTAAACTTTACTGAGGGTGAATTTGACATTCCGGGTGGTTTTTATGAGTTTGCCAAACGTTATGCCTTACCTACAGGGGAATTATATCAAGGGTTTGTTGAGGCTTCTGCGGATAAGATTTTTGAAAGTACCGATGGGTAACCTAAGTCTTTAGGTCGTAAAGTCTACTCATAAAAAAACGCAGCTTATGGGCTGCGTTTTTATTTGTTTATGGTTACCGTTAAATTAACGAGTGCCGTAAACTACAATTGTTTTACCGTGTGCTGAAATCAAGTTTTGCTCTTCAAGCATCTTCAAGATACGACCAACAGTTTCACGTGAACAACCTACAATTTGCCCGATCTCTTGACGAGTGATCTTAATTTGCATGCCATCTGGGTGAGTCATTGCATCTGGTTGTTTAGCTAGATTCAGTAGAGTCTGAGCGATACGGCCTGTTACGTCTAGGAATGCTAAATCACCCACTTTTTGGCTAGTGATTTGTAGACGAGTTGCCATTTGAGCAGAAAGACGCATCAGAATGTCTGGGTTTACTTGAATAAGTTGACGGAATTTCTTGAATGAAATTTCAGCAACTTCACAAGGACTTTTTGCACGAACCCATGCTGAACGTTCTTGGCCTTCTTCAAACAAACCAAGTTCACCAATGAAGTCACCTTGGTTAAGGTAAGAAAGGATCATTTCCTTTCCTTCTTCATCTTTAATCAGTACAGCAACAGAACCTTTTACGATGTAGTAAAGAGTCTCAGCTTTTTCACCCGCGTGAATCAAAGTACTTTTTGATGGGTACTTATGAATGTGACAATGAGATAAGAACCACTCTAATGTTGGATCTGTCTGAGGTTTACCTAGAACCATACTTTATACTTCCTCTGCGTTTGCCAAGTAGGCGATGTCCATTTTAAAATAACTGAGCCAAATATCAGTTTGGCCTATAGAATATGGTTATCGGAACAAGGCTGCATGTTCGTTGAGATAATTGATAAAATAATACCCTGTTTCGCAATCGATTTCTTGACTTTGATCGTATGAATAGTGCGACCAAGGGCACAATTTCGTGAAATGGATCACGAGTTTTCCTTTTATGTTGTAAAGAGGCTTTTATGAATGCTGAAGTTAAATGGATTGATGGATTTACTTTCTTAGGTCAATCACAATCTGGTCACTCTGTTGTTATGGATGGTAATGGTGGAGAAAAAGCACCAAGCCCGATGGAATTGGTATTAATGGCGGCGGGGGGATGTAGCTCTGTTGATGTGATTGATGGCTTGAAATCAGCCAATCAAGCGGTCACTGGTTGTGTCGCTAAGCTATCAAGTGCTCGTCGAGATGTGGCACCAAAATTATTTACTCACGTAAATATTCATTTTGAGGTAACAGGGGATAAGCTTGATCCTACGATCGTGGAAAGAGTGACGGCAGATTCTTTACAGAAATATTGTTCAGTGTGTTTAATGCTTGGCTCGGGTATTGAAATGACTCACAGCTGGGAAATCATTGCGTAATTACATTTGAAAAATTAATGTAAAAAGGCCCCGTTCAGTGTTGAACAGGGCCTTTTTTAAAAGGGGGAATGATTACAAAATGAAGCGACTTAAGTCTTCATTTTCAATTAATTCACCTAAACGAGAGGTTACATAAGCGTCATCTACCGTTAAGCTGTCACCGCCTTTCTCTGAAGCATCATAAGAAATCTCTTCCATTAGACGTTCCATTACGGTGTGCAAACGACGAGCACCGATGTTCTCTGTCGTTTCATTAACTCTAAATGCAGACTCTGCAATACGACTAATACCATCTTCAGTAAATTCGATATTGACATTTTCAGTCGCTAATAGAGCGATGTATTGCTCAGTTAGTGAGGCATTTGGCTCGGTTAAAATACGCTTAAAGTCATTTGCCGTTAGCGCTTCTAGCTCAACACGGATCGGTAAGCGACCTTGTAATTCAGGGATCAAATCGGATGGTTTCGCCATTTGGAATGCACCTGATGTGATGAATAGCATGTGATCAGTTCTAACCATGCCGTGTTTCGTGCTTACTGTGCTGCCTTCCACTAATGGAAGAAGGTCACGTTGAACGCCTTCGCGAGATACATCACCAGATTGAGAATTTGATCCTTTGCAGATTTTATCGATCTCATCAATAAAGACGATGCCGTGATTTTCTACGTTAAATATGGCTTGTTCTTTTAGCTCTTCAGGGTTGACTAATTTAGCGCCTTCTTCTTCAGCAAGGGCTTTAAGCGCATCTTTGATTTTCATCTTGCGCTTTTTCGTTGTTTCGCCACCAGATAGGTTCTGAAACATGCCCTGAAGTTGGTTCGTCATTTCTTCCATGCCTGGAGGAGCCATGATTTCGACACCCACTTGAGGTGCAGCAACATCAACATCAATCTCTTTATCGTCTAATTTGCCTTCACGCAATTTCTTACGGAAAGATTGACGAGTGCCAGAGTCATTATCACCTTCTTCATTCTTACCCCATGCATCGCGAGCGGGTGGTAATAAAATATCAAGGATACGATCTTCAGCTTGCTCTTCAGCGCGGAATTTTACTTTTTCTACCGCCTGTTGATGTGTCATTTTGATCGCGACATCGGTTAAATCACGAATGATGCTGTCGACTTCTTTGCCTACATAACCGACTTCTGTGAATTTAGTCGCTTCTACTTTAATGAACGGTGCATTGGCTAGTTTTGCTAAACGACGAGCAATCTCTGTTTTACCGACACCTGTAGGTCCGATCATTAAAATGTTTTTAGGCGTTACTTCTGCGCGTAATTCTGGTTGAAGTTGCATTCGACGCCAGCGGTTACGTAATGCAATGGCGACTGATCGTTTTGCTTTATCTTGACCAATAATATGGCTATCTAATTCGTGTACAATTTCACGAGGAGTCATTTCAGACATGGGTATTCCTTACTATTTGTTGGTATCAAGAACTTCAACGGTATGGTTATGATTGGTGTATACATCAGTATCACCAGCGATAGTCAGTGCTTTCACTGCAATATCGTATGCATCTAAATCTGTATTTTCTAATAATGCGGTTGCCGCAGAACGAGCAAAATAACCACCAGAACCAATAGTGAGGAGGTCATTATCTGCATTGATTAAGTCACCAGTACCACTGATGATCAGTGAGGTAGTGTCATCGGCAACAATTAGCATGGCTTCAAGACGACGTAAATTACGATCACTACGCCAATCTTTTGCTAGTTCAACGGCGGCTTTCGTTAAATTACCTTGGTGCATTTCTAATTTTCGTTCACATAGGTCGAACAAAATGAAGGCATCTGCGGTGCTGCCTGCGAATCCAACGAGTACAGAATCGTTATATAAACGACGAACTTTTTTTACGTTGCCTTTAGCGATCATATCGCCTTGAGATGCTTGGCCATCACCAGCAATAACGACTTTGCCTTCACGGCGAACAGAAACAATTGTAGTCACGAGTAAAACCTCTTATTCGATGAAGTAGTTACTTTATTCAATAACTGTCTTCTTCATGATTATTACTTATGTAATGGGGGGAGGGATTGCGGTTTTCAAGTTGCTTGAATAGAAAAAGGAGCACCTTAGGTACTCCTTTTTAAATATGTGATGTGTTGTCTACTTTTTTAAATGACGGTTATTGATCTTTCCAAATTGCACAAGGTTCTATTTTTGCACGTTGCAATTTATGACGATCTTTTTCTGCGTCACGCTTGAATTTATAAGGTCCAAGCACCACTTTAAACCAACTGCTTCCTTCTGAGTGTCGAACCGTCGACGTTAACCCTTGGAAAGCAATATTCATTTTTCGCTCTTCTGCTTGAGAACGATTTTTATAAGCACCACATTGCATTATGTATGGAATTTCTGAGACTTTTAGGTCTTTTTGCTCAACGGCGATTTCTTTATTTGGAAGCTCATCCATGTAGCTCCACTGTTCTTTTGGTAGCGGTGGAATATTGCTTGTTGAGTCTTTTGGCTTAGGAGCAACAGCTTCTACTATTTCAGGTTTTGTTTTTGGTTCTGGCGCATCGTTTAGAAAGTACAATGCATAACCAAATACGGCGACAAGTAATCCTGCAACAGCAACAGCTTTCCATGGCGTTGAGCCACTAGATACTGGTTTTTTTACGCCTTTTTTCTTGGCGGTTTTTTTTGGCGCTTTCTGAGGAGAGCGTCCACGTTTCACATAATCTTTATTAGCCACGGTCTTTACTTAAATGCAGTCACTGATATTTACAATGGTAATCAGTTGTGAGAACTCATACCAGTCTTAGTGTAAAAAAGTACGCAAAAAGTCACTATTTGGACAAAATTATTGTTCTTAATAATGACTTTACTAAAGTGTGCTTAATTAAGTTATGAATAAAAGGCTCAATTAGGTGTTTTTAGGGGGAGCCGTACTTTCTCTTACCACTAAAGATGACTCTAAAAGTCGAGAGCCTGAACGCACATCATGACCTTTTAATAAATCTAAAAGCATTAACATCGATTGGCGTCCTATCTCATATCTAGGCTGAGATATGGTGGTGAGTGGCGGATCGCAGTACTGTGAAAATTCAATGTCATCAAAGCCCATGATTGAAATGTCTTGTGGAACTCGAAATCCCATTTGCTTTGCTTTTTGAATCGCACCAATCGCCATTATATCGTTATGACAAAAAATAGCCGTTGGCGGTGATGATAATGAGAGTAAGCTTGTGATTGCTTTAGCGCCAGCCTGAAAAGAAAAATCAGAATAATGAACATAAGTGGTGTTCATTGTTATTCCTGCGCGGCGTAATGCTTGTTGGTAACCTTGATGCCTAAATTGGCATAATGCTGAATCTTCAGGACCTGAAATTTCAGCGACGCGCTTATGACCCAGTTTTGTTAGGTAATTCACCGCTTCATAAGCCGCGGTTAGGTTATCAATGTGAACGGTAGGTAATTCGAGTTCTGGAGCGTATTCACACGCCATCACTAATGGGGGTAAATTCTTTTGTTCTTGACGACTGACGCTAAATGGAAGATCTGAACCGAGGAGAACCATACCGTCAACTTGTTTGGTATAGACTAAATTGACAAAAGTTTGTTCACGTTTCTTTTGTTGGCTACTGTCGCCAACCAAAATGATGTAGCCATTCTCTACGGCTGCATCTTCAATACCACGTAGGATATCACTGAAATAGGGATCACAGATATCAGGCACAATGGTTACGATGGTTTTTGATTCGTTACGACGCAAGGTTCGCGTCAATGTTGTTGGAGAGTAACCCGTCTCCAGAACGGCGTCCTCCACTCTTTTTCGAGTGCTTAATGATACCTTCTCTGGTGTCATTAATGCCCGTGATACGGTTGCTGTTGATACTCCCGCAGACAAAGCAACATCCTTCATTGTCGCCATAAAGACCTCTCCCAACTATTTATATAAAGTTAAACAACATACGTAAAGTAAACGATTGCTTTGTTTATTGAGAAGATATTTTATGTGTAAAATAAAGATTTAAATACGGCGCATTTAACAAAAGTTACATCTATATTGTGATGTCCCTCACATGAGAGGGTATTTCCTGAGTAAGTCTTAGTTTTGAAATTAAAAAAGCGTGATTAACTAAGGTCTTGTGGCTCAATGTCTAAAGTCCAACGTACTTTTTTAGCTAATGGTAATAGCTCAATCGCGGTTTTTGCACCACGTAACATTGATTGCATTACGGTACGATTTGGCGCTTGAAAGAGCAGTTGCCAACGGTATTTTCCGGCTCGACGTGCTAAAGGTGCCGGAATAGGCCCTAGCACTGGTGTGGCGTCATGATATTGAGGGTTACTTTCTAAAATATCACGGACTTGTCGTAAGAATTGCTCGACATTGTCATTGTTATTGGACTCTGCTCTAAAGAGAGATAAATGCGTATAAGGAGGGAGCTGAGCGAATTTGCGCTCATTTAACGCATGTTCAGCAAAGTGACCATAACCATGACGTAGAAGGCTTTGTAAAAGAGAGTGTTCAGGGTGGTGAGTTTGTAAGATCACTTCCCCTGGTTTACTTGCTCGCCCTGCGCGTCCAGCGACTTGGATAAACAACTGAGCTAAACGTTCAGGAGCTCGAAAATCACTACTAAACAATGAACTATCTACATCAATTAAACCGACAAGGGTTACGTTAGGAAAATGGTGCCCTTTTGCTAGCATTTGAGTGCCAATAAGGATTTGGTATTCGTTGTTTTTAATTGCGTCTAGATAGTTTTCTAAGCTGCCTTTTCTGCGAGTACTGTCTCGATCGATACGAACGGTTTTGTATTCAGGAAAGAGGGTCATTAGTTGAGTTTCGAGCTGTTCGGTACCAACCCCTACAGAAATAAGCTGAGTGGATCCACAGCCTTGGCATTGATGCATTATTGGCTGCTGTGAACCACAGTGGTGGCAGCGAATTTCATTACTGTGTTGGTGGAACGTATAATAAGCATCACAGCGTTTACATTCGGCCATCCAGCCACATTCGTGACACATTAGGGCTGGGGAGAATCCTCGGCGATTCAAAAATAACATCACCTGATTGCCTTCAGATAAATGTTTTCTCATTTGAGCAATTAAAGGTGCAGATAATCCACTGTTTAGATACAAGCCTTTGACATCTAACACACCATGTCGAGCTGGGATTGCAGTACCCGCGCGTTTGGTTAATGTGAGATGGTGGTATTTACCGACCTTAGCATTATGTAACGTCTCTAGAGCTGGCGTTGCTGAGCCTAGCACAATCGGAATATTGTCTAAATTTGCTCGCATTACTGCCAGATCTCGGGCGTGATATCTCATGCTGTCTTGCTGTTTATAAGAGGCATCGTGTTCTTCATCGACAATGATGATACCGAGATCATTAAATGGGGTAAAAAGTGCTGAGCGAGTGCCTATAATGATGCCGGCATGGTTATCTCGTGCTGCTAACCATGCATTTAAACGTTCGGTATCATTAAGTGCAGAATGGATCATGTCGACAGGCACATTAAAACGACGCTTAAAGCGATTAATGGTTTGTGGGGTTAATCCTATTTCAGGAACAAGAATAAGTGCTTGTCGGCCTGCGTGTAAAATAGGCTCTAATAACTGGAGATACACTTCCGTTTTACCCGATCCCGTAACGCCATCTAATAAGTAACAACCAAATTCAGGGTTTGCATTAACCGTGGCAATAGCAATAGCTTGCTCTTCATTTAACTGTGGCTTTTCTTGTGTTATTTCGACATTACGTTGCCAATAAGTTGGTTTTGGAGCAAGAGAGATTTCTTCTATCCATCCTTTATCCACGACGGCTTTTAAGGTTGCAGCCGTAATGTCTTCTTCAAGCATTTGTTCGTGACTGCATTGTTGGTGACGAACAAGGTTAAGGGCCTTGGCTTGTTTCGGTGCTCGAGTCAGTTTGTTGAGATCTTGATTTTTTCCTAGCTCAGTAATTTGCCACGCTTTTAGTGCAGCAAAACTGGCTTCTCTGCCTTTACGTAGCCACGATGGCATCGCATTCGCTAAGGTTTCCCCTAATGGGTATTGATAATAAGTGCTGCTCCAATTAAGAAGCTTATAAAGGTGAGGAGGCCAGAGAGAAGTGCTATCGAGTACGGAGTCTAATCCTTTTAATTTCTCACGAGCAAATTCAGAGTCATTGCTTAATTTTGTGACTATACCGATAAGGCGCTGACGACCAAAAGGCACTTTTACACGGCCCCCAATGACAGGGTGTTGTCCGGCTTTAATTAAGTAATCAAAGGTGCGGTCAAGAGGAACGGGCAGTGAAACGTGTGCAATTGAATAGGACATAGCCAACATTAATCAGGAATAATAGGATGAATAGGATGAATAGGATGAATAGTCTACTCTTAGATAAAAATATCGCAAAGGAGTAAAATAATCGGTGGAAAAAGTAACAGATTAGTTGATTGATTGGCCGCGATTCATTATTATACGCGACCTTAAGTAGGTGTAATTTATTTATGCTTATTATTTTTGTTACACGACGTGTGGTGTCCGGCTTAGATTCGGATGGCGACACGGCCTAAATTATAAGGTTTTCCCATGAAAGTAGGTATCCACCCAGAATACAAAGCTGTTAAAGCTACTTGTTCTTGCGGCAACGAATTTGAATTCAAATCAGCGCTAGGCAAAGACACAATCCACCTAGACGTATGTGGCGAATGTCACCCGTTCTACACTGGTAAGCAACGTATCGTAGATACTGGCGGCCGTGTTGATCGCTTCAACAAACGTTTCGGTGCAATTGGTTCTAAAAAATAATTACCAATTTCCGATAAGAAAGGAGTCCATTAGGACTCCTTTTTTTATGTCTAAAATTCAGAGTAAAGTCACTTTCTTATTTGAAATTAAGTCATAAAATCATTAATTAACCCGACATTTTTGTTGGTACGATCTGTAAGCGAAGACTATGAAGTTTGAGCTAGATCAACTATTATATAGTTTACTATTTTGAAACAATTCTCTTATATTTATTAGCATTCAGGAAAACCCCATGTCTGAAGATTTTCGCGAACAAGCTCTCCATTATCACGCTTACCCAACGCCGGGTAAAATTGAAATAGCACTGACTAAACCCGCCGATACGGTAGAAGACCTTGCTTTGGCTTATAGCCCAGGAGTAGCTGAACCAGTACGTGAAATCGCGAAAAACCCAGACGATGTTTATAAATACACGTCTAAAGGCAATATGGTTGCGGTTATTTCAAATGGTACGGCTATTTTAGGCTTAGGTAATTTAGGTCCTCTGGCTTCAAAACCTGTAATGGAAGGCAAATCATTACTTTTCAAACGATTTGCCGGTCTAGATTCGATTGATATCGAAGTGAAACATCGCACTATTGATGAATTTGTAGATACAGTGGCGAACATTGCAGATACTTTTGGTGGTATTAATTTAGAAGACATCAAAGCCCCTGATTGTTTTGAAATTGAACGTCGTTTAATTGAACGTTGTGATATTCCTGTATTCCACGATGATCAGCACGGTACTGCAATTGTAACGGCAGCGGGCATGTTGAATGCTATCGAGCTTCAAGGTAAGAAGTTAGAAGACGCGATCATTGTTTGTTTAGGTGCGGGTGCCGCGGCGGTTGCCTGCATGGAAATGCTGATTAAATGTGGCGCGATGCGCGAGAAGATCTACATGCTTGATCGTAAAGGCGTAATTCACACTCGTCGTGATGACATTAATGAATATAAACAACGTTTTGCGAACAACACAGATAAACGTACGCTTGAAGATGTTATTGAAGGCGCTGATTTATTCTTAGGGGTATCGGGTCCTAACCTATTGCCACCTGAAGCGCTTAAATTAATGGCTGATAAGCCCGTTGTATTTGCTTGTTCAAATCCAGATCCTGAGATCAAACCAGAATTGGCTCATGAAGTTCGTAATGATTTAATTATGGGTACTGGTCGTTCTGATTATCCTAACCAAGTAAATAACGTACTTTGTTTCCCATTTATCTTCCGTGGTGCACTCGATGTTCGTGCAAGCGTGATTAATGATGAAATGAAATTGGCTGCGGTTGAAGCAATTCGTCAATTAACGAAAGAACCTGTGCCTGTCGAAGTATTAAAAGCGGCGGGTGTTGATTCTTTAGAGTTTGGCAAAGGTTACATCATTCCTAAACCGATGGATCCTCGTTTACTTCCTCGAGTTGCAAAAGCGGTAGCACAAGCCGCGGTTGATTCAGGTGTCGCTCGTATTGAAATGCCAGAAGGATACATGGAAGCGTAAACTGCTTTTATATATTAATTAAAGTAAAAAGGCTTCCTACGTCATTGATGAGGAAGCCTTTTTATTAGAGGGAATTAAATTATGGGTTTACCACCAAACGTTAACTTGAATACCACTAATGTATTCGTTGTTGTTTAGCACTATTGTAATACAGCCGATAGAGTAAATTATCATGCGCTTTTAGAACTTGAACATGGCCAATTGGATAGGGTAAGTATGAGGCAGAGAGGTAATGTAAAATTGAAATGAGCAGAAAAACAGAGGGGATAAAGAAAGTAGGAAATAATCGAAAATGTGATCTAGCTAATGATTGTTATCATTAGCTAGGAGTTAATCACTTTTATTCTTCGTCGAATGCTTCGAATTCAATGCCCATTGCGGTCATTAACGCTTTTGCTTCTGTTGGAATATCATCAGGACGATCTTTACGTAAATCTTCATCTGTTGGCAATGGTTGGCCAGTATAAGCATGAAGAAACGCTTCACATAACAATTCGCTGTTTGTGGCGTGGCGAAGATTACTTACTTGACGACGAGTACGTTCATCCGTAAGGATTTGTAGTACCTTCGTTGGAATTGACACGGTAATTTTTTTTACCTGTTCACTTTTTTTACCATGCTCGGCATAAGGACTTAAATAGTCACCATTCCAATCAGCCATTGCTCACCTTCGTTCTAATATTATTGTTGTTTAAAATGCGATGAGCTAATTCTAGCGATATTTACGTCTATAAGCAAAGATATATAGACGTCTAGAAGTATTGACGTCTCATTTTGTGATGGTAAAGTAGAAGAATATAACTTATGGATTAGATTATACCACTGCATAGCAGTTTGGAAGGGAAATAATGAGCGAGAGAAAACCTGCAACTATTGCTGTTCGTACTGGCATTGAAACCGATTCACAACACAATGCGGTTGTGCCTCCTATCTATTTATCGACTAATTATAGCTTTCCAGAATTTGGAGATGTTCCAACGTACGATTACGCTCGCTCAGGGAATCCAACCCGAACTCAATTAGAAACAACATTGTCTGATTTAGAGTGTGGTGCGGGGGCGGTGGTGACGAACTGTGGCACTGCGGCTCTTAATTTAATGGTATCAGCCTTGCTTGGTCCTGATGATTTAATTGTTGCCCCTCATGACTGCTATGGCGGCACTTATCGACTCTTTAACACCAGAGCAAATAAAGGTGATTTTCAAACGTTGTTTGTGGATCAGTCTAATGCCGCCGCTTTAGATGAAGCGCTTGCTAAAAAGCCAAAACTGATCTTATTAGAAACGCCTTCCAATCCATTAGTTCGCGTAGTCGATATTGCCGAAATTTGTAAAAAAGCGGCAGAAGTCGGTGCATTAGTTGCGGTTGATAACACGTTCCTTTCTCCTGTATTACAGCAGCCACTGACTCTTGGGGCTGATTTCGTTCTTCATTCCACAACAAAATACATTAATGGGCATTCAGACGTTGTTGGTGGTGTGATCATATCTAAAACGAAAGAACATGCCGATGAATTGGCATGGTGGGGGAACTGCATTGGTGCAACAGGTACTGCATTTGATAGCTATTTAACCCTGCGAGGAATTCGTACTCTTAGTGCTCGTATGCGAGTGCATGAAGAAAATGCGATGGAAGTATTAAAATGCTTACAACAGCAAGAGTTAGTGGGAACGATCTATCACCCTAGTCTACCTGAG
Source organism: Aliivibrio salmonicida LFI1238 (assembly GCF_000196495.1). NCBI lineage: Bacteria > Pseudomonadati > Pseudomonadota > Gammaproteobacteria > Vibrionales > Vibrionaceae > Aliivibrio > Aliivibrio salmonicida. The sequence goes on from NC_011312.1 coordinate 2,974,330, forward strand.
CACCCAGGGCATGAAATAGCAAAGCGTCAGCAAGCGGGTTTTGGTGCAATGCTGAGTTTTGAATTAAACGGTTCGTTAGACCAACTTAAAGTTTTTGTGAAAGCGTTAAAATATTTCTCTTTAGCTGAATCGTTAGGAGGAGTAGAAAGTCTGATTGCTCATCCGGGAACGATGACACATAGAGCGATGTCAGATGAAGCTCAGGCTGCTGCCGGTTTGGTGCCGACGTTATTACGTATTTCTGTTGGCCTAGAAGACAGTAGAGATTTAATCGCAGATCTTACACAAGCGTTTGCTGTGGCTGCAGAGGTGAAATAATGACAACGTCTTTGGTGCAACGTCAGTTACATAAATTTGGTGGCAGCAGTCTTTCTGATCCTGAGTGTTATCGCCGTGTGGCAACCATCTTAAAAGAATATTCAAACGAGCATGATCTTGTTGTTGTTTCTGCCGCGGGTAATACAACAAACCGTATTCTTGAATGGATTGATAACTTATCTAAAGATGGTCGTTTGGCTCACGATACATTGGAGTCTTTGCGTCATTATCAGCAACAGTTAATTTCTGAATTGTTAGAGCCAGATCAGGCGGAAGTATTGCAGGCATTGTTGCATAAAGAGTTGATTGCAATCGGTCAATTACATGCTCCGCTAAATGAAGTTCAACAAGCCGATGTGCTTGGTCATGGTGAAATATGGTCGTCTCGTTTGTTGTCGGCTTATTTAAACCAGATTGAATTAAAATCGGCACCGTTGGATTCTCGCCATTTTTTAAGAGCAGAAAGAGGGGCTCAGCCTGAGGTTGATCGTGTTCTTTCATGGCCTTTATTTAAAGAACAAATAGCACAACACCCTCATGGCCGTCTTGTTATTACTGGATTTATGGCCCGTGACCAAAAGGGTGAAACCGTATTATTAGGGCGTAATGGATCGGATTACTCAGCAACTATGATTGGTGCATTAGCTGAAGTTTCTCGTGTTACGATTTGGAGTGATGTTGCTGGGGTATTTAGTGCGGATCCTAGAAAAGTGGAAGACGCTTGTTTATTGCCGCTACTTCGTTTGGATGAAGCCAGTGAATTGGCTCGTTTAGCTGCCCCTGTTTTACATAGCAGAACATTACAGCCAGTAGCGCAAAGTGCGTTAGATTTGAGTCTACGTTGCAGTTATCAACCAGAATCGGGTTCAACACGCATTGAACGTGTCTTGGCCTCTGGTCGTGGCGCTAAAATTGTTACTTCGTTGGATGATGTGTACTTAATTCAACTTGGCTTTGGCCGTGGGCAAGATTTTGAACGAGCTCAAACCGAGGTGCTTTCTCTTTTAACTCGTGCTCAACTTCAACCTCTTGCGTTAGAAGCACAAGCCGATAAATTTACTTTATTACTTGCCTACACTTCAGAGATCGTCAGTGATGCTTTAGATATGCTGCAAAATACAGCGGTGCATGCTGAAATTAAATTAAAAGAAGGGTACTCAATGGTTGCAGCAGTAGGTGCTGGTGTAACGGCTAATGCCATTCATAGCCATGGTTTTTACCATCAATTAAAAAATAGACCTTTAGAGTTTGTGTGTGAATCGGAATCAGGGTTAAGTCTTGTTGCTATTCTTCGTAAATTAGACACCGATGAATTGATCAATGAGATTCATACCAGTTTATTTCAAGCTCAGAAACGAGTTGGCCTTGTTTTGTGTGGTCACGGTAATATTGGTGCGCAGTGGCTTACATTGTTTACTCAGCAAAAACGAATTTTAGAAAAACGTCGAGGCATGATTTTTTCATTAGTCGGAGTCGTTGACAGTCATCGATACTGGTTCGATTTTGACGGTATCGATAGTGCATCGGTAGTCAGCCATTTTGATGATGAAGCGGTGAGCTACGAAGAATTTGAATGGATTGAAAAAATCGGTTCAGTCCAAGGATACGATGACGTTGTTATTTTAGATGTAACGGCAAGCTCTGAGCTTGCAAGTCAATACACTAAAATTGCAGAACAAGGCATGCACTTGATCTCTGCAAATAAGGTCGCTGGTTCAGCACCAAGTCATGAATATCAAGCGGTTGTTGATGCGTTTGCAAAAACCGGTCGACATTGGTTATACAATGCAACGGTTGGCGCGGGATTACCAATTAATCATACTGTGCAAGATTTGCGTGAAAGCGGAGACAGCATTGTTGCACTCTCTGGGATCTTTTCTGGCACTCTTTCTTGGTTATTCCAACAATATACTGGAGAGACTCCCTTTACTGAGTTAGTCGATTTAGCATGGCAACAAGGATTGACAGAGCCAGATCCTAGGCATGATTTAGATGGTTCCGATGTAATGAGAAAGCTTGTTATTTTGGCAAGAGAGTCAGGGTTACAAATCGAACCGAATCAAATCGAAGTCGAATCGTTGGTTCCCGCCGAATTACAGCAAGTGAGTCTTGATGACTTCTTGGCAAAAGGTGATGCCTTAAATGAAGCATTATCGGAACGTTTGGAACAAGCGCAGCGAGAACAAAAAGTACTTCGTTATGTTGCCCGTTTGAATAAAAATGGCAGTGCAACGGTTGGGATTGAAGCGCTGTCTGAACATCATGCATTGGCTAATTTATTACCGTGCGATAATATTTTTGCGATTGAAAGTCAGTGGTATAAAGATAACCCTTTAGTGATAAGAGGGCCAGGCGCCGGAAGAGAGGTTACCGCTGGAGCAATCCAGTCTGATTTGAATAAAATTTCAGCGTTATTTTAACCAAATGTAATACTTATTAACGTTTCGTTATATTTTAAACCATGCCATGTTGCATGGTTTTTTTCGTTTAACGTAGGAAAAATCGGAAACTATTGATATTTAGGTTATTTTATGTTTTTTCCTAATTGATTGATTTGTAAATAAAATTAATCGGTTAACTTTGATTAAGCATAAATTAAAATTAAAATCTGTTACGTGCTATGGATTTTGTAAATCTATTCAGTGATTATGTTGAACAGTTGGCTAGCATACGTTCTGTCAATAACGTGTATAACTATAATAATATGCAGCTTACTTTTTCTTATTTTAATAATTTGCTGAAAAATAGAGAGAGCCTTTAAATGAGTATGTCTGAATTTTCCTCTGCATCTAATAGCGTTAGAGCAGAACAAGTATTACGTGGAGTAGATTTAAATCTACTGACTGTTTTTGATGCAGTAATGCAAGAGCAAAATATTACTCGAGCAGCTCAAAACCTAGGTATGTCACAACCGGCAGTGAGTAATGCGGTATCACGACTAAAAGTGATGTTTAATGATGAACTCTTTATTCGCCATGGTCGTGGTATTCAACCAACGCAACGTGCTCGTCAATTATTCGCACCAATGCGTCAAGCACTGCAATTGGTAAAAAATGAATTACCAAGTTCGACGTTTATTCCTGAAACATCAATGAGACAATTTAAGCTCTCAATTTGTAGCCCTTCGGATATTCGTTTTGCTCCACGAATCATGAGAGATATTCAGCAAAAATCGCCTCATATTAGTTTAAAGTTGTCTGGTGAACATGAAGCGGATATTGCTCAAAAGCTTCGTTATCAAGAAATTGACTTTGTGATTGATTATGTTCGTTTTGACGAACCTGGTTTTATGAGCACTGAGTTATTTACTGATGAATTAGTGGTTGTTGCTGCCGTTAATCACCCTCGAATTCAGGGTATGATTACTAAAGAGCAATTGGCAAATGAGAAACATGCTGTTCCTGCTCGTATTGAAAATACAAAAGGGTTTGCAGACCATTTATATCAAGATGCTATTTATGAGCAAGCTTACAAAGGGGCTAGCATCAGCAACATTCTTTATGTTGTTTCTCAATCAGAGTTGATTACGGTTGCTCCTAAGTGGTTGGTCAGTTCAATGCCAAACCGCGATCAACTGGCTATTCTTCCATTGCCAATTGAATCAAAAGGGATCAGTGGCTATTTAAGCTGGCATGACTCGTACCAAAAAGACAAAGGTCATATTTGGATGCGTGATCAATTGATGCTTATTTGTGGCGAAGAAGTCGTTGCTTCAAGTAAAGGTATGATGTTTTAGCGTTGAAATACTCTAAAATTAGAAGAATAAAAGGCAGCATCATTGATGTTGCCTTTTTTGTAGGATCTCATTCGATATAAATGAAATGTATATTATTAATAATGAACTTGTTAATACGGCTCATCAGAAATGAGTTTCGTACAACATTCCTTACATTTTATACAGGGAAAGTATTGCCTTTTTTAGCACCACTTGTACACTTTGTTTAGATTATAGCTTACAAGTGTAAGCCTAAAGGTGATACGAGATGACTATTCAAAATCCACATATTGTAAAAGAGATCCGCCAGCACATTGCAACTCGTGCAAATGACACTGCATTACGTGAACGTAAATGTGGCGCTTGGAGTGACACTCAGTGCTCAGCATGGAGTGACATCACTTGGGGTGAATTTGGTCAGCAAATGGATACTCTGTCTTTAGCACTATTAGCTCATGGATTGAAAATACAAGAGAAAGTAGGGATCTTCGCCAATAATATGCCTCGCTGGACTGTTGCTGATTTTGCAACAATGCAATTGCGTTCAGTGCCTGTGCCTATTTATCCAACGAACACACCAACACAAGCGGCTTATGTTATTAATGACGCAAATATCCGCATATTATTTGTGGGTGAACAAGCGCAGTATAATTCGGCGGTTGTGATTTTTGAACAATGCCCACAATTAACTCATATTGTTGCGTTAAGTGATGACATTGATTTAAATGATCACGAAGCTGGTATTTCGTGGAATGACTTCATTTCTGCAGCAAATGAATCTCATCAAGAAGAGTTAACTCATCGCCTTGATACGGCTGAAATGGATGATTTGCTGACATTGATCTACACCTCTGGTACGACAGGGGAGCCAAAAGGGGTAATGCTAGATTACACCAATATTGGTTCTCAATTAGAGGGACATAACACGAATTTAGCGCTAACGGAAAAAGACGTATCATTGTGTTTCTTACCGTTATCGCATGTTTTTGAACGTGCTTGGACGTTTTACGTTCTTTATAAAGGCGCGATTAACTGCTATTTACCAAACACAAACTTAATTAAAGACGCACTCATTGAAGTTAAACCAACGGTTATGTGTGCGGTTCCTCGTTTTTACGAGAAGATTTTCTCAACGGTCCATGAAAAAGTATCCCGTGCTCCTGCTCATCGTAAAGTGATGTTTACTTGGGCTGTAAATATGGGGGCGAAGATGTCTGCTTGTAAACAAGAGGCACGTGAACCTTCATGGATACTGAAACAGTCTCATAAAATTGCAGATAAGTTAGTGTTGTCTAAATTACGAATGATTTTGGGTGGAAACATCAATTTTATGCCGTGTGGTGGCGCTAAATTGGATGCAACCATTGGCCGGTTTTTTCATGCGCTTGGCGTCAATGTTAAATTAGGTTATGGCATGACAGAAACCACAGCAACGATTTCATGCTGGGAAGACGGTAAATTTCATCCTGATTCTATAGGCACATTAATGCCTGGCGCTGAAGTTAAGATTGGCAAAAAGAATGAAATTCTAGTTCGTGGTCCGATGGTCATGAAAGGATATTATAATAAGCCAGAAGAAACCGCATTGACCTTTACTGAAGATGGTTTCCTAAAAACAGGCGATGCTGGTGAGTTTGATGCCGACGGTAATTTATACATTACTGATCGTATTAAAGAGCTTATGAAGACCTCTGGTGGTAAATATATTGCACCACAAGTGATTGAAGGAGCGATTGGTAAAGATCATTTTATTGAGCAAATTGCCGTTATTGCTGACACGCGTAAGTTTGTTTCTGCATTGATTGTTCCTTGTTATGATGCTCTTGAAGAATACGCAAAAGAGTTGAATATTGCTTACCATGACCGTATGGAATTAGTTAAGAACAGTGAAATTGTCGAAATGCTTGAAAAGCGTGTCGCTAATTTACAAAAAGAATTGGCTCGTTTTGAACAAGTGAAAAAATTCACATTATTATCGAAAGCATTTTCGATGGATAAAGGTGAATTAACCCCAACACAAAAGTTACGTCGTAAAGTTATCAGTGAGCGTTATCAAGACGAAATTGAAGAAATGTACGATGAGAAGAAAGAGAAAGCAGAATAGTATATCTCTGTAGATTCATAGATAAAAAAACCAGTCACTTTTAGGCTGGTTTTTTTTCGCCTAAAAAATGAGATCTTACTCAATGTAGAAAGCGTTATGCCTTCGTTTTTTATTGAAACGTAACTATTTTAATCTCTCTTTATTGCCTATAACTTGGTTTTTACTTCTGATTTATCTTGGTTAGGTTGATTTTAAATATTGAGAATTAATTAAAGCCTGAATTTATATTCTGTAGAGTTAAAATGACGCTAGACCAAGGTGCTATGAAAAGGTTAAAGTTGTTTCGTAATGTTGGCTTTTGTTATGTAAGCGTGCGGGGAACTACACCTAACAAATAAAATTCATTATGCGTATCTTACGATCTTTCATTTAACGAGAACGTAATTATGCAAAAAGATAAAAAGAGAACACCAGAGCAATGGCACGCTCTATTTGAATCTCAGCAATCTAGCAAGCTTAGTGCCGCTGAATTTTGTCGTAACCATAATATTCTGCCAAAGACATTTAGTGCACGTAAAGCACGATGGAAACAAAAGATTAACGCTTCTACTTTCTTGAAAGTAGAAGCGTTAACATCAACTATCATCGCCACTCCACAATTACCAGATATTCAACTTTCTATCGGAAAATTGCGATTAACATTGCCAGCTAATACTGAACCTCACTGGATAGGACTCTTATTAAAAGGGTATCAATCATGAATGTATTTACTGATGTTTCCACCATTTATCTTCATCGTGATTTTGTCGATTTTCGCAAGGCCATTAATGGCCTTGTCGTGATTGTTGAGCAAGAAATGCAACTATCACCGTTTAGTGATGCTCTATTTATATTTTGCAATAAGCCTCGTGATAAACTCAAAATATTGTATTGGGATAAAACAGGATTCGCTTTATGGTACAAGCGATTAGATGAAGACCGCTTCAAATGGCCACGAAATATAAATAACGATACGTTAGCATTATCAGAGCAGCAACTGACACTGCTATTACAAGGTTTTGATATCTTAGGACATCAACCGGTACATTATCAAACAACCCTTTAAATAGTTGATTCTCAGTCAAGAATAGGAGGCAACCGATTGATTACCTGTATTATCGTTATATAGTCATCTACATGATTGATAAAATAAAACCACTTCCTGATACCATTGACGAGCTGAAAGCACTTGTGCTTCAGCTTGAAAATAAATATAACCGTCTTCTAGAGCAATTTCGACTGGCTCAACATCAGCGCTTTGGTAAAAGCAGTGAATCTGACTCGACTCAATTTGATTTATTCAATGAAACAGAAGAAGAAATCATCATTGAAAATGATGACACACAAACGATTACCTACACTCGTCAAAAGCCAAAACGCCAACGCTTACCTGAAGACTTACCGCGTACTGTTATTATCCACGACATAAAAGATAAAACTTGTAAGTGTTGCGGTCTAGAGATGCATGCGATGGGTAAAGACATCAGTGAAAAGTTGGAATTTGTACCAGCTAAAGTGGAAGTTATTCAACATGTTCGTCCTAAATATGCTTGCCGAAATTGTGAAAAAAACAATACTTCAGTAGACATTAAACAAGCCCCAATGCCAGCGTCACCAATCCCTAAAGGGATTGCGACCGCAAGTTTACTTGCTCAAATTATTACGGCTAAATTTCAATACAGTCTTCCACTTTATCGTCAAGAAACGTTATTTCAGCAATGGGGTATCATTATTGGACGGCGAACGATGGCGGATTGGTTAATAAAATGCTCGGTACTATTTACCCCTCTTAATAACGAGTTACATCGTATTTTGCTTGAACAACCCACTCTGCATTGTGATGAAACAACGGTAAATGTGTTGGATGTTGAAAAAGCAAAATGTTATATGTGGGTCTACTGCTCTGGCTATGATTCTCCAGGCTCTGGTGTTTTGCCTGGAATTGTACTTTATGATTATCAATCTAGCAGGCATGGCTACCATCCAGTTAACTTTTTAAAAGGTTATAACGGGTATTTACATACCGATGGTTACCAAGGTTATGAACAAACTGAAGCGATTTTAGTTGGCTGTTGGGCACACGCACGTCGACGATTTATTGAGGCTCAACGTGTTCAAGTAAAAGGGAAAACAGGGAGTGCAGATTGGGTATTGAGTAAAATCCAAAAGCTATACCGGATCGAATCGTTATTAAAAGAGGCTTCCCCTGAAGCCAAGTATGTTGCTCGGCAGACAGAAGCCCGCGATTTACTTAAAGAGCTCCGTGATTGGCTTGATAGCGCAGTTAGTCGAGTATCACCTAAAACAAAATTAGGTGAGGCGATTAGCTATACATTAAATCAATGGGATAAATTAGTTCGTTATATTGATGATGGATTGTTATCTATTGATAACAATCGAGCAGAGCGAGCGGTTAAACCGTTTGTTATCGGCCGGAAAAACTGGTTATTTTCGGGTTCAACGGCTGGTGCAGATTCAAGTGCAATGCTTTACAGCATTGTAGAAACAGCAAAGGCAAACGGATTAATCCCTTACGATTATATTAGGTATTGTCTAGATCGTTTATGTGTTGGATCGCCAGATATCGATTCACTTTTACCTTGGAATGTAAAAGACAAGGTGTAGTTCCCCGCACGCTTACCTTTTAACGTTAATTCATCGTAATTGTTAAAAATAAGATTATAAAAAAAGGCCACCGAAGTGACCTTAATGTAGAGTGCGTTATGTCATGCTAATCAGGCATTAACCTGTATTTCGCATACCTGCAGCTATGCCTGCAATAGTGACCATCAGCGCTTCTTCAAGCTCAGGAGAGGTCTCTTCTTGCTGACGTGTTCGATACAGTAATTCAGCTTGCAGCATATTTAGTGGATCAACGTAGATATTACGCAGACGTATCGACTCCGATCCCCACGGGTCACTTTCCATTAAGTGGTCACTGTTTTCTACATTCAAGACCGCTTTAATGTCTGCTTGTAATTGATTACGTAGACGTACGCCTAGAGGCCATAAGGATTTATCCGTTAAGCGTTGGTCGTAGTACTCTGACATTTGTGGATTACACTTAGTGTAGACCATCTCAAGCATACCAAGACGGGTAGAGAAGAATGGCCATTCACGACACATTTCTTCTAATAGCTCTTGGTGACCTTTATCAATCGAGTATTGAATCGCTTCACCCGCGCCTAACCATGCAGGAAGTACCAGACGGTTTTGGCTCCATGAGAAGATCCAAGGAATAGCTCGTAGACTTTCAACACCGCCATTTGGATTACGCTTTGCAGGGCGAGATCCTAACGGTAATTTGCCTAACTCTAACTCAGGGGTTGCTGCTCGGAAGTAAGGCACGAAGTCTTTTTCGCCACGAACAATATTACGGTACGCTTCGCACGATACTTCAGAAAGTACTTCCATTAAATCGCGCCATTCTTGCTTAGGCTCTGGTGGTGGAAGAAGATTCGCTTCAAGAATCGCACTTGCGTATAAATTAAAGCTGTTTACTGCCACTTCAGGTAGACCAAGCTTAAACCGGATCATCTCACCTTGCTCAGTAACACGTAGGCCACCTTTTAAGCTTTTTGGTGGTTGAGATAGAAGTGCGGCATGGGCTGGTGCACCCCCACGACCAATTGTACCGCCACGGCCGTGGAATAAGGTTAGTTCAATGCTTTCTTTCTCACAGACATCAACTAAGGCTTCCATCGCACTGTATTGCGCCCAGCCAGCAGACATCACACCGGCATCTTTTGCTGAATCTGAATAGCCGATCATGACCATCTGATGATTTTGAATAAATCCGCGGTACCAATCAATAGAGAACAATTGTTCCATGACTTCTTTAGAGCGGTTTAAATCGTCTAATGTTTCAAACAATGGGCACACATCCATACGGAATGGGCAACCTGCTTCTTGAAGCAGAAGATGAACAGCCAATACGTCTGATGCGGTGCGAGCCATTGAAATTACATAAGAACCGAGAGCTTCTTTTGATTGCTCAGCGACAATTTTACATGTATCAATAACTTCTTGAACTTCTGCTGTTGGAGTCCAATCGCGAGGAAGAAGAGGGCGTTTAGAGCTTAATTCATTCACTAAGAAAGAAATCTTATCTTGTTCGCTCCATTGATCGTAATCACCAATGCCTAAGTAACGCGTTAGTTCAGAGAGTACATTTGAATGGCGAGTACTTTCTTGACGTATGTCTAGGCGAACAAGATGGGCTCCAAAGGCTTTGACACGGCGTAGCGTATCTAATAAAGAACCTTCAGCAATGATACCCATACCGCAAGCGTGTAGTGACTGGTAACAAGCGTGCAAAGGTAACCATAATTGTTCAGCATTACGAAGGATCGGTTTGTTATTGGTTAACTCACCTTTCATTTGTGCATCAAGATTTTCAAGCGTATCGTTTAATAGAGTACGAAGTTGTTTTAAGATAGCTCGATAAGGTTCGTGTTGATCACCAGCAAGCTTACGAACTTCATCGGTACACTTCACCATCGACAATTCACTGATTAACTCATTTACGTCTTTTAAGTAAAGATCGGCCGCTTTCCAGCGAGAAAGCAGCATAACTTCACGTGTTATCGTGTGAGTTACAAATGGATTACCATCGCGATCTCCCCCCATCCAAGAAGACATATGGACAGGACGAGCATCAATCGGTAAGCCTTCACCTAAATGATTTTCAAGACGTTGATCAAATTCACGTAAGAAATCAGGAATACCTTGCCATAATGAATTTTCAACAACGGCAAACCCCCATTTTGCTTCATCTAATGGCGTTGGACGTTCTTGACGAATAACATCAGAATGCCAAGCTTGAGCAATCAGTTGCTCAAGGCGACGTTCTGTTTTTTCTCGTTCAGAAAATGAGATATCACTCAGTTCAAGTTTTGATAAACATTCATTGATCTTTACCAATTTATTGATCATGGTACGGCGCGCAATTTCTGTTGGATGCGCAGTTAGCACTAGCTCAATGTTGAGTTCACGCACCGCTTGTACCGTATCTAATTTGCTGATGTTGTTTTGGCTTAATTTAGAAAACAGTGAGCTGATCGCATCAGGTTCGCATACGTGTTCTTCGCAGTGACGAGAAATCGTATGATACTGTTCTGCCATATTGGTTAAATTTAGGAACTGACTGAATGCACGAGCAACTGGGGTCAGTTGATCATTAGGGAGACTTTTAATCTCTTCAATTAATGCATTACGGTCATTGTCGCTTCCTGCGCGCGCTGTTTTAGACAGCTTACGAATGGTTTCAACTTTTGCTAATAGCTCTTCACCATGAGCGTCTCTAATTGTGTTTCCAAGTAGATGACCCAACATGCTTACATTGCTTTTTAAAGCCGCGTACTTTTCATTCATACATACTTCCTATACTGTAATTTTATTACATCCTAAATTTTTTCTGCATTCAATCTATCCGAATTTACGGCTCTTCGTCAAACTTTGAAGAATAAACGATGATTTTTTAAACGATACATTGCCGTAGATCATCGAATATTGATTTGCTTTTAATGAGTGTTGTAAATTTATTTCAGATTAAAAGCAATGTTTATACATTAATTTGCTCAATATATTGATTGTCGGGTCAATGAATGAAAATGCTAAAAATTCATCAGGTTGGTGCGCTTGTTCAATGGAACCCGGACCTAACACTAATGTTGGACAAAGATCTTGTAAGAAAGGAGCTTCAGTACAGTAATTAACGGTTTCTACTTCTTGGCCACAAATCTCAGCAACACTTGTTACGATAGGGCTATCAGCGCTGCATTCATAACCTGGGATAGGTTCATGCAACGGGGTTATTTCAATTCTTCCTGGCCATTTTTCTTCGACGTCTTTCAATGCATCACGCAGCATATTATCTAATCCATCAAGGCTAATTCCCGGTAATGGGCGTACGTCATAATGAAGTTCACAACAGCCGCAAATACGATTCGGGCTATCACCGCCATGGATATGGCCAAGATTAAGGGTTGGATAAGGAATAGAAAAACCAGGGTTGTGGTATTCCTTAACTAATTTATTTTTTAAATTCATTAAAGCAAACATGATTTCATTCATGATTTCTAACGCATTAACACCATAAGCCGGGTTTGATGAATGACCAGATTTACCGGTAACACGAACGGCGTTGGCGACATGGCCTTTATGACCACGAATAGGCATTAAGTTTGTTGGTTCACCAATAATACAGTAATCCGGTTGGATGCTAGTGTTTGAGGCGAAATGGCGGGCGCCAAGCATGGTTGTTTCTTCATCACAGGTGGCCAAAATATAAAGTGGCTTAGATTGGTCTTTCCAATTGATGTTTTTTATTGCCTCTAAGATAAAGGCAAAGAAGCCTTTCATATCAGCGGTTCCAAGCCCATAAAATCGATCGTTGGCTTCGGTTAGAGTGTGAGGGTCGTAGTTCCAACGACCTTGATCATAAGGGACGGTATCGGTGTGTCCTGCGAGTAATAACCCGCCTTCTCCTGAACCTAATTTAGCCAATAGGTTGAGTTTTCCTTTCTCTATTTCTTCAATTTCAACTTCACAGCCTAAATCTTCACACCACTGTGCTAATTTATGTATGACTTTTGCATTACCTTCATCCCAGCTTGAGTCTGTAGAGCTGATTGAAGAGGTTGAGATGAGCTGTTGATAATATTCTTTAAATTCTGGTATTTTCATTTATTCATACATCCACTGTTGACACAAAAGAGAGAACCCTGTAAAACACATATTAAATCACAATAAGTGAATAGAAATACAGTTTAGTTTAATTTTAATGAATAAACTAAAATTTAAAAAGGAAAGCAGTATCTAATATGTGTAACGCTCAAGTTACCTTGAATGGCTTTTTCCTTCAATAGTTGAAGAGCTAAATGGACGTATTTATGTTGAAAACAACCATCATCGGAGCAAGCGGATACACAGGTGCTGAACTGGCATTGATGGTATTTAAGCACCCGCATCTTTCTTTATCTGGCTTATATGTGTCTGAAAACAGTTTGGATAAAGGAAAAGCGATCAGTAAATTACATGGTTCATTAAGAGGGGTGGTGGATGACACATTGCAACCTCTAGTAAATGTAAATCAAGTGGCTAAAGAGAGTGATATTGTTTTATTAGCGACGGCTCATGAAGTGAGTCACGATTTGGCGGCCACTTTTTTAGAGAATGGCTGTGTTGTTTTTGACTTGTCAGGTGCGTTTCGTGTTCAAAAAGAAGGTTTCTATTCTGAGTTCTATGGTTTTGAACATAAATATGAAGATTGGTTAGATAAAGCGGTTTATGGATTGGCTGAGTGGAATGCGGATGCGATTGCTAAAGCCCAATTAATTGCCGTTCCTGGATGTTATCCAACGGCGTCACAATTAGCATTAAAACCATTAGTTGACGCTGGATTATTAGATCAAAATCAGTGGCCTGTTATTAATGCAACGAGCGGAGTGACAGGGGCTGGACGTAAAGCTAATTTAGCCAGTAGTTTTTGTGAAGTGAGTCTTCAACCTTATGGGGTGTTCAATCACCGTCATCAACCTGAAATTGCCGCACATTTAGGGTGTGATGTTATTTTTACGCCTCACCTTGGTAACTTTAAACGTGGGATCTTAGCAACCATCACGACTAAATTACAAAAAGGGGTGACAGAAGAGCAAATTCAAAAAGCATTTGATGCCGCTTATACCGATACACCCGTGGTTCGTCTACTCGGTAATGAAATGCCAAAATTGCAGTCAGTAGAGAAGACGCCTTTCTGTGATATTGGTTGGAAAGTGCAAGCCGAACACCTAATTGTTGTTTCTGCGATCGATAATTTATTAAAAGGTGCATCAAGCCAAGCGATGCAGTGCATTAATATTCGTTTCTGCTTTCCAATGTTAACCGCTTTAATATAAGGTATGGAATATAGTATGAATCAATGTCCATTAGTGATTAAGTTAGGTGGTGCGGTATTGGCATCAACCGAAACGTTAACACTATTATTTAAAACGGTTTCAAATTATCAACAACAAGCCCAACGATCATTAGTTATTGTTCATGGCGGTGGGTATTTAGTTGATGAGTTAATGGAAAAGCTTCAGTTAGAAACGATTAAAAAAGAAGGATTACGTGTAACACCAAAAGAGCAAATTGGTTATATCACCGGCGCACTGGCAGGGACGGCAAATAAAATGCTGCAAGGCCAAGCGATGAAAAATGGTGTGAATGCGATTGGATTAAGTTTGGCTGATGGCGGTTTATGTCGCATTACTCAATTAAGCCCTGAGCTCGGAAATGTGGGTTTAGCGACAGCGGGTGATGCAAAGGTATTAAATGCCATTCTAGCGACACAAGTTACCCCCATTATCAGTTCTATTGGCATTACTGCTGATGGTGAGCTGATGAATGTGAATGCTGACCAAGCTGCTGTGGCGGTTGCTACCGTATTAAATGCAGATCTCGTTTTACTTTCGGATGTTGCTGGCGTACTCGATGCAAATAAATCATTGATACCAAGTTTGGATTCAGAGCAGGCCGAGTTGTTAATTCAACAAGGTGTTATCACTGATGGCATGATAGTGAAAGTGCGCGCGGCTCTAGAAGCGGCACAAACATTAGGCAAAGCGATAGAGGTCGCGTCATGGCGCTCACCTGAAAAATTAGCCGAGTTGTTTATTGGAAATAGCATCGGCACACAGTTTCAGCCTTAATTGGCATTGAATAGAATTAACTTTATAGAATACAGTCGCCGCGAGTATGCGGATCAAGGAGAATAGAATGAATAAGAAAGTAAACGTAAACAAGGTCGTTGTTGCATACTCTGGTGGTCTAGATACATCTGTGATTATCCCGTGGTTAAAAGAAAACTACGATTGTGAAGTGATTGCATTTGTTGCTGATGTGGGTCAAGGGGCTGAAGAGTTAGAAGGTATTGAAGCTAAAGCGATTGCTTCCGGTGCATCTGAGTGCTATGTGGCTGACTTAAAAGAAGAAATGGTCTCTGAGTACATTTTTCCTACGTTAAAAACAGGCGCTCTTTATGAGGGTAAATACCTACTTGGTACGTCAATGGCTCGTCCTATTATCGCAAAAGCACAAGTTGAAGTGGCGCGTAATGTTGGCGCAGATGCACTTTGCCATGGCTGCACAGGTAAAGGTAATGACCAAATCCGTTTTGAAGGTGCATTCGCAGCATTAGCACCAGATCTACACGTAATTGCACCATGGCGTGAGTGGGATTTAGTGAGCCGTGAAGAGTGTCTTGATTACCTTGCTGAACGTAATATCCCTTGTACTGCTTCACTTACAAAGATCTACTCTCGTGATGCAAACGCATGGCATATCTCAACTGAAGGTGGTGTTCTTGAAGATACATGGAACGAGCCAAACGAAGATTGCTGGGCATGGACTGTCGATCCAGAGCAAGCGCCAAATGAATCAGAAACAGTATCAATAAAAGTTGAAAAAGGCGCGGTTGTTGCCGTTGATGGTAAAGCGATGACCCCTTATGAAGTGGTTGTTTATCTAAACGAGAAAGGAATAAAACACGGTGTTGGTCGTATCGATATCGTTGAAAACCGCCTTGTTGGAATGAAATCTCGTGGTTGTTATGAAACTCCAGGTGGCACGATTATCAATGAAGCACTACGTGCGGTTGAGCAATTGGTGTTAGATAAAGCGTCATTTGAATTTCGTGAAGAGTTAGGGATCAAAGCCTCTCATCTTGTTTATGATGGTCGTTGGTTTACACCATTGTGTAAATCAATCTTAGCGGCAACAGAAGAACTGGCTCAAGACGTTAATGGTGATGTTGTTATTAAGCTTTATAAAGGTCAAGCGACCGTAACTCAAAAGCGCTCTGATAATAGCTTGTATTCAGAAGAGTTTGCTACTTTTGGTGCTGATGAAGTTTACGACCAAAGCCATGCAGAAGGTTTTATCCGTCTTTACTCATTATCAAGCCGTATTCGTGCTCTAAATAGTAAGTAATTACTATTATGTAACAACTGTTTGATAATTTGTTTTACACTAGTCGAAGTTCATTTAATGATTAAATGAACTTCGATTTTTTTTGTCTACATTATTATAATAAGAACTTTGTAAGCGTGCGGGGAACTACACCTTGTCTTTTACATTCCAAGGTAAAAGTGAATCGATATCTGGCGATCCAACACATAAACGATCTAGACAATACCTAATATAATCGTAAGGGATTAATCCGTTTGCCTTTGCTGTTTCTACAATGCTGTAAAGCATTGCACTTGAATCTGCACCAGCCGTTGAACCCGAAAATAACCAGTTTTTCCGGCCGATAACAAACGGTTTAACCGCTCGCTCTGCTCGATTGTTATCAATAGATAACAATCCATCATCAATATAACGAACTAATTTATCCCATTGATTTAATGTATAGCTAATCGCCTCACCTAATTTTGTTTTAGGTGATACTCGACTAACTGCGCTATCAAGCCAATCACGGAGCTCTTTAAGTAAATCGCGGGCTTCTGTCTGCCTAGCAACATACTTGGCTTCAGGGGAAGCCTCTTTTAATAACGATTCGATCCGGTATAGCTTTTGGATTTTACTCAATACCCAATCTGCACTCCCTGTTTTCCCTTTTACTTGAACACGTTGAGCCTCAATAAATCGTCGACGTGCGTGTGCCCAACAGCCAACTAACATCGCTTCAGTTTGTTCATAACCTTGGTAACCATCGGTATGTAAATACCCGTTATAACCTTTTAAAAAGTTAACTGGATGGTAGCCATGCCTGCTAGATTGATAATCATAAAGTACAATTCCAGGCAAAACACCAGAGCCTGGAGAATCATAGCCAGAGCAGTAGACCCACATATAACATTTTGCTTTTTCAACATCCAACACATTTACCGTTGTTTCATCACAATGCAGAGTGGGTTGTTCAAGCAAAATACGATGTAACTCGTTATTAAGAGGGGTAAATAGTACCGAGCATTTTATTAACCAATCCGCCATCGTTCGCCGTCCAATAATGATACCCCATTGCTGAAATAACGTTTCTTGACGATAAAGTGGAAGACTGTATTGAAATTTAGCCGTAATAATTTGAGCAAGTAAACTTGCGGTCGCAATCCCTTTAGGGATTGGTGACGCTGGCATTGGGGCTTGTTTAATGTCTACTGAAGTATTGTTTTTTTCACAATTTCGGCAAGCATATTTAGGACGAACATGTTGAATAACTTCCACTTTAGCTGGTACAAATTCCAACTTTTCACTGATGTCTTTACCCATCGCATGCATCTCTAGACCGCAACACTTACAAGTTTTATCTTTTATGTCGTGGATAATAACAGTACGCGGTAAGTCTTCAGGTAAGCGTTGGCGTTTTGGCTTTTGACGAGTGTAGGTAATCGTTTGTGTGTCATCATTTTCAATGATGATTTCTTCTTCTGTTTCATTGAATAAATCAAATTGAGTCGAGTCAGATTCACTGCTTTTACCAAAGCGCTGATGTTGAGCCAGCCGAAATTGCTCTAGAAGACGGTTATATTTATTTTCAAGCTGAAGCACAAGTGCTTTCAGCTCGTCAATGGTATCAGGAAGTGGTTTTATTTTATCAGTCATGTAGATGACTATATAACGATAATACAGGTAATCAATCGGTTGCCTCCTATTCTTGACTGAGAATCAACTATTTAAAGGGTTGTTTGATAATGTACCGGTTGATGTCCTAAGATATCAAAACCTTGTAATAGCAGTGTCAGTTGCTGCTCTGATAATGCTAACGTATCGTTATTTATATTTCGTGGCCATTTGAAGCGGTCTTCATCTAATCGCTTGTACCATAAAGCGAATCCTGTTTTATCCCAATACAATATTTTGAGTTTATCACGAGGCTTATTGCAAAATATAAATAGAGCATCACTAAACGGTGATAGTTGCATTTCTTGCTCAACAATCACGACAAGGCCATTAATGGCCTTGCGAAAATCGACAAAATCACGATGAAGATAAATGGTGGAAACATCAGTAAATACATTCATGATTGATACCCTTTTAATAAGAGTCCTATCCAGTGAGGTTCAGTATTAGCTGGCAATGTTAATCGCAATTTTCCGATAGAAAGTTGAATATCTGGTAATTGTGGAGTGGCGATGATAGTTGATGTTAACGCTTCTACTTTCAAGAAAGTAGAAGCGTTAATCTTTTGTTTCCATCGTGCTTTACGTGCACTAAATGTCTTTGGCAGAATATTATGGTTACGACAAAATTCAGCGGCACTAAGCTTGCTAGATTGCTGAGATTCAAATAGAGCGTGCCATTGCTCTGGTGTTCTCTTTTTATCTTTTTGCATAATTACGTTCTCGTTAAATGAAAGATCGTAAGATACGCATAATGAATTTTATTTGTTAGGTGTAGTTCCCCGCACGCTTACGTTAAAAGATCCTCTTATACAAACAAAAAAACCGCCACAAATGGCGGTTTTTCTTAATACATTATCATTAACGATTAACGTCAGGACGAACCCCTAATGTATGACAAAGAGCATAAGTATGTTCTGCACGATTTAACGTATAGAAGTGAAAATCTTTTACGCCTTCACGACTTAAAATTCGCGTCATATCAATCGCGTGACTTGCCCCAACCATTTGACGAGTCACAGGATCATCATCCAAGCCTTCAAATTGCTGAGCCATCCAACCTGGGATTCTTACGTTATTCATTTTAGCAAAACGTGAGGCTTGCTTGAAATTTGAAACGGGTAAAATACCTGGAATAATTTCAACATCAATGCCCGCAGAAACACAGCGATCACGGAAACGTAAATAGCTTTCCACATCAAAGAAAAACTGAGTAATCGCACGGTTAGCACCCGCATCTACTTTACGTTTTAGGTTTAATAAATCCGCTTGTGCGCTTTTGGCTTCTGGATGTACTTCAGGAAATGCAGCCACTGAAATATCAAAATCATGTTGTGATTTTAGTAACTCAACCAAATCTGAAGCATACATATCTGGTGCACCACCACCCGCTGGAATATCACCACGCAATGCAACAATATCTTTAATACCATTTGCCCAGTAATCATTCGCAATGTCGATTAACTCTGAACGGCTCGCATCAATACACGTTAAATGCGGAGCAGCAATAAGACCCGTTTGCTCTTTAATTTCTTTAATAATGGAATGGGTACGATCACGTTCACCAGAGTTAGCCCCATACGTTACAGACACAAATTTTGGTTTTAGTGTTTTTAAACGATGAATTGAGTTCCAGAGCGTTTCTTCCATCTTCTCTGAACTTGGTGGAAAAAACTCAAAAGATACATTGATACAGCCATTAAGCTCTGCAATATTTTGATTTAACGACTCTAAGTGGCTTGCGTGTGAATAGGCCATGTCTTGCTCTCCCTGCTGTAGTATTAAAAGGAATACTACAAAACTCTATCATCCGTGACATCATGTTTGGACGTCTATATGTCTACAGAATGTATGTTATAGAGTTCAAAGTCAAGGATCTGATTATGAATTTTTTTCAAGTTAACAATGAGGGATTTTCAAGCAGAAAGAAATAAAGAGAAGAGAAGAGATAGCGTGTCCATTTATTCTAAAGCTATTAATTAGATATTAAATTCAAACATAAAAAAACGCCAGCACGAGTGCTGGCGTTTAAAATTATTAGTTGGCTATTGATTACTCAGCAGCAACAACTTCTAATTTCAATGTAGCAAATACTTCAGAGTGAAGTTGGATGCTAACTTCGAAAGAACCAGTTGTACGTAGAGCGCCTTCAGGAAGACGAACTTCGCTTTTCGCGATTGCAACGCCAGCAGCTGTAGCAGCGTCAGCGATATCACGATTACCGATTGAACCGAATAGTTTACCTTCGTCACCAGATTTTGATGCGATAGTAACTTCTAGAGCGTTAACAGACTCAGCGCGAGCTTCTGCAGCAGCTAGTTGCTTAGCAACGTTAGCTTCTAATTCAGCGCGACGAGTTTCAAACATCTCTACGTTAGCTTTAGTTGCCATAACAACCTTACCTTGTGGGATAAGGAAGTTACGTGCGTAACCAGCTTTAACGTTAACTTGGTCGCCAAGGCCACCTAGGTTACCGATTTTATCAAGTAGAATAACTTGCATTATCTTAGTCCTCTATAAACTTATTTAAACCGCTATCGACTTACAGATGCTTATCTGTGTACGGTAGAAGTGCAAGGTAACGAGAACGCTTGATAGCGCGAGCTAGCTGACGTTGGTATTTAGCACGAGTACCAGTGATACGGCTAGGTACGATTTTACCAGCTTCAGTGATGTAGTTTTTTAGAGTTGCTACGTCTTTGTAGTCAATCTCTTGTACGCCTTCTGCTGTAAAACGGCAGAATTTACGACGACGGAAGAAACGAGCCATGGGCTATCTCCAGATCTAAATGAATTTAATATGCTCAGCATGTAACACTACTCTAGACACACCATTTCGGCCTGTCTGGTACGTGATAAAACCACCTACCATAACGTTACTACCCTGAGCCAAGTTTGCAGTTAAAGCTTGAGACCCTTGTCCACTAACTACCACGTTCATTCTGCAATAGACTTCACGTGATAAGCCAGCTTCCTGTTTAACCGAACGATGCTCAATGACAAAATGACAATGAGGTATGCCCGCAGGACTAAGACTTCGAACCGGAGCCTTTGCGATAAGACCGCTTAACTCCAATCGATTGGTCATCAAATCAATTACTCAGCAGCAGCTTCTTCAGCGCGTGGTGCAGCGTCTTCACGCTTAGCAGTACGCTCTTCTTTAGCTTTCATCATTACTGATGGCTCAGTGATCGCAGCTTTAGTACGCATGATCATGTTACGTAGAACAGCATCGTTGTAACGGAATGCAGTTTCTAGTTCATCAATTGCAGCTTGCTCAGACTCAACGTTCATAAGAACGTAGTGTGCTTTATGCAGCTTGTTGATTGGGTAAGCCATTTGACGACGACCCCAATCTTCTAGACGGTGGATAGTACCACCAGCTTCTGTGATTGAACCTGTGTAACGCTCGATCATGCCAGCAACTTGCTCGCTTTGATCAGGATGCACCATGAATACGATTTCATAATGACGCATTGGTTGCTCCTTACGGATTATTCAGCTTCCACGATTGGCTCAGTCATCCAAGGGAAGCAAGGAACTAAAAAAAAGACTGAGAATTAAGAACGGCGGATAGTATAGAAAAACAGCGTTATTAGCAAGAAAAAGATACCTAAATCACAAAAATATTTTTGTTAATTTAGTATAAAAAAAGAAGGCAATGAAATGATCATTACCCTCACTCTTAGCTAGTTGTTTTATAGACTATTTACTCTTGTAACGAACGCTGACGTACGGCTTCAAACAAACAAACACCAGACGCTACAGAAACGTTTAAACTGGTTACAGAGCCAGCCATAGGGATTTTAATCAAGTCATCACAAGTCTCGCGAGTTAGACGGCGCATGCCATCTCCTTCCGCACCCATAACAATAGCTAATGGACCCGTTAACTTCGATTGGAATACATCTTTCGTCGCTTCACCAGCAGTACCAACAAACCATACGCCTTTCTCTTGAAGTGCACGCATAGTACGAGCCAAGTTAGTTACACGTACAAGAGGCACCATTTCAGCCGCACCACAAGCAACTTTACTTACTGTTGCTGTCATTGATGCTGATTTGTCTTTAGGAACAATAACAGCTGCCACACCTGCACCATCAGCATTACGCAAACAAGCACCAAGATTGTGAGGATCGGTTACACCATCAAGAACTAAGAATAATGGATTCTCTGTTTTATCCATGATGTCGTCTAAGTCACGTTCATTCAACTGCTTAGCAGGCGTAACACGAGCAATAATACCTTGGTGATTTGCACCTTTCGCTTTGTCGTCTAACGTTTTACGTGGAAGTTCTTGGATCTTAAATCCAAGCTCACCCAGTTCAGTGATGATCGGTAATAAACGATCGTCTTCACGACCTTTTAATACAAAGATTTCAATGAAACGGGCAGGATCACGCTCTAATACAGCTTTGGTTGCGTGGATACCAAAAAGAAATTCATTACTCATGTTATCGCTTCTTTCTATTACAAATTAGTGGAGCTAATGAGGCAACGTTGCCTCATCATCGAATGTTTACTTACTCAGCCTTTGGCTTTCTTGCGCGTACTTTTTTCTTGTGTCTTGGTTTTTTATTCGCCGGAGCACCTTCAGCAGAACTGTCAGGACGCTTTGTCGGTTCAACCATGGCTTGAGCTTTTGAATTAACTTTGCCCTTACCTTTGGATTTACGCTCACCTAATTGACCACGACCTTTCGGTTCAACTTTATCGCCTTTTTTCGCTTTAAAATTAGGATCACGGCGAGGGGCTTTTTTATCATCACGCGTCTTCGCATTGTCTTTGGCTGTTTTGCCTTGACCACGCGCTTTACGCATTGAGGTAGTGCATTCAAAGTCAATGTTGCGACTATCTAAGTTAACGGCAAGTACTTTCACCGTCACTTGATCACCCAATCGGAAGATCTGACCTGAACTCTCACCCGTTAAACGCTGACCCGCAGCATCAAATTGGTAATAGTCATTTGCCAAAGATGAAATATGTACCAGACCATCAATGTGCAACTCATTCAATCGAACAAAGAAACCAAAGCCCGTGACATTGGCAATCACACCTTCTAGTTCTTCGCCAATATGGTCTTGCATGTATTCACACTTCAACCAATCAGACACATCACGTGTCGCATCATCTGCACGACGCTCTGTCATTGAACATTGCTCACCAAACACATCCATATCATCAAACGAATAATGATACCCACCTGTTGGTGTCCAACGATCGGTGTTATGACCTTTTTCTTTTGCAATAAGATACTTAATAGCACGATGCAATAATAAATCAGGGTAACGACGAATTGGCGATGTAAAGTGTGCATAACGCTTAAGAGCCAACCCAAAGTGACCTTGATTATCTGCGTTATATACCGCTTGCTTCATTGAGCGCAGTAACATCGTTTGAATCAATTCTTTATCTGGACGATCGGCAATCAAATGAACTAATTGACCGTAATCTGTTGGAGATGGCGTTAACCCACCAGATAAGCTTAAACCCAGTTCTCCTAAGAAATCACGGAAACCCGTTAAGCGTTCTTCACCTGGCGCTTCATGCACACGGTACAACGCTGGCTCTTTTGCTTTTTCTACAAAAGTCGCTGAAGCGATATTCGCCAAAATCATACATTCTTCGATGATTTTATGTGCGTCATTACGGATCACAGGTTCGATGCGATCAATTTTACGTTCAGCATTGAAAATAAATTTAGTTTCAATGGTTTCAAATTCAATGGCACCACGCGCTTCACGTGCTGTTTTTAGCACCTGATACATGTTGTGCAGTTCTTTCAAGTGCGGAACCAACGGTTCATAACGTTGAGTTAGCTCTTCGTCACCATCAAGAATGTCGCTTACTTTATTATACGTAAGACGCGCGTGTGAGTTCATCACCGCTTCGTAATGTTTAAAGCCTGACAGTTTTCCTGATGCAGAGATAGTCATCTCACACACCATACATAAACGGTCAACTTGAGGATTCAATGAACATAAACCGTTAGACAAGATTTCCGGTAACATCGGAACCACTTGAGCAGGGAAGTAAACGGAATTACCACGCTGAATCGCTTCTTTGTCTAATGCGTTTTCTGGACGAACGTAATAACTAACATCGGCAATCGCAACCCATAAGCGCCAGCCACCTGAGGCTTTTGCTTGACAGAATACCGCATCATCGAAATCTCGAGCATCTTCACCATCAATGGTGACTAATGGCAGTTCACGAAGATCGACACGACCTTCTTTTGCTTCTTCTGGCACTTCCTCTGCTAGCCCTTCAACTTGTTTTTCAACCGCTGCTGGCCATACATGAGGAATATTGTGAGTACGAAGTGCAATGTCAATTTCCATTCCCGGTGCCATATTCTCACCAAGAACTTCAATAACATGACCTGACATGCCGCGAGCACGGCCACCACGGTCAGTGATATTAATCACAACAACATTTCCCATACGAGCACTCATTTTATGCTCATTAGGAATGAAGATATCTTGGTTAATACGCGAATCGTCAGGCACAACGAAACTTAATCCATCTTCCGTAAAGAATCGACCAACAATGCCATCGTTATGAGGCTCTAATACACGGATAACACGACCTTCTTTTCGGCCTCGTTTATCGGTACCCGTTGGTTGCACTAATACCACATCACCATGAATGACTTTTTTCATTTGGTGGAAAGGCAAAAGCACATCGTTATCTTTACCAATGCTGCCTTCAGGACGGATCCAACCGAAGCCATCACGGTGACCAAGAACAAGGCCTTTCAATACTTCAATACGTTCAGGTAGCGCGTAACACTGACGACGAGTAAAGACTAATTGCCCATCTCGTTCCATTGCTCTTAAACGACGACGTAAGCCTTCATAGTTATCTTCACCAGATAAACCTAGGGCTTCGAATAAGTCATTACGATTTAAAGGCGCTTCTGCTTTTTGGAAAAATTCAAGAATGAACTCACGGCTTGGAATTGGATTCTCGTACTTTTCTGCTTCTCGATCTTTGAAAGGATCGTTTTGAATAATCTTAGACATAGGCGACCTGCTTAGTCAGAGGAGATAATAAGGTAATTGTACCTGAGTATAGAAACAACAGATAGGAAAGTATCAGTAATTACACTCGTTTTAACAAAATCAATAATTCATTATTTTCTGTCAACATATCTTGAATTGTATGCTGATCAAGTTCATCTAAAAACGCTTGTTTTGCTTTAGCTAATGCCGTTTTCAAACGACACGCGGGGGTAATATGACAAAATTCGGGCGCGCAATTTACAATGTTAAAAGGCTCGATAGATCGTATCACTTCACCAATAATAATCTGATCTGCTGGCCGACCTAAACAGATCCCTCCATTCTTGCCTCTTACTGTTTTTATGAACCCTTCTTGGCCTAATTTATTAATTATTTTGACCATATGGTTACGTGAGACATCAAAAGTTTCTGTCACAACAGTAATACTTGTAAGCTCCCCTTTTGGTAGTGAAGCTAGGTATATCAAGGCTCTAAGGCCAAAGTCGGTAAAGTTTGTAAGTTGCATATGCTCTCCTATCCTGTTTTTTCATTGTAATTCTTCTCTTGACTAAAAGATATATTTTAGATACAACTTATAACATACATTATAAATACAACTTTACATTCATACTATAAATATAAATTAAATAGGTCAGCCAAATGCTTAACAAAAATACGATTGATATCATTAAATCTACCATTCCATTACTTGCTCAGACAGGCCCTGCATTAACGGCTCATTTCTATGATCGTATGTTTGATCATAACCCTGAGCTAAAAGATATTTTTAACATGAGCAACCAACGCAATGGCGATCAGCGTGAAGCACTGTTCAATGCTATTTGTGCTTACGCTGGTAACATTGAAAACCTTGCTGTCCTTCTTCCAGCAGTTGAAAAAATCGCACACAAACACACGAGTTTTCTAATTACTGCTGAACAATACAATATTGTTGGCGGCCACTTAATTGCAACATTGGATGAGATGTTCTCTCCTGGTCAAGAAGTTCTCGATGCATGGACTGAAGCTTATGGCATTCTTGCTAACGTATTTATCCAACGTGAAGAACAAATCTACCAAGAAAATGATGTACTTGAGGGTGGATGGCGTGGCTTGCGTGAATTTGAATTAGTTGCAAAAGAAAAAGAAAGTGAATACATCACTAGTTTCACATTTATGCCGACAGATGATCTAACCGTCTCTTCATATAAACCTGGTCAGTACATTGGTATTTATTTAAATCCTGAAGAATTCGAAAACCAAGAAGTGCGCCAATACAGTTTATCTTCTGCACCTCAAGAAAAAACATATCGCATCTCCGTAAAACGAGAAGAAGGTGGTAAAGCCTCTACCTACCTACACGCTTCACTTAATATTGGTGATAAAGTAAACCTTACTGCACCCGCTGGAGATTTTTTCTTAGACGTTGAGAAATCAACACCAGTTACGCTTATTTCAGCAGGCGTCGGCTTAACGCCGACTCTTTCTATGTTAGAAACACTCACTAAGCATGAAGAAAAAGTAACTTGGTTGCATGCGACGGAAAATGGCTCTCAACATGCGTTCAAGCAACACATTTCTGCTTTAGCTGAAAAGCATGATCATATTTCGGCTTACACTTGGTATAACCAAGCACAAGAAATGGATAAGATCGGTCAAGATTTTCAATTCAGTGGTTTAATTAACCTAACTGAAGTTAAAGAAGATATCATTTCTGATGATGGTCACTATTACTTCTGTGGCCCTGTTGGGTTTATGCAGCATGTTGCTAAACAGCTAGTCGCGCTTGGGGTTTCTGAAGATCGCATTCACTATGAATGTTTTGGTCCTCATAAAGTTCTATAATCTTAAAAATGCAAAAAGCAGCATTGATATATTATCAATGCTGCTTTTTTAGAGCTGATGTTTACATTAAGATTAACTTAATGCGAATATTTTAATTACATTACCAGAACGTATCTCGACGCTTTGCTCTAGCAATGATATTTCCTGGCATTCGCATTTCTAACCCATCACGAAGATTAGCAATGCGTTGGTGTTTGCGCCCATCTGACGTAACCGAATTGTATAACCATCGATACGCATCTTCATAGTCTAATGGACTTCCATAATCACTCAAAAGCAACTCAGCTAAACTAATACGGGCATTAAGATTTCCCATTGCAGCGGCTTCACGTAAGTAAGGTATCGCTCTTTCTCTGTCTTGCTGAACTAAGGTGCCTTTAGAGTAGTATCGTCCAATTTGCTCTAATGCGGCAGGTAACCCTTGTCTGGCTGCGTTTTCCATATAATAGAGGCCAAGCTCTACATCACGGTCAACACAAACCCCCCACGCCAACATATCTCCATACAAGAATTCATAAGCTGGAGAATCTATTTTTGTTGCACGGGCGACAATATCTTCAACTAGTTGGCAATTATCTACTTTTTGAACTCGCGTTAAATGTGAATTCGTATCAAATAATCTAAATAATTGATCTTCGGTATAGATCGGGACCGGTTCTCCGATCTCTTTAGTCGATGCATGCGTTGGCGCTAAAGCCACCATACACGCAACGACGAGATGTCGTAATTTCATATTCATCAACTCTTTATAACTGTATTTATTATATCGACGTAAGCGGCAATATCTTTAGACAAAATTTGCCTTTCGTGGCAAGTTTTTGCCCATAGTTATAAGTTATTGATAAAGATGAAAAACACAAAAATCACGCTACCGATTAGATCGAATTCTATATCTATTCTCAAATTTCAGGCACAAAAAAACCAACTACATGAGCTGGCTTTTATTCATTCGTTCGTTATTAAACTTCGAATGGGTGTACTTTAACGATTGTCTCATTACGGTCAGGACCAGTAGAGATAATGTCAATTGGAACACCTGTTAGTTCTTCGATACGCTTAATGTAATCTAGAGCCGCTTGTGGAAGCGCTTCGATTGTTTGTGCACCGAATGTATTCTCAGACCAACCAGGCATAGTTTCATATACTGGCGTCGCTTCTTCAAATGCTTCAGCAGCCATTGGAGAAACTTCTAATAAAGAGCCATCTTTCATCTTGTAACCAGTACAGATTTTTAGCTCTTTTAGGCCATCTAAAACGTCTAGTTTAGTTAGACAAATTCCAGATAATGAGTTGATTTGAATTGCACGACGCATAGCAACAGCATCGAACCAACCACAACGGCGTAAACGGCCTGTTGTTGCACCAAACTCATGACCAACATCGCCTAAGTGCTTACCAATTGGGTCTTGTTTATCTAGACCGTCATATAGCTCTGTAGGGAATGGACCTGAACCTACACGAGTACAATATGCTTTGGTAATACCTAGAATGTAACCTAAGTGACGAGGACCAAAACCAGAACCAGCAGCAACACCACCAGCGGTTGTGTTCGAAGAAGTTACATATGGGTATGTACCGTGGTCGATATCTAGAAGCGTACCTTGAGCACCTTCAAACATGATTTTGTCGCCACGCTTACGCGCTGCATCAAGAGTATCAGTAACATCAATAACCATCGATACAAGTAGATCAGCATAGCTCATCACTTGCTCAAGTACTTCTTCGTAGTTTACTTCTTCTACTTTATAGTAATTTACTAATTGGAAGTTATGGTATTCCATTACTTCTTTTAGTTTTTCTGCAAAAGTCACTTTATCAAACAGATCGCCAACACGTAGACCACGACGAGATACTTTATCTTCGTACGCTGGACCGATACCGCGACCAGTTGTGCCAATTGCTTTATTACCACGAGCAAGCTCACGCGCTTGGTCTAATGCGATGTGGTAAGGAAGAATTAGAGGACAAGCTTCAGAAATGAATAGGCGTTCACGAACTGGAATGCCACGCGCTTCAAGTGGCGCCATTTCTTTTAGTAAGGCATCAGGTGAAAGCACTACACCATTACCGATAATGCATTCAACATTATTGCGTAAAATACCTGATGGAATTAAGTGTAGAACGGTTTTCTCACCGTCGATAACTAGAGTATGGCCTGCATTGTGACCGCCTTGATAGCGAACCACATACTTTGCATCTTCAGTTAAAAGATCTACTATTTTACCTTTACCTTCGTCACCCCATTGGGTGCCCAGAACGACTACGTTATTTCCCATCTTTCCAAAGTCTGCTTGTTAGTTAAAAATGGATTCTAGCATTGATAGAAAAATGTTTCAGTTATTTTTAAGCGAAATCTCACTTTCACAATAAAGCGCTGTCAATCTACACAATATCATTATTTATTTTTTTGAATGAAATCAAAAACAAGATTACGATTTTATATTTAGGTAAAACTCAAAGCATCATACTGCAAATAACAAGACCAGAAACCACTAAACAACCACCAATACGACGCAACGTATTATTCGGTTGTTCACTTAATTGAGCGACCATATTTCGCCATCCATCAGGGGCAATTAATGGACCTAATCCCTCAACAATAAGCACACCACCAATCGCTAACCACACTGCATTACTCATTATGTACCCTTATCTATCGAGCAGAAACAAAACAAGGTCCCGAAGGACCTTGTTTAAATTAGAGTGAATTAAAATCTAGAACTAGACTTATTTCCCACCCATTGGATCATTCATGTATTTGAAGAAATCAGTCTTAGGATCAAGTACCAAGATGTCATTCTTACTGTTGAATGATTTTTCATACGCACGTAATGAGCGAATGAAACCAAAGAGCTCAGGCTCTTTGTTAAACGTATCAGCGTACAGTTTTGCTACTTTCGCATCCGCATTACCACGAGTAATTTGTGCTGTTTTATCTGCTTCTGCAATGATAGTAGCCACTTCAAGTTCTGATTGAGCACGAATAACTTCGGCTTTTTCACG
Source organism: Aliivibrio salmonicida LFI1238 (assembly GCF_000196495.1). Classification (NCBI taxonomy): domain Bacteria; kingdom Pseudomonadati; phylum Pseudomonadota; class Gammaproteobacteria; order Vibrionales; family Vibrionaceae; genus Aliivibrio; species Aliivibrio salmonicida. The sequence continues at coordinate 3,003,901 of NC_011312.1, forward strand.
ACCTTGAGAACGTAACTTACGAGCAACCGCTTCACGCTCTGCACGCATACGACGGTAAATCGACTCAGAGATTTCTTCAGGTAAGTTGATTTTCTTGATTCGTAAATCAATCACTTCAATCCCTAAATCACCCGTTCCTTCTTGAGAGTCAAGAAGTACTGTTGCCATTACTTCTTCACGTTTCTCAGAAACGATCTCTTTCACTGTTTTTCCGCCGATCTCAGCTCGTAGACCATCAGATACACGACGTTGTAATAATGACTCTGCCGTTAAGATATTACCACCACCTGTTGCTAGATAGAATTGACCAAAGTCTTTGATCTTCCATTTAACATACGAGTCGATAATAACGTCTTTTTTCTCTGATGTTACAAAACGGTCTGACTGGTCATCCATTGTTTGAATACGAGCATCTAATGTATTTACACGATCGAACATTGGCATTTTAAAGTGCAGACCAGGTTCATAAATACGTGTAACTTGATTATCATCTTTAATCAAACGGCCAAATCGAGTAACTATTCCGCGTTCGCCTTCTGGGATCACAAATAGTGACATTAAGAAAATAGCGATAACAACGATAAGCGTTGGGATCATTAACTTACGCATGATTAATATCTCCCTTCACGAGTTGAAGTACGGCTTGTAGTATTCGCTTTTGGATCTGGTTGTCCATTTTTCTCTAACTCAAAATCATAATTTTTAGATGATGATGTTGATGTTTGAGGAGAAACTTTAGCAGACCCTTGTTGATTGCCTACCATCTTATCTAATGGAAGATACAACAAGTTACCATTAGATTCAGAATCAATCAGAACCTTACTTGTATTACTGTATACACGTTCCATCGTATCAAGATACAGACGAGTACGAGTGACTTCAGGCGCTTTATTGTATTCAGGTAACAGCTTTTCAAACTGAGCAATTTGACCAATAGCTCCGTTGACGGTACGTTCAGTATAACCTTGAGCTTCTTTCTTCAAACGCTCAGCACGACCTGTCGCTTTAGGAAGAATATCATTACTGTACGCTTCTGCTTCACGAATAAAACGCTCTTCATCTTCTCGAGCTGCGATAGCATCATCGAACGACGCTTTCACTTCTTCCGGCGGACGAGCTAATTGGAAGTTAACGTCTACAACAATTAACCCCATATCGTATTTATCAATAATACGATTCAGTGTTTCTTGAGTACGTTGACGAATCACTTGACGACCACTGGTCAAGATATCATCCATTTTAGCATCACCGATTACAGCACGAAGTGCAGAATCAGTTGCTTGACGTAAACTGTCATCAGCATTAACTACGGTATATAAATATTTCCTTGCGTCAGCAACTCGATATTGAACACCCATTTCAACTGTGACTACATTTTCATCTTTTGTTAGCATTAACCCTTTTGAGTTTAATGAACGAATCGATTGAATGTTTACAGCTGTTACTTGGTCAATAAAGGTTGGTTTCCAGTTAAGACCTGGATCAACCATACGATCGTACTTGCCTAAACGTAGAACAACACCACGCTCACTCTCGCCAATCGTATAGAAACCAGAGAATATCCAGATAGCAATTGCGACAACAGCAATTAGACCTAAGCCAATTGCGCCACCATTACCAAATGAAGGTAAGCCACTGCCACCTTTATTGTTTCCTCCTTTATTGCCACCACCAAACTTACCGCTTAGTTTTTGGCTTAGCTTATTAAATACTTCATCAAGATCTGGTGGACCTTGATCACGACCGCCACGATTTTTATTACCCCAAGGGTCTTTATTATCGCCACCGCCGTTCTTGTCGTTATTGTTGTTATTTCCAGGCTCATTCCACGCCATTAGAAAACTCCAAAGTAATTATGAAGATAAAGAATTCGGTGTACTCTCGTCAGTCATTAAAAAATAACTTAACGGAGTCTCTTCACGTTTTTCTAACTTAGACCAATCAACTTGCTGCATACGTATATCAATAAGCAAGCTGCCATCATCCTGATATTCTTCTTTTATAATGCTTTGCATTTGAAAGAATTTACTTCGAAAACGCCCAACCAATTCAGGAGGTAACCGCAATGTATGCTCTACCATCTGCCCTGCTAATCGCTCCGTTAATGCTTGAAAAAGTAAATCAATGCCTTCGCCTTCCATTGCTGAAACCCAAACACATCGAGGAACGCCCTCTTCATCACGGTCAATTCGTGGTTGTTGATCTTCTAAGTCATCAATCTTATTCATTACGAGAAGATAAGGTACCTCATTGGCATCTATCTCTTCTAGAACAATATCTACCGCTTCAATGTTCTCACGAAAGCGTTCATCACTGGCATCAACAACATGTAACAAGATATTTGCTTCTTGCGTTTCTTGAAGTGTCGCTTTAAACGCGGCAACAAGATCATGAGGTAAATGACGTATAAAGCCCACCGTATCAGCAAGTATTGCTGTACCAACATCTGTAACGTCTATCTTACGTAATGTAGGATCAAGCGTAGCAAACAGCTGGTCAGCGGCATAAACCCCCGCATCTGTAATTCGATTAAATAACGTAGATTTACCTGCGTTAGTATAACCAACTAAAGAAATGGTTGGGATTTCTGCACGATATCTTGCCCGACGACCTTGTTCGCGTTGTTTTGCGACTTTAGCCAATCGACGTTGAATTGCTTTAATACGATCTCGTAATAATCGTCTATCGCTTTCCAACTGAGTTTCACCAGGACCACGTAAACCAATCCCGCCTTTTTGGCGTTCAAGGTGTGTCCATCCTCGGATCAATCGAGTAGATATATGACGTAATTGTGCGAGCTCGACTTGCAACTTACCTTCATAGGTTCGTGCACGTTGAGCAAAAATATCCAGTATTAACCCATTACGGTCTATCACTCGACATTCACATAATGCCTCTAAATTTCGTTCTTGAGCAGGAGAAAGCGCATGATTAAAAATCACAATATCCGCATTCTTAGCTCGAACCATATTGGCAATTTCTTGTGCTTTACCTAAACCAACATAATATTTAGGGAGCGGAGATTGACGGGTCCCCGTCACAACACCTAATGTGTTGGCTCCAGCAGAAGATATCAACATTTTACACTCGTTGAGATCTTCCAACTCCCCTTCATAAGTAAAGCTGATGTGCACAAGAATAGCCTGTTCACCGGATTCATAACGGTCAAACAAGCGCTAACTCCTTAACAGATTGTCTATTTAAAAATAAAATAGTCTTACTCTTCTGTTGTTTCTTGTGGGCGCTCGCCTTGTGGTCGATCACTAGCAGTGTGATGGCTTACAGCACGAGCAGGAACAACAGTAGAAATCGCATGCTTATATACCATTTGATTTACTGTGTTCTTTAATAGGATAACAAATTGATCAAATGATTCGATTTGTCCCTGTAATTTAATCCCATTCACTAAATAAATAGACACTGGAATCCTTTCGCAACGCAGTGCATTCAAAAATGGGTCTTGCAAAGATTGCCCTTTAGCCATTTTTTTTTCCTTTTTGGTTTGTAATTGTAATTTTATTTAGCTATTAGTCTTTAGCTTATGACTAAACGCTCTGAAGTTAAACAACATTGATACATTATTGTGCTTGTTTCTTATCTAAACGATCAGAAATCGTTTGTAGGGCACCATCAATATTGTCACTATCCAGCCAAGTTAAGTCTTTCCAGCTACGTAGCCAGGTGATTTGTCTCTTGGCCAATTGACGAGTCGCACAAATACCGCGGAAAATCGCGTCATCTAATGTGCCTTCCCCATCAAAATACTCCCACATTTGTCGATAACCTACGCAACGAATTGATGGCAAATCGGCATGAAGATCATCTCGTTCATAAAGAGAACGAACTTCTTCTTCAAAACCGCCTTTCATCATATTATCAAAACGCAGTTCAATACGACGGTGAATTTCTGCTCTTTCTTTAGGTGCAATCGCAAATTGATGCACTTGATAAGGCAAAGCATCACCTTTAACTTGGGTTAATTCTGTTAATGTTTTACCCGAAATTCGAAACACTTCCAACGCTCGGGAAAGTCGTTGTGGATCATTAGGATGAATTCTCTCAGCGGATACAGGATCAATCTCTTTTAACTGATCATGCATCGCCTCCCACCCCAATGTTTCCGCTTCTTGCTCAATTTGAGCTCTAATGTCAGCATCCGCTGCTGGTAATGGTGAAAGACCTTCTAGCAGTGCTTTGTAGTACAACATTGTACCGCCTACTAATAAAGGTATCTTTCCTTGAGCAACAATATCTTCCATCTCTTTTAAGGCATCACGACGAAATTCAGCAACTGAATAGCTCTCTGCCGGATCGAGAATATCAATAAGACGATGAGGAGCCTGTAAAAGTTCCGTTTCATTTGGTTTCGCCGTACCAATATCCATACCTTTATAGATAAGGGCTGAATCTACGCTTATCAACTCCACAGGAAAACGTTTTCGCAATTGAATTGCTAAGTCCGTTTTCCCTGATGCAGTTGGTCCCATCAAAAAGATGGCTTGAGGTAATGCTTTATTCATGACTAAATGCTTGTATCGCCTGAGTAATATCTATGTTTTTTAGCAGTTTATTATTAAATTGAGATAATTCATTACCCCACAACTGCTCTAATTCCATCACAAGTTGTATTGCTTGTGCTGAGCTATAGCACGCTTCATCATGTTGTACTTGATGAGAAAGCCAGCTAATCACTTGATCCAACGATGGATTAATCTGATAAATATACCTTAACAGATTCGGGATCAATTGTTGTAAATTCTGTTGCCTGATAGGCTGACAAACCGCCATAACTATCAAACTTTCATTATTTTTCACTTTAAGATCAATACCAAGTTGTTTCAATATACCTTGATACTCTGTGAGTTTGTTACAAATATCTTTATCAATCCCTATCGATAATGGAATCAATAACGGCTGAGCTTTTAACACTTCATGATGAGCCGAGTTTAATTGGCCATAACTTTTGATAAATTCAGCATAGCGTAGATCAACCAATTGCAATTGATTACCTAATTGAAGCAGCCCAAACACCTTATCAACAACACTTAACACTTTCCCTAATAGCATAGAAGTCGACACCGCACTTTTCAATTGAGGCACAACAACAGTGTTATGTTTAGCCTCTGAAATCTTAGGGATCCGTACTTCATTAACTTCAAAATTAGATGTTTTGTCTTCACGATCTCGCGTTGTTAATAAATGTTGGTAGTTATTCAATTCTCTTTGGGACGGTTTTTCACTTTGATACGCTTTAGGCATTGATGGTTTTGCTTTAGATACCCACTCATCTGAAGACGCTTTATTTGGGTAACTCGGTGTTGCTTCGATTGCTTCTTTCAATTGCTTCGATTTGTTCTCAATATGAGCATCAGTTAGTGGCAGAGAAGACTGACGAACATAATCTTTCATTGGTGGAAAATAAGATTCCCTATCCATTTCAATATCTGATGTCGTTGTTACTTCAGGTAAAGATGCTGCCTGTTGCAAAGCACCATAAATAGCTTGGTATATAAAATCATGCACTAACCGTGCTTGGTGAAACCTCACCTCGTGCTTTGCTGGATGAACATTCACATCTACGTCATGTGGATTTATCTCGATAAATAAAATATAAGCCGCATACTGATTCGTAGAAAGGCTTGATTCATACCCTTGACGAATTGCATGATTAATCAACTTATCTTTCATCATACGACCATTCACATAGCAATATTGAACATCACCTTGGGCACGGGCACCTTCTGGAGATGAAATCCATCCATGAAAGATTAAGTCTCCATGCTCCAACTCAACTTCTAATGCATGCTGTAAGAAACTCGCTCCACATACGGCAGCTAAACGTTTCTCTACTTGCATTTTCGTTTGAGCTGCTCGGTATTGACGAACCGATTTACCGTTATGACGTAAATTGATCGTAATATCTAATCGACTCAATGCAATACGCTTAAGCAATTCATCAATATGAGTAAATTCAGTTTTATCGGTACGAAGAAATTTTCGACGGGCAGGAGTATTGAAGAATAGATCGACAACATCGATGGTTGTCCCAACAGGGTGAGCGGCTGGTTTTAATTTAACCTCCATATCTCGCCCTTCAGCATGTGCAGACCACGCTTCTTCTTGTGCAACAGTGCGTGAGGTAAGCGTTAATCGAGAAACAGAGCTGATTGACGCTAAAGCTTCACCACGAAACCCTAAACTGACAATCGCTTCAAGATCATCAAGAGTCGTAATTTTTGAGGTCGCGTGACGGCTTAATGCTAATGTCAGTTCTTCTTTAGGGATACCAGACCCATTATCACGGATGCGAATGAGTTTACTGCCCCCTTTTTCGATATCAATATCGATGCGAGTCGCTCCGGCATCGATACTATTTTCAACCAATTCTTTGACAACCGAAGCGGGGCGTTCCACAACCTCACCCGCCGCAATTTGGTTGGCCAGTCGAGCGGGTAAGATTTGAATTGGCATAACCATATCCTTGATTAACTGGTTGGGATAATAAGCACCTGTCCGACAGCTAGCTCATCTGAACGTAATTTATTGGCTGTTCGTATACTCGATACAGTAACACCATATTTAGATGCAATTTTACCTAAAAATTCACCACGTTTCACCGTATGCTTTTGAATAGGAGCAACAATGCTCACTTTCAATTTTTGCCCAACAAATAAAGTATCTGACTTTAATCGATTTAATGAGCGAATGCTGCTCGTCGATACCTTATATTTTACGGCAATCTTGCCTAAGTACTCACCAGAGCGAACTTTATGAGTAATGATTTTACGAGATTGCGTTGTTGATGTACTGACGTTTGATGTATTTGTTTTTGGCGCAACATAAACCGGTTTGTTACTTGGGATAGTTAGCAGTTGACCAACCGATAAACTCGTACTTTTAAGTTTATTTACACTCTTTAATTTTGCCGTTGTCGTACCGTACTTTTTAGCAATCAATGATAACGACTCACCCGAACGTACTTTATGTACACTCTGTTGCTCTTGTGCAGCTAAAAGACTTCCTTGAGGTGGATTTTCATTAAGGTAACGAATGATTGCATTTGAAATAGCTCTCGCTATTTTGTCTTGATGACCTCGTTGAAATAGTTGTTTCTCTTCTGTTGGATTTGAAATAAATCCAGTTTCAATCAAGATTGAAGGAATATCCGGAGATTTAAGAACAGCCAAACTCGCATTAACAGGTGCTTTTTTATGAAGCTTAATGACTTTGCCCATTTCTCCTAGAACATCAACGGCTAACTTATACCCTTCCTTCTGAGAATGGCTGAATTGCAAATCCAATAATGTTTGACTCACGTTTCTATCATTACTGTTTTTCGCTAATACATCACCTGCACCACCAAGCAATTCAGATTGTTTCTCATGCTTTTCAACCCAACGACCAATTTCTGTATTCGCTCGACGTGTATTGAGCACAAACACAGAACCCCCGCGAGGCTTTGGTGAGCGAAAGCTGTCCGCATGAATAGAAACAAGTAAGTGCGATTTATTTTTTCGAGCAATTTCCGTTCGTTTATTTAAGTTAACGAAATAATCACCACTTCGAGTTAATACCGCTCTCATTCCAGGCTGAGCATTAATTCGTGCAACCACTTTCTTAGAAATCGCGAGAGTAGCGTGCTTTTCATATTTTCGAGTTGGCCCAATAGAGCCAGGATCTTCACCACCATGTCCCGCATCAATCGCGACAACAATTTCTCCATTCCCTATTATATGATTCATATTTGAATTGATAATTGGGGTTGATGGCTTATTGGGAATAGGTTTATTTACTTCCGCTTTATTGTTTGCGTTATGAGGTAGGTCCATAACCAAACGATGACCATATTGACCACCAGGCGTAGGGGCTAATTTAAATAACTTAGCTTCGACAGAATGCTTAAGTTCAAAAACCAAACGAGTCGTCCCCTTTGAAGGAGGTGAGCTCTTACGGATTTTACTTAAAACATTGCTATCACTAACCGTTAGCGGTAATTTTGCTTTCAAGTCGGTATTTTTAAGATCGATAACTAAACGAGAAGGGCTACTCAATGTAAAATAGCTATAGTTCGCTTCTGAATTCAGATCAATAACGATACGAGTTTCATCTGGCGAAGGCCAAACACGAACGCCTTCTAATGTATTTGCAGAAACAAAAAAAACACTCGTAGATATAAATACAAGTAATGCACACCCAATTGTACGAAGATATTTACCGATTAACACAAATCCAACCGTTGAAGTAAACTGCAGCCATATTCATTATTACCCGTGATCACGACATGACGAGCCTCACCATCATAGCGAAGCTCAATATCGATATCAGGATTGGGTAATAACCCTTCCCCTTTCTCAGGCCATTCAACCAAACAAATCGCATCATCGGTAAAATAGTCTCGTATACCCATGAATTCTAATTCTTCAGGATCGGCTAAACGATATAAATCAAAATGATATACTTGCCATTTATCCAATTCATAAGGTTCAACCAAAGTATATGTTGGACTTTTTACATTACCTACATGACCTAATGAACGAATAAATCCTCGGCTAAACGTCGTTTTACCCGCGCCAAGATCACCATGTAAGAAAATCGTTGTTTGTTGAGTACAAGCTTGAGAAAGCTGTCTACCGAACTCGACAGTGTCGTCTTCAGTAGCTAAATTAAATTCAAAGCGTTCCATTATTCACTAATTTCACTAATTTCACTATTTTAATTGTCTAAATTGATGGACTTGGTATCAGATTCACAATTTAATACGGCAAATGTTTATACGCAAGCTACCTTTTCTATATATGAATATCACTCAACAGTACGTTAATGAACAGTACCAAATTACGAGTTATCTTCTCTATATGATAAACTTTTACTCATTATACTGTAATAAAAAAATGTAATCTCTCGTGAAAATTGACTATCAAGAACTCGCTATTAATATCAAACTTTGGGCACAAGAACTCGGCTTTCAAAAAGTCGGGATTTGTGACGTCGATTTATCTCAACATGAAGCCGCTTTAGAGCAATGGCTTGAGGCCGGTTATCATGGTTCCATGGACTGGATGGCCCGTCATGGTCTAATGAGAGCAAGACCTAATGAATTACACCCTGGAACTATTCGCGTCATCAGTGCCCGTATGGATTACCTTCCACCTGAAGCCTGTTTCGCCAGTAATTTAAGCGATCCAACGCAAGCTTATATTAGTCGTTATGCTTTAGGACGTGATTATCACAAACTTATTCGTAATCAGCTGAAAAAATTAGGTCAAAAAATTGAAACTGAAGTCGAGCAATTAGGCTATCGCCCTTTTGTCGATTCAGCCCCCATCCTAGAAAGGCCTCTGGCTGAAAAAGCCGGGCTTGGCTGGACAGGTAAGCATTCCCTTCTGTTAGATAAGGATGCAGGCTCTTGGTTCTTCTTAGGAGAGCTGTTAGTTGATATACCACTGCCTATTGATGCTCCTGTCGAAAATCAATGTGGCAAATGCACCGCTTGTGTTAGTTCATGCCCAACTAACGCCATCTTAGACAATGGTGTTATTGATGCAAGACGTTGTATCTCTTATTTAACCATAGAAAATAGTGGCGTAATTCCAGAAGAGTTTCGCTCATTAATGGGGAACCGTATCTATGGATGTGATGATTGTCAGCTTGTTTGCCCTTGGAACAGAGAAGCAGAAATAACCCAACAATCTGATTTTCATCGTAGAGACTCCTTAAATAATTCAGATCTACTTGCCCTATTTGATTGGGATGAAGATTCGTTTTTAAAGTATATGGAAGGGTCAGCGATTCGTCGTATTGGTCATACGCAATGGTTACGTAATATTTCAATTGCTCTAGGAAATGCACCACATTCTCCCGATATCATTCTTTCACTACAAAATAGACTCGGATTCGATACAAATTTAGATATTCATATCCATTGGGCTATCGAGCAACAAAATTCACAACAAATAAATATAAAACGAAAAGAACAACGCTTAATTCGTATTATAGAGAAAGGGCTCCCAAGAGATGCATAATCCAAATTAGCCTCTTAGTTAAATTTGAAGTCGATCGGAATTAATGTGGAAAACATTATTTTGGTCGGTAAATAGGACAAACAATAAAAAAGTTAAACACAAGACAGGAATATGATAAGGATCAAAGAAGTCAAGATAAAAGATCTTTACAAACAATGAAAAAGATGCAATAAGAAAGTAAATACCTTTAAATATCAACAAGTTAAAATCTGAAAAATAATTTAACGATCAATATTTTAAGATAAGATCTTTCTTTGGTGTATTTATTGAATGCTCATTTAAAAACTACTAACAGACTTATCCACAATCTTTTTTTTGTGGGTAAGTTTGTTGATTATATGGTAATGACACATATAACTGACCCTCTGCAGCAACATTCCATGTGGATATGTTGCCAACGCAGATAACTTTATTGATTCTATGGTTAGATATGAATCAGAATGTTCTAAAAGAGCAGAATTTACGTGGGGTTAATGCTTCACAGCATTAATTTTAAAGAAAATAAAAGCGCTGAATATAATTCAGCGCTTTATTTTATTTGGAGCGACACACGAGGCTCGAACTCGTGACCTCAACCTTGGCAAGGTTGCGCTCTACCAGCTGAGCTAGTGTCGCATGATCTAACGCTATAAAGCATTCAATCTAAATGTGGTTGCGGGAGCAGGATTTGAACCTACGACCTTCGGGTTATGAGCCCGACGAGCTACCAAACTGCTCCATCCCGCGTCCGAATGCATTGTTAAGCACAATGAAACTATAAACCATCAACACTTAAAAGTGAAAATGGAGCGACACACGAGGCTCGAACTCGTGACCTCAACCTTGGCAAGGTTGCGCTCTACCAGCTGAGCTAGTGTCGCATGATCTAACGCTATAAAAGCATTTAATCTAAATGTGGTTGCGGGAGCAGGATTTGAACCTACGACCTTCGGGTTATGAGCCCGACGAGCTACCAAACTGCTCCATCCCGCGTCCGAATGCATTGTTAAGTACAATGAAACTATAAACCATCAACACTTAAAAGTGAAAATGGAGCGACACACGAGGCTCGAACTCGTGACCTCAACCTTGGCAAGGTTGCGCTCTACCAGCTGAGCTAGTGTCGCATGATCTAACGCTATAAAGCATTCAATCTAAATGTGGTTGCGGGAGCAGGATTTGAACCTACGACCTTCGGGTTATGAGCCCGACGAGCTACCAAACTGCTCCATCCCGCGTCCGGATGCCATTGTTCAAAGTACAATGGGAACTTTATTTCCAAATTCAACTTTCGAGAAGAAACTTACGTTTCTTAAGAAGAAAATGGAGCGACACACGAGGCTCGAACTCGTGACCTCAACCTTGGCAAGGTTGCGCTCTACCAGCTGAGCTAGTGTCGCATGATCAACGCTATAAAAGCATTTAATCTAAATGTGGTTGCGGGAGCAGGATTTGAACCTACGACCTTCGGGTTATGAGCCCGACGAGCTACCAAACTGCTCCATCCCGCGTCCGAATGCATTGTTAAGTACAATGAAACTATGTGCCATTTTTACTTAGTAAGTAAAAATATCGTAATACCAGATTCTGGAAACCTCAACTAATGCGAAGTTTTCAATCGAACCGAATATTACATGATTAACGCTATAAAAGCACTAAATCAAAATATGGTTACGGGAGCAGGATTTGAACCTACGACCTTCGGGTTATGAGCCCGACGAGCTACCAAACTGCTCCATCCCGCGTCCGGATGCATTGTTAAGTACAATGAGACTTTAAGCCAATTTCAAAAAGAAATTGGAGCGACACACGAGGCTCGAACTCGTGACCTCAACCTTGGCAAGGTTGCGCTCTACCAGCTGAGCTAGTGTCGCATTCTGATAAGGAGTAGCTCCTCGTTCAGAGGCTGCGAATTATACGAGTAAAACGTGATGATGCAAGCGGATTTTGAAAAAAAAACGAAATTTCTTTAAAACCCGCAAAATTCGCTCAACAAACCATCAAATTGATCTAGTTCGTTAAATTGTGAAGATATTTTTACGGTAATACTTCAATTCAGCGATAGATTCACGGATATCATCTAATGCTAAATGTGTCCCTGTTTTTTCAAAGCCATCAAGTACTTCAGGTTTCCAACGGCGAGTAAGCTCTTTAATTGTGCTCACATCAACATAACGATAATGGAAATATTCTTCCAATTTTGGCATGTGCTTATAAAGAAAACGACGATCTTGGCCAATGCTGTTACCACAAATTGGCGATACGCCTTTTGGTACCCACTTTTCAAGAAATGCAATTGTCTCTTCAATAGCAGACGCTTCCGTATGCTCGCTCGCATTTACTCTAGCAACCAAACCACTATTAGTATGTGTATTGGTACACCAGTCATCCATCTTAGCCAACTCACCTTCTGATTGATGAATAGCAATAACAGGCCCTTCTGCTAAAATATTTAGCTGAGCATCAGTTACAATGGATGCGATTTCGATGATTTTATGAGTTTCAGGATCTAAGCCTGTCATCTCCAAATCTACCCAAATCAGGTTTTGATCATTAATTGCCATAGAGAGTTGCCTATTTTGTAACTAAAAAGGGTATGATACTCGGGCCGATTTATCTTTCAACATAAAACTGAAAGCCAACCTACAAGTGAAATCATTTCGTGGCAAAGAAGAAAAAACTAACTAAAGGCCAAGTACGCCGAGTACGTTCAAATCAAAGCAAACGTATTGAAAAAATAAAAACCACTGTCGAGTGGGATGAATCTTCATTAGAAGCGGCTAAAGAAGGGTTAGTTATTACTCGCTTTGGTCAACATGCAGATATCGAAGATCCAGACAGCAAAGAAATACATCGTTGTAATTTACGTCGAGGT